>NZ_JAUTXS020000014.1:0-132113 GCF_030658255.1 Pseudomonas sp. RAC1
GGTCATGTCGTAACTGACCTCGGGCTTGTAGGGGCTGCGCTGTTGCAGCACATCGTCCAGCGCCCGCAGGTGCTGCGCCACGCACACTTGCTTGAGATTGCGCCCGTCACGGCTGATGGCGGGCGCCGCCGAGCAATGACAAACCGCCGAACACAGCACGCTTTTGTCGTTCTGATCGAGCTGAGGCGCTTGCAGGCGAACAGGATTGACGCGCTCGCCCACCGCCGTACCGCCCTGGTCGAGACGGGGCCTGTCGCTCATGCCTCGTCGTCTCGCAGCAGATCGATGTAGAGCGTCTCGGGGCGGCTGTGAACGCGCGAAACCGTACGACCTTCTGCATCCGTGGTGTCGACCAGGTTCCACCCATCGTCCGACCACAGCCTGACCCTGCGCCCGGCAATGGGCTTACCTGTCATCTGGTCTATCAGTTGAAAGTGCCCGCGATAGCAGTCAGGCGAGTCGTCAGAAGCCGCAGGTACGGCTTTTGCCGCCCCGCCGATATTGACGTTCCCGGATCCGCCAATCACTAGGCCACCATGACCGCCGCCACTGCCCTGTAACGCAGCCGGTTTGCCATTGATGAACACGGAGGTGGAAAAGCCGGTGCTCAGGGTGTCGCCACAAGCGCACTCATCGCCTTCGCGAGCGGCGGGACGACCGTTGATCAAGACGTTGGAGGAACCGGAAAGAAGCGTGCTGTCGCCATGCACCGGGCACTTGATCGAGTCGCCCTTGCGGGCGGCTGGCTTGCCAGTCATGACAGTTCTCCTCGCTCAGCGCTCGGTCCCAAACGCTCGATGAGCACCGCAAATTCGGCGAAGTGAATGGGCGAAATGCTCCGAGCCGCCTGATAGGCCATGGTGTCTCCCGATCGTCATCGCGTGAGGTTGGAGACACAAACCTAGGCAGCTCCTTCCTTCAAGACAACGCTTGATCGAGAAACCAGAAAATCCCTACTTATAGAAACAATTAGAAACTCAATAGCTGATTATCACCGCAGATTTCTTACATTGAAAATAATCCTCGCCCCCATAGAGCATGGCGCCATGACATTTCCCAGCTTGACCTTTAGCGCGAATGATACGCATCATCAAAAATCCCATTCGGTCAGGTTTTCTCGTGAGTCAGTCCCGCTTCACTGCCCTGTTTCTCAACCAGCGCCTGAGCCTGCTGCGCACGCTCCAGCGCATGGTCGGTAACCCGAGCACGGCTGAAGACCTGGTGCAGGAAACCTACCTGCGGGTCACTCGCGCATTGGGCGAGCGTCCCGTGGAACACCTCGAACCTTTCGTCTTCCAGACCGCGCGCAACCTGGCGCTCGACCACCTGCGCGCACGTCGCGTCCAGGCGCGCACGCTGGTGGACGACGTCTGCGAGCAGGTTCTGCACAATGTCGCCGCGCCGCTGAGCAGCCGCGAAGATGCCCTGCACGCCGAACAACTGCTGGAGCGTCTGAGCCTGAGCCTCGGCCAGCTCAGCGAGCGGCAACAACGCATCTTCATCCTCAGCCGCTTGCAGGGCGCCAGCTACCAGGAAATCGCCGAGCAATTGCAGGTCTCGGCCAGCACGGTGCAGAAGGAACTGAAACTGATCATGGCGATCTGCGTGAGCGTGGCCGAGCGCCTCGCCTGAGCGCTTGCCAGCCCTGGCGCCAGCACCGATCATCTGCAGCAGCCATCGCCCAAGGACATGCCGTGACCGACTCCGCCTCTCGCCCATCGCTCGCCGCGCCAGACGCCCGCGCCCGTGCCCTGGACGAGGCCCAGGACTGGCTGATCCGTCTGCAATGCCCTAGCGCCGAAGACACCGAACACTTCCAGGCCTGGCTGAGCGCCAACGACCATAACGCCCACGCCTATGTGGAGGCCGAAGCGCTATGGAACGGCGCGCAGGTGCGCCGACTCGCCGGCGATCTGCACCAGCGCCGTCGCGCGTCCCTGCGCGGTCGCCTCCGTCGCCACTGGAAACCGCTGGCCACGGCTGCGTTGCTGTTGGTGGGGCTGTTCACCTTCGGCAATCTGCCGGTGCGCCTGCAAGCCGACCACCTGACCCAGGTCGGCGAACGCCAGCGCTTGCAACTGGACGGTGGCGCCCACGTGCTGCTGAACACCGATTCGGCATTCGCCAGTCACGCGCGCGACGGCCAGCAAGTCGCACGCCTGCTACAAGGCGAGGCCTACTTCGAAGTGCCCGGCGGCGACCAGCCGGCGCTGGAGGTCCAGGCTGGTCCGCTGCGTGCGCAGGCACGCGATACCCATTTCGCCGTGCGCTACCTCGACGGCCAGGCGCAGGTGCGGGTACAGCGCGGAGATGTCGACCTGCAGGCCGCCAGCGACCAGCGCATTCGTCTTCGTGCCGGCGACAGCATCGCGGTCGGCCCCGAGGGCTTCGGCCAGCGCCAGCGGGTCGATCCGCAGAAGGACCTGGCCTGGGTCGAGGGTCGCCTGGTCTTCGAGAATTGCCCCATGAGCCAGGTGCTCGACGAGTTGCGCCGCTACTACCCCGGCTGGATCATCAATCGCAACCCGCGCCTGGAAACCGTAGCGGTGACTGGCAACTACCGCCTGGACCAGCCACTGGAGGCGCTACGGGCCCTGGCGCACATCACTTCAGCGCACGTGCATGAGTACCCGAAGGTGGTGATTCTCAACTGATCGCCGCGCTCCCGCGCAGTCCATCCCACTATTTTTTACGCAATCGCGATCCTGGCACGTCTCGTTATAGCCAATGCAACTGATTCTTGTTCAAAAACAAGAACTGCACTCACTCATAACGGTTCGCGCGACAGGGAGCGCTTTCGATGTCCTCAGGTCCAACCCGTCTTCATTCCTCCCCCCAACGCCGGGGGCAGTTGTCCCTATTGACCTTGGCCTTGATCGCCAGTGGCGTCGGCTGCCTGCCTGCGCTGGCCGCCGCGCCCGCCCAGGTCAGCAGCCCACGTAGCGGCGAATACCGCTTCGCCATCGCCCAGCAGCCACTGGTCTCAGCCATCAATGCCTTCAGCCAGACCACCGGCTGGCAGGTCGGCTTTTCCGCCGAACTGGCCCAGGATGTGGCCTCCCCCGGCGCCCAAGGCGCGCTGTCGCCTGAGGCCGCGTTGCGCCAGTTGCTCGCCAATACCGGTCTGGATTTTCGCATCCTCGGCCCCGGCAACGTGGTGCTCGAACGTCAGCGCGCCGGCACGGTGATCGCCTTGCAGCAGATGACCGTCAGCGCCACCCGCAGCGCCCAGGATGCCAGCCAGGTGCCCAGCAGCGTCAGCGTACACACCCGCGAACAACTGGACCGGCAGAACGTCGGCGACATCAAGCAACTGGTGCGCTACGAGCCCGGCGTATCGGTGGGCGGCACCGGCCAACGCAGCGGCCTGAACGGTTTCAACATCCGCGGCATCGACGGCGAGCGCATCCTCACCCAGATCGATGGTGTGTCGATCCCCGACAGCTTCTTCTACGGCCCCTACGCCCAGACCCAGCGCAACTACGTCGACCCTGAAATCGTCAAGCGCGTGGAAATCCTGCGTGGCCCGGCCTCGGTGCTCTACGGCAGCAATGCCATCGGCGGCGCGGTGAGCTACTACACCCTGGACGCGGACGACATCATCAAGCCCGGCAAGGACATCGGCGCGCGCCTGAAGACGGGCTACAGCTCGGCCGACGAGAGCTGGCTGACCTCCGCCACCGTCGCCGGCCGCCAGGGCGACGTCGACGGCTTGCTGCACCTGAGTCAGCGCAACGGCCACGAGACCGAGTCCTACGGCAGCCACGGCGGTACGGGCCTGGCCCGGACCGAGGCCAACCCCGAAGACGTGCGCACCACCAACGTGCTGGCCAAGCTGGGCTGGAACTACACCGACGACGCGCGCCTGGGCCTGACCTACGAGCACTACAAGGACGACCGCGATCAGAACATCCGCAGCGCCGTGGGTGGGCCGTTCATCCCAGGCTTCGGCGCCATGAACAGCTACCGCCTGCGCCAAGGCAACGACACCGTCACCCGCGAACGCGTGGGCATCAATCATGAATTCGGCCTCGACAGCCTGCTGGCAGATCACGTCAAGTGGAGCCTGAACTACCAGATCGCCAAGACCGACCAGCGCACCGACGAGCTGTATTTCGCGTCCGGGCGCCAAGTGGCGCGCGATCGCCAGACCACCTACAAGGACCGTCAGTGGGTGCTCGACGCGCAATTGGACAAGGCCTTCAGCCTCGGCGAGACCGAGCACCTGCTGACCTACGGCACCACCTTCAAGCATGAGAAAGTCACCGGCTCACGCAGCGGTAGCGGCGTCTGCCTGAATGTCGGCGGCACCTGCCGCGCCATCGGCCAGGTCAGCACGAACGACGGTCAGGCACGGGTCAGCGACTTCCCCGACCCCACCGTCGACACCTACAGCCTGTTCGCCCAGGATGAGATCCGCTGGAACGACTGGACCTTCCTGCCCGGCGCCCGCTACGACTACACCCGCCTGTCGCCGAAGATGACCGACGAATTCCTGCGCGGCATCCAGGGCAACGGCGCGGCGGCCGCCGGTATCGACGACAGCGACAAAAAGTGGCATCGGGTCTCGCCCAAGTTCGGCATCACCTATGCCTTCGACGATCACTACACCTGGTACGGCCAGTACGCCGAGGGCTTCCGCACACCGACCGCCAAGGCCATGTATGGCCGCTTCGACAACCCGACATTGGGCTATCGGGTCGAGCCCAACCCGAACCTGGAACCGGAAAAGAGCAAGAGCTACGAGACGGGCCTGCGCGGCCAGTTCGAGGCCGGCCAGTTCGATGTCGCGGTGTTCTACAACAAGTACCGCGACTTCATCAACGAAGACGCTGTGCAGTCGGCCAACCTCGGCTCGACCTTCCAGGCCAACAACATCCGTCACGCCACCATCAAGGGTGCCGAACTCAAGGGTCGTCTGAACCTGGACAGCTTCGGCGCCAGCCAGGGCCTCTACACCCAGGGTTCGCTGGCCTATGCCCATGGCCGCAATGACGACAATGGCCAGCCGCTGAACAGCGTCAACCCGCTCACCGCCGTACTGGGCCTGGGCTACGAGCAGCCGCAGTACGGTGGCCTGCTGAGCTGGACGCTGGTCAAGCGCAAGACCCGGGTCGACGACAGCACCTTCTTCGCCCCGGACGGTACCAGCTCGCAGTTCCGCACCCCAGGCTACGGCGTGCTCGACTTGACCGGCTTCTACAAGGTCACCGACGACGTGACCGTCAACGCAGGCCTGTACAACCTCACCGACAAGAAATACTGGCAGTGGGATGACGTGCGCGGCTACGACGGCCTGGGCGAAGCCGCCGTGACCCAGCCGGCCAACCTCGACCGCCTGACGATGCCCGGTCGCAACTTCGCCATCAATGTGGTGTGGGATATCTGATTCGGGGCTGTTCACCGTGAGCCACTGCGCGCGCAGTGGCTCACCCGCCCATCTGACCCTCAATGCGAATACGTCCCGACCGCAGGTGAGGTTTTTTTACTGCCCTGCGTCTTCTCTTTCGTCTTTTACCTAGACAGCCCCATTTCCCAAGGATGCCTCCATGACCCAAGCCCCTTCCGAGCGCCCTGCCCTGCGCTCGCAGCGCCTGAACCAGGTGACCCACGCCCCGCATACCGAGCTCGATGCCCTGGTCAAGTCGCATGCGCCGTTCGACAGCCGCGACAGCTTCGCCCGCTTCGTCGTCGCCCAGTACCTGTTCCAGTCCGAACTGCAGGCGCTGTACAACGACCCGGCGCTGATCTCGCTCTTCCCGGACCTCGCCGCCCGCTGCCGGGCCGAACAGGCACGGCTGGATCTGGCAGACTTGAATACCGCTGTGCCGTCACCCGTTCCCGGCGCCGTGACCGCGCCGACGCTGGGCCAGGCGCTGGGCTGGATCTTCGTCTCCGAAGGCTCCAAACTGGGCGCCGCGTTCCTGATCAAGCGCGCGCAGGCGCTGGGCCTGTCCGACAGCTTCGGTGCCCGCCATCTGGGCGAGCCCGAAGGTGGCCGGGCCGAAGGCTGGAAACAGTTCACCCGCACGCTGGACGGCTTGCAGTTGTCGCCAGAACAGGACGCCGCCGCCGAGCACGCCGCCGTGGCTGCCTTCGAGCGCTTTACCGAGCTGCTCAGGCACGCCTATGCCACCGATGCCGCGCTGGCTTGAAATGCCTTTGCCGGCCACCCTCCCGGTGGCCGTACCGCCTTGCAGTGAGACCATGACGACCCGACTTGCCCGCTCCCGAGTGTCACGCCTGCTGTATGCGCTTCTGGCCTATGTCAGCCTCGGGATAGGCCTGGTCGCCATCGTGATACCCGGCCTGCCCACCACCGAGTTCATCCTCCTCGCCGCCTGGGCCGCGACCCGCAGCTCGCCCCGCTTGGCAGCGTGGCTGGACAACCATCGGCTGTTCGGACCGATCCTGTGGAACTGGCGCAATGGCAAGGTCATCCAGCGCCGCGCCAAGATCAGCGCCACCCTGAGCATGCTGTTGTGCGCCAGCCTGATGCTGATCGTGCTCGAGCACCGCTGGCCGGTGTTCCTGGCCATCGCCGGCATGACCCTGGGCAACCTGTGGATCTGGTCGCGTCCAGAGCATCCCACTGCGCCACTTCCCGCCGAACTGCAACGCTGACATTGCATCGACGCGCCGGATGTACTGCAATGACTTCCAGCACGGAGGATCCTGCATGCATCAGATGCTCGACACCATCGCCCAAGCACTCGACCTGGACAGCAGCGCCCTGCGTTGGCACGGCATCGGCGCGCTGCCCTCGACCTTCGCCGTCACCGACCTGGCCGCCGCCAGTGTGGCAGCCGCTGGTCTGGCCCTGGCCAGGCTGCTGCAACAACAGACCGACCAATGCCCGTTGGTCAGCGTCGATCGGCGCCTGGCTTCGTTCTGGTTCGCCACCAGCCTGCGTCCCCACGGCTGGCAGACACCGCCGTTGTGGGACGCCATCGCGGACGACTACCCCACCCGTGACGGCTGGATTCGCCTGCACACCAACGCCGTCCATCACCGTCAGGCGGCACTGGCTGTGCTGGGCACCCCCGCCGAACGCCAGGCCGTCGCCGCCGAGGTCGCGCGCTGGGATGCCGAAGCGCTGGAAAGCGCCGTGGTCCAGGCCGGCGGCTGCGCGGCGAAGATGCGCAGTTGGGCGCAGTGGTGCGCGCATCCCCAAGGCCTGGCCGTCAACCAGGAGCCGCTGGTGCTGCGCGAAGGCTTCGAAGCCGGCCCGATCCTGACCTGGCAGGGCACACCGACGCGTCCGTTGGCAGGGCTCAAGGTACTCGACCTGACCCGCATCATCGCCGGCCCCACGGCCAGCCGCCTGCTGGCCGGCTTCGGCGCCCAGGTCCTGCGTATCGACCCGCCAGCCTGGGAAGAGCCCTCGCTGGTCGCTGAGGTCACCCTCGGCAAGCGCTGCGCGCGTCTGGACTTGCACGCCCCCGCAGACCGCGAGACGTTCGCCGCCCTGCTTGCCGACGCCGACGTCCTGCTGCACGGCTATCGCGCCAATGCCCTGGAGCGTCTGGGCTTCGGCGCGCGGTATCGGCGCCAGCTCAACCCCGGTCTGATCGACGTCAGCCTCAATGCCTACGGCTGGAGCGGGCCGTGGCAGGATCGCCGGGGTTTCGACAGCCTGGTGCAGATGAGCAGCGGTATCGCCCGTGAAGGCATGCGCTGGCAGCAGGCGGAAAAACCCATACCGCTGCCAGTGCAGGCGCTCGACCACGCCACCGGTTACCTGATGGCCGCCGAAGCGATTCGGGGCCTGCAACAGCGCCTGCACAGCGGCGCCGGTTGCCGCGCGCGCCTGTCGTTGGCGCGCACCGCCGCCTTGCTGGTCGAGCACGGTACGGTCGGCGAAGACCTGCCACTGGCCGAAGAAAGCGCCGACGATCTCGATCCCCACCTGGAGCAAACGCCCTGGGGCGTGGCGCAGCGGCTCAAGGGCCCGTTGAGAGTGGGCTGCGCGCAGTTGGAGTGGGCACTGGGCGCCAACGAGCTGGGTTCGGCCGGCCCGGCCTGGTGACCGTCACAGGGCGGGACGCTAAAGACTCAGCAGCCCCACCGAAAGCGCCCAGGCCGCCACCCCGGCGCCCAGCAGCACCACGGCGAAGATCAGCGTCTCCCATCGGCTGAACAGCGCCCGGCCCTGCTCTCGGCGAGCCCGTGCGAACAGGATTGCACCAGGGGCATACAGCAGCGCCGAGAGCAGCAGGTACTTGGCGCCACCGGCGTACAGCAACCACAGCGCATACACCAGGGCCAGCAGACTAATCATCAGGTCCTTGCGCCGCGTTGCCGACTGCCCGGCATAACCCTCGCCGCACCAGGCCAACTTCAAGGCATAGGCGGCCGACCAGAAGTACGGCATCAGGATCATCGATGAGGCGAGGTAGATCAGGCTGGTGTAGGTGCCGGCAGAAAACAGCGTGATCAACAGGAAACCCTGGATCATGCCATTGGTCAGCCACAGCGCATTGGCCGGGACCTGGTTGGCGTTCTCCTTGGCGAGAAAACGCGGCATCGTGCCGTCACGGGCCGTGGCAAACAGGATCTCGGCACAGAGCAACGCCCACGACAGCAAGGCGCCGAGCAGCGACACCGCCAGGCCGACGCTGATCAGCAGCGCGCCCCAGGGGCCTACCAGGTGCTCCAGTACCGAAGCCAACGACGGGTTCGGCAATCCTGCCAACTGGCCACGACTCATCACCCCCAGCGACAGCACATTGACCAGCACCAACAGCGCCAACACGCCGAGAAAACCGATCAACGTCGCCCGGCCCACATCCGAGCGACGCCGCGCGCGTCCGGAATAGACGCTGGCGCCCTCGATGCCGATAAACACGAACACCGTCACCAGCATCATGCTGCGCACCTGCTCCAGCACGCTGCCCAACTGCGGCGTATCCAGGCCCCAGACATCGCGGGTGAAGACATCGGCGCGAAAAGCGCAAGCGGCGATGACGATGAAGATCAGCAGCGGCACGACCTTCGCTACGGTCGTGACCAGATTGATGAACGCCGCCTCCTTGATGCCGCGCAGCACCAAGAGGTGCACGCTCCAGAGCAACAGTGAGGCACAGCCGATGGCCAGGGGCGTATTGCCCTCGCCGAACAACGGAATGTAGAACCCCAGCGTGCTGAACAGCAGGACGAAGTAGCCGACATTGCCCATCCAGGCACTGATCCAATAGCCCCAAGCCGAGCAGAAACCCAGATAGTCGCCGAACCCGGCCTTGGCGTAGGCATACACGCCCGAGTCGAGTGTCGGCTTGCGATTGGCCAGGGTCTGGAACACGAACGCCAGCGCCAGCATGCCCACGGCGGTGATCGACCAACCGATCAGCACCGCGCCCACTTCGGCACGGGCGGCCATGTTCTGCGGCAGCGAAAAGATACCGCCGCCGATCATCGACCCCACGACCAAGGCGACGAGCGCGCCCAGGCCCAGTTTGTGTCCTTGCTCGCCCATCAAGGAGCACCCTCACCGCGTGCACGGCAGTTGAACGATCGAATTGAAGCGTGAGATTTCATGACAGTCATATCAACTAAAACCATTAAATTTAAATGACTCATAACGGATCTGTCTATCGGTGAGCGCTTATCCAGAAGCCGAGTGCCAAACGTTTCACATCCTGAGCACTTATCGCCTTTGAAGACGAGAAAAATGGGCGAAAACCCAGGAAACGACTAGGTTGAAAGTTTACTTGGCAAACGCCGTGTTTTTCTGGCGGCCGACCTCAAAGCCTTGTGGCACATGGCCTTCATGCAGAGGGATGGATCGCCTTCGTCTTCAATTTAGAACTAGCGAGCGGGAAGTTTCTGACGACGAATCCTCAACGACTGATCCAAATCAGCGAATGTCGAACGCGTCGGATTTATTCTTTCAGCAACTTCCTCCTGACGTGGAGTCGTTAAATGTCTGATGCTCCCGGAAAACTCAAACTTGGTGCATTAGTTGCCCTCGTAGTGGGGTCGATGATCGGCGGCGGTATCTTCTCGCTGCCGCAGAACATGGCCGCCAGCGCCGGGGTCGGCGCGGTGCTGATCGGCTGGGCAATCACCGCCGTGGGCATGCTCACCCTCGCCTTCGTGTTCCAGACCCTGGCCAACCGTAAGCCCGACCTGGACGGCGGCGTCTACGCCTACGCCAAGGCCGGGTTCGGCAACTACATGGGCTTCTCTTCGGCCTGGGGCTACTGGATCAGCGCCTGGCTAGGCAATGTCGGCTATTTCGTCCTGCTGTTCAGCACCCTGGGCTATTTCTTCCCGATCTTCGGCCAGGGCAACACGCCAGCGGCCATCGTCGGCGCCTCGCTGTTGTTGTGGAGCGTGCACTTTCTGGTGCTGCGCGGCATCAAGGAGGCGGCGTTCATCAACTTGGTCACCACGGTGGCCAAGGTGGTGCCGTTGCTGCTGTTCGCCTTGATCTGTCTGTTCGCCTTCAAGCTCGACGTGTTCACCGCCGACATCTGGGGCCAGGACTCCCCCGACCTGGGCGGGGTGATGAGCCAGGTGCGCAACATGATGCTGGTGACCGTATGGGTGTTCATCGGCATCGAAGGCGCGAGCATCTTTTCCTCACGGGCGCAAAAACGCGCCGACGTGGGCAAGGCCACGGTCATCGGCTTCGTCACCGTGTTGCTGTTCCTGGTGCTGGTGAACGTGCTGTCGATGGGCGTGATGACCCAACCGGAACTGGCCAGATTGCAAAACCCATCGATGGCCGCCGTGCTCGAACACGTCGTCGGTCACTGGGGGGCGCTGTTGATCAGTGTCGGCCTGATCATTTCGCTGCTGGGAGCGCTGCTGTCGTGGGTGCTGCTGTGCGCGGAAATCATGTTCGCGGCCGCCAAGGACCACACCATGCCGGCGTTCCTGCGCCGTGAGAACGCCAACCATGTGCCGGCCAATGCCCTGTGGCTGACCAACGCCATGGTGCAGATCTTCCTGGTCATCACCCTGTTTTCCAACAGCACCTACCTGTCGCTGATCTACCTCGCCACCTCGATGATCCTGGTGCCCTACCTGTGGTCGGCGGCCTATGCGGTGCTGCTGGCGGTGCGCGGGGAAACCTACGCGCAGGCCCTGGCCGAACGACGCAAGGACCTGGCCATCGGCACCATCGCCCTGCTCTACGCCATCTGGCTGCTGTACGCCGGCGGCGTGAAGTACCTGCTGCTGTCGGCATTGCTCTACGCACCGGGCGCGATCCTGTTCGCCAAGGCCCGGCACGAAGTGGGCCAACCCATTTTCAGCCGCCTGGAAAAACTGATCTTCGCCGCCGTGGTCCTGGGCGCCCTGCTGGCAGCCTACGGCCTGTACGACGGCTTCCTGACCCTGTGAATCACCTCTTGCTGGAGGAACACCTCATGTCTGCGGACAAAGCGAAATACGGCGTCCATTCAGAAGCCGGCAAACTGCGCAAAGTGATGGTCTGTGCACCGGGGCTGGCGCACAAGCGTCTGACCCCAAGCAACTGCGACGAACTGCTGTTCGACGATGTGATCTGGGTCGACCAGGCCAAGCGCGACCATTTCGACTTCGTCACCAAGATGCGCGAGCGCGGCGTCGAGGTGCTGGAGATGCACAACCTGCTGACCGACATCGTGCAGGACAAGGCGGCGCTGGCCTGGATCCTCGACCGCAAGATTTCGCCGGACACCGTCGGCGTCGGCCTCACCAACGAAGTGCGCAGTTGGCTGGAGGGCCTGGAGCCGCGCCACCTGGCCGAATTCCTGATCGGCGGCGTGGCCGGCCAGGACCTGCCGCAGAGCGAAGGCGCGGCAGTGGTGAAGATGTACAACGACTACCTGGGCCATTCCAGCTTCATCCTGCCGCCGCTGCCCAACACCCAGTTCACCCGCGACACCACCTGCTGGATCTACGGTGGCGTCACGCTCAACCCCATGTACTGGCCGGCGCGCCGCCAGGAGACCCTGCTGGCCACGGCCATCTACCGCTTCCACCCACAGTTCACCCAGGCCGACTTCCAGGTCTGGTACGGCGACCCTGACAAGGAGCATGGCCAGTCCACCCTCGAGGGCGGCGACGTGATGCCGATCGGCAACGGCGTCGTGCTGATCGGCATGGGCGAGCGCACTTCGCGCCAGGCCATCGGCCAGTTGGCGCAGAGCTTGTTCGCCAAGGGCGCGGTGGAAAAAGTCATCGTCGCCGGCCTGCCCAAGTCGCGCGCAGCGATGCACCTGGACACGGTGTTCAGCTTCTGCGACCGCGACCTGGTCACGGTCTTCCCGGAGGTGGTCAGCGAAATCGTGCCGTTCATCATTCGCCCCGACGAGAGCAAGCCCTACGGCATGGACGTACGCCGGGAACATAAATCGTTCATCGACGTGGTCGGCGAACACCTGGGGGTGAAGCTGCGAGTCGTGGAAACCGGTGGCAACAGCTTCGCCGCCGAGCGCGAGCAGTGGGACGACGGCAACAACGTGGTGGCCCTGGAGCCCGGCGTGGTCATCGGCTACGACCGCAACACCTACACCAACACCTTGCTGCGCAAGGCCGGCGTGGAAGTGATCACCATCAGCGCCGGCGAACTGGGCCGGGGTCGCGGCGGCGGCCACTGCATGACCTGCCCGATCGTGCGCGACCCGATCGACTACTGAGAGCCGTCATTCCCGGCCACACGAGCCTACCGAACCCAAGGAGACACCGTCATGGCGTTCAACATGCGTAACCGCAACCTGCTCAGCCTCGAACACCACAGCACCCGCGAACTCAAGTACCTGCTGGACCTGTCGCGCGACCTCAAGCGTGCCAAGTACACCGGCACCGAGCAGCAGCACCTGAAGGGCCGCAACATCGCGCTGATCTTCGAGAAGACCTCCACCCGCACCCGCTGCGCCTTCGAGGTCGCCGCCTATGACCAAGGCGCCAACGTCACCTACATCGATCCCAATTCCTCGCAGATCGGCCACAAGGAAAGCATGAAGGACACCGCCCGCGTGCTCGGGCGCATGTACCACGCCATCGAATATCGCGGCTTCAAGCAGGAGATCGTCGAGGAGCTGGCCACATTCGCCGGCGTGCCGGTGTTCAACGGCCTGACCGACGAATACCACCCCACGCAGATGATCGCCGACGTGCTGACCATGCGCGAGCACAGCGACAAGCCGCTGCACGACATCAGCTATGCCTACCTGGGCGATGCGCGCAACAACATGGGCAACTCGCTGCTGCTGATCGGCGCCAAGCTCGGCATGGATGTGCGCATCGCCGCGCCCAAGGACCTCTGGCCCCACGACGATCTGGTGCAACGCTGCAAGCAGTACGCCGAAGAAAGCGGCGCACGCCTGACCCTGACCGAAGACCCGCGCGCGGCCGTCAAGGGCGTGGACTTCATCCACACCGACGTGTGGGTGTCGATGGGCGAGCCGATCGAAGCCTGGGGCGAGCGCATCACGCTGCTCAAGCCTTATCAGGTCAACGCTGCGCTGATGCAGGCCAGCGGCAACCCGCGGACCAAATTCATGCACTGCCTGCCCGCCTTCCACAACTGCGAGACCAAGGTCGGCAAGCAGATCGCCGCGCAGTACCCGGAGTTGACCAACGGCATCGAGGTCACCGACGACGTGTTCGAGTCCCCGGCCTGCATCGCCTTCGAACAGGCCGAGAACCGCATGCACACGATCAAAGCGATCCTGGTCTCGACCCTCGCCGATCTTTGAGCGTCAAGCTGCGAGCCTCAGCCCGACCGCGCGTCTACTGGCCGCTCGGCGCTCACCGCTCGCAGTGGCTTCCCAAAGGAGATTCCCCATGCGTATCGTGGTTGCACTGGGCGGTAACGCCCTGCTTCGCCGCGGCGAACCGATGACCGCTGATAATCAGCGCGCCAACATTCGTACCGCTGCCGAGCGTATCGCCCGCATCCATCCGGGCAACGAGCTGGTCATCGCCCACGGCAACGGCCCGCAGGTTGGCCTGCTGTCGCTCCAGGGCCAGGCCTACAAGCCTGACGAGGCCTATCCGCTGGACGTGCTCGGCGCTGAGACCGAAGGCATGATCGGCTACATGATCGAGCAGGAATTGGGCAACCTGCTCGACTTCGAAGTGCCCTTCGCCACCCTGCTCACCCAGGTCGAAGTCGATGCCGACGACCCGGCCTTCAAAGACCCGACCAAGTTCATCGGACCGATCTACGAACGGCAGGAAGCCGAGCGCCTGGCGCAGGAAAAGGGCTGGGTGGTCAAGGCCGATGGCGACAAGTACCGCCGCGTGGTCGCCAGCCCCAAACCCAAGCGTATCTTCGAGATCCGCCCGATCAAATGGCTGCTGGAAAAGCGCACACTGGTGATCTGTGCCGGGGGTGGCGGCATTCCGACGATGTACGATGCCCATGGACGACTCAAAGGCATCGAGGCCGTGATCGACAAAGACCTGTGTTCCGCGCTGCTGGCCGAGCAGCTCGACGCCGACCTGTTGATCATCGCCACCGACGTCGATGCCGCTTATGTGGACTTCGGCAAGCCGACGCAAACCGCCATCGCCCAGGCGCACCCGGACGCGCTGGACACGCTCGGTTTCGCCGCCGGCTCCATGGGCCCCAAGGTCCAAGCCGCCTGCGAGTTCGCCCGCAATACCGGCAAGGTCGCAGTCATCAGCTCGCTGGAGAACATCGAGGACATCGTCAAAGGCACCGCCGGTACACGCATATCGACCGGCCTGCCCGGGATCAGCTACCGTTGAACGCAGTTGGCCGGTGCGCCCCACCGGCCGTTTTCGATTTACAGGAGGACGCCCCATGGCCCAGTTCCATCCTGGTCACGTGCACATCGAGCGCGTCGCGCTCAACAGCCACGACCACAGCTACGACCTCGCCATCGAGTACGAGGCCACCCAGGACCCCAAGGAAGGGCACGGCATCCAGTTCCACATGCATGGCAGCATCGAAGGCAAACCGGTGGACGAACGCTTCTTCCTGGCCAAGGACCAGGTCCTGCCGAGCTTTCTCATGCAACTCACGCGCAGGGCGCAGGCACACCTTCCGGCACCGAAGAAGTTCGAGAGCCTGAACTCGCCGCACAAACTCTACGACCACATGTTCGAAGACATCCGCCAGACGCTGGCGGTGAAGTCCGGCGATCCGATCAAGCCTGAACATTTGCAGTGACCCCAGCGCCGACCATGCACCGTTCGTGTGGGCGCGCCAGGCATCTCGAGGCATACTGCTGCCTCTCGTCCCAAGACCGCTCGCCCCCATGCGCATCCACGTCAGCTTCATCGACCGCGTCGGTATCACCCAGGAAGTCCTGGCCCTGCTCGGCGCCCGTCACCTCAACCTCGATGCGGTGGAGATGGTTCCGCCCAACGTCTACATCGACGCACCGACCCTGAGCCCTGCCGTGCTCGAAGAGCTGCACGATGCGCTGTTCGAGGTGCACGGCGTGCAGGCGGTGGAGGTGGTCGACATTCTGCCCGGCCAGCGCCGTCACCTGCAGCTCGATGCCCTGCTGGCGGCCATGAGTGATCCGGTGCTGGCCGTGGACAGCGCCGGCAAGGTGCTGCTGGCCAACCCGGCACTGATCGCCCTGTGCGGGCGCGAATCGGCCGGCCGCTCGGTGGGCGAGCTATTCGGCGACGACAACCTGCTCCAAGCCCTGCTGGACAACAACTTCCACCTACCCATGCGCGAAATGCAGCTCAATGGCCAGAGCCTGCTGCTCGACGCCACACCGATCACCCAGGCCGGTGGCCTGCTCACGCTGTATCCGCCGAACCGCATGGGTGAGCGCCTGTCGGCGCTGCGGCACGACCGCGCCGAAGGCTTCGATGCACTGCTCGGCGAGTCGCCGGTCATCCGCACCCTCAAGGCCCGCGGCCTGCGCGTGGCGACCTTGGATGCGCCGCTGCTGGTGCATGGCGAAACCGGCACCGGCAAGGAACTGGTGGCCCGCGCCTGCCATGCGTTGAGCAGCCG
Organism: Pseudomonas sp. RAC1; assembly: GCF_030658255.1. Classification (NCBI taxonomy): domain Bacteria; kingdom Pseudomonadati; phylum Pseudomonadota; class Gammaproteobacteria; order Pseudomonadales; family Pseudomonadaceae; genus Pseudomonas; species Pseudomonas sp. RAC1. The sequence continues at coordinate 15,941 of NZ_JAUTXS020000014.1, forward strand.
CCAGGCCGCACCATTCCTGGCACTCAACTGCGCCGCGCTGCCCGAGAGTCTGGCCGAGAGCGAGCTGTTCGGCTATGCCCCCGGCGCCTTCACCGGCGCCCAGCGCGGCGGCAAGCCCGGTCTGATGGAGCTGGCCAACAAAGGCACGGTGTTCCTCGACGAGATCGGCGAAATGTCGCCGTACCTGCAAGCCAAGCTGCTGCGTTTTCTCAGTGACGGCAGCTTCCGCCGGGTTGGCGGCGACCGTGAGGTCAAGGTCGACGTGCGCATCATCAGCGCCACCCACCGCGACCTGGAGCGCATGGTCGCTGAAGGCAGCTTCCGCGAAGACCTGTTCTATCGGCTGAACGTGCTCAACCTGCAAGTGCCGCCCTTGCGCGACCGCGGGCAGGACATCCTGATGCTGGCCCACTACTTCATGCAGCAGGCTTGCACCCAGATCCAGCGCCCGCCCTGCCGCCTGGCGCCCGCCACCCACCAAGCGCTGCTGGCCAACCCCTGGCCGGGCAACGTGCGCCAGTTGCAGAACGTGATTTTCCGCGCCGCCGCCATTTGCGAAAGCCACTTGGTGGACATTGGCGATCTGGACATTGCTGGCACGTCGGTCGCGCGCGGGCAGGACGGCGAAGTGGCTAGCCTGGAACAGGCCGTCGGCGATTTCGAGCGCAGTTTGCTGCAACGGCTCTATGCCAGCTACCCCTCGACGCGCCAACTCGCCGCGCGGCTGCATACCTCGCATACCGCCATTGCGCAGCGCTTGCGCAAGTACGGCATCTCTGGAAAGTCCTGAGGCCGACCACGGCCGTACTGATTTCAATACACCGTAATGAAATCAGTACAAACCCTGTTGCGCTTGTCTCTGCAAAGGTTTGATTGGTCGATCTTTTGTTCCCACTTTTGCGCCGTAGCGTTTTCATTCCATCTCCACGCTCCCCCGCACCCACAAAAAGCTCCCAACCCATTGAATTGAAGGGCTTCCATTCGAGTGGCCGCATTATTGCTAGGTGAAATCCCATCTCAAGAGCGCGGAACCACCGCGCCCATCGACCCCTGCGTTACGAGGATTTCCCATGAGCGAGTTGCGTTTCACCGAAGATCACGAATGGCTGCGCGTCGAAGCGGACGGCAGCGTCACCGTCGGCATTACCGCCTACGCCCAGAACGCCTTGGGCGATGTGGTCTTCGTGCAACTGCCGGAGTTGCAGCACTACGACAAAGGTGCCGAAGCCGCCACCGTCGAATCGGTCAAAGCCGCCAGCGGTGTGTACATGCCGCTCACTGGCGCAGTGGTCGCCGTCAACGAAGACCTCAACGACAGCCCGGAACAGGTCAACGAAGACCCACTGGGCCAAGGCTGGTTCTTCCGCTTCGTCCCCGCCGACATGGCTGAAGTGGCCGCCCTGCTCGACCAGGATGCCTACGACCGCCTGCTCAACGCCAACGCCTGAGGATCACCACCATGACCAGCAACCTCGGCACCGCCAACGAATTCATCGCCCGCCACATCGGCCCGAATAGCGCCGACGAACAGGGCATGCTGCACACCCTGGGCTTCGATTCGCTCGAAGCCATGACCGCTGCGGTCATTCCCGAAAGCATCAAGGGCACCAGCGTGCTCGGTCATGCCGATGGGCAAAGCGAAGCCGACGCGCTCGCCGCCCTCAAGACCATCGCTGCACGCAATGAGCTGTTCAAGAGCTTCATCGGCCAGGGCTACTACGGCACCCACACGCCAGCGCCGATCCTGCGCAACTTGCTGGAAAACCCGGCCTGGTACACCGCCTACACCCCCTATCAGCCGGAAATTTCCCAGGGTCGCCTGGAGGCGCTGCTGAACTTCCAGACGCTGATCAGCGACCTGACCGGTTTGCCGATCGCCAACGCCTCGCTGCTCGATGAAGCCACCGCTGCGGCCGAGGCCATGACCTTCTGCAAGCGGCTGTCGAAGAACAAGGCCAGCAATGCCTTCTTCGCCTCCGTGCATTGCCATCCGCAGACCCTCGATGTACTGCGCACCCGCGCCGAGCCGCTGGGCATCGAAGTGGTGGTGGGCGATGAGTTCGCGCTGCAGGACACCAGCGCCTACTTCGGTGCGCTGCTGCAGTATCCGGCCAGCCATGGTGCAGTGTTCGACTACCGCGAAGTGGTCCAACGCCTGCACGACGGCAACGCGTTGGTAGCAGTAGCCGCCGACCTGCTGGCCCTGACCCTGCTCACCCCGCCGGGCGACTTCGGTGCCGACGTGGCCATCGGCAGCGCCCAGCGCTTCGGCGTGCCGCTGGGCTTTGGCGGTCCCCACGCGGCGTACTTCGCCACTCGCGACGCGTTCAAGCGCGACATGCCGGGCCGCCTGGTCGGCGTGTCGATCGACCGCTTCGGCAAAACCGCCCTGCGCCTGGCCATGCAGACCCGCGAGCAGCACATCCGTCGCGAGAAGGCCACCAGCAACATCTGCACCGCCCAGGTGCTGTTGGCCAACATCGCCAGCATGTACGCCGTCTATCACGGCCCCGACGGCCTCAAGCGCATCGCCGAACGCACGCACACGCTGACTGCCGTGCTCGCTACCGGCCTCGACAGCCTCGGCGTCTCGGTGCTCAACAGCACCTGCTTCGACACCCTGACCCTGAACACCGGCGCCGCCACCGCCGCGCTTCACGAAAAAGCCCGGGCACAGCGCTTCAACCTGCGCCAGATCGACGCCACGCACGTGGGCCTGTCGTTGGACGAAACCAGCACCCAAGCCGATGTCGAAGCGCTGTGGGGGCTGTTCGCCGAAGGCCGTCGCCTGCCCGACTTCAACGCCCTGGTCGAAGGCCCCGTTTCGCGCCTGCCGCAGGCCCTGCTGCGCCGCTCGGGCTACCTCGAACACCCGGTATTCAACCGCTACCACAGCGAAACCGAGTTGATGCGCTACCTGCGCCGCCTGGCCGACAAGGACCTGGCCCTGGACCGCAGCATGATCCCGCTGGGCTCGTGCACCATGAAACTCAATGCGGCCAGCGAAATGATGCCGGTGACCTGGGCCGAATTCGGCAACCTGCACCCGTTCGCCCCGGCCAGCCAAAGCCAGGGTTACCAGCAACTGACCGATGAATTGCAGGCCATGCTCTGCGCTGCCACCGGCTACGACGCGGTGTCGCTACAGCCCAATGCCGGCTCGCAGGGCGAGTATGCCGGCCTGCTGGCGATCCGCGCCTATCACCGAAGCCGCGGCGACAGCCACCGCGACATCTGCCTGATCCCCTCTTCGGCCCACGGCACCAACCCGGCCACGGCCCACATGGCCGGCATGCGCGTGGTGGTGACTGCCTGCGACGCGCGCGGCAACGTCGATGTCGACGATCTGCGGGCCAAGGCCAGCCAGCACCGCGAGCACCTCGCCGCACTGATGATCACCTACCCGTCGACCCACGGCGTGTTCGAGGAAGCCATCGGTGAGATCTGCGCGCTGATCCACGACAACGGTGGCCAGGTGTACATCGATGGCGCCAACATGAATGCCATGGTCGGGCTGTGCGCCCCAGGCAAGTTCGGCGGCGATGTCTCGCACCTGAACCTGCACAAGACCTTCTGCATCCCCCACGGCGGTGGCGGGCCGGGCGTCGGGCCGATCGGCGTCAAATCCCACCTGGCACCGTTCCTGCCCGGTCATGCGGCGCTGGAGAACACCACTGGGGCGGTCTGCGCTGCGCCATTCGGCAGCGCCAGCATCCTGCCCATCACCTGGATGTACATCCGCATGATGGGCGGGGCGGGGCTCAAGCGCGCTTCGCAGATGGCCATTCTCAATGCCAACTACATCGCCCGCCGACTGGAAGAGCACTATCCGGTGCTGTACAGCGGCAGCAATGGCCTGGTGGCCCACGAATGCATCCTCGACCTGCGCCCGCTCAAGGACTCCAGCGGCATCAGCGTCGATGATGTGGCCAAGCGCCTGATCGACTTCGGTTTCCATGCCCCGACCATGTCCTTCCCGGTGGCCGGCACGCTGATGATCGAGCCGACCGAGAGCGAGTCGCGCCAGGAACTGGACCGCTTCTGCGAAGCGATGATCCAGATCCGCGAAGAGATTCGCGCGGTAGAGAACGGCAGCCTGGACAGGGACGACAACCCGCTGAAGAACGCCCCGCACACCGCAGCCGAGTTGGTCGGGGAATGGGCACATGGCTACAGCCGCGAGCAGGCGGTGTATCCGCTACCCAGCCTGATGGACAACAAGTACTGGCCGCCGGTGGGCCGCGTCGACAACGTCTACGGCGACCGCAACCTGGTCTGCGCCTGCCCGTCGATCGAAAGCTATCAGGACGTCTGAGGCCGCCAACGTCGCAGCCTCAGCAAGGCCTGCGTGCGAATGCCACTTGCCGCTCGCGCGCAGGGCTGGACCACATTCCAAGGAGTCATCGATGTCCGCCACACTGCTCAAGACCCCGCTGCACGCCCTTCACCTGGAACTGGGCGCACGCATGGTGCCGTTCGCCGGCTACGACATGCCCGTGCAGTACCCGCTGGGCGTACTCAAGGAACACCTGCACACCCGCAGCCAGGCGGGATTGTTCGACGTCTCGCACATGGGCCAGATCCTGCTGCACGGGCCTGAGGCGGCGACCGCTTTGGAAAGCCTGGTGCCAGTGGACATCGTCGACCTGCCGGTGGGCACCCAGCGCTATGCGCTGTTCACCGACGAACAGGGCGGCATCCTCGATGACCTGATGGTCGCCAATCTCGGCGACGACACGCTCTTTCTGGTGGTCAACGCCGCCTGCAAGGAGCAGGACCTGGCCCATCTGCGCGAGCATCTGGGCGCCCGTTGCGAGGTGCAACCGCTGTTCGAGACGCGCGCCCTTCTGGCACTGCAAGGCCCGGCAGCGGCCTCGGTGCTGCAGCGCCTGGCACCTGAAGTGGCGCAGATGACCTTCATGCAGGTGCGGCGCGTGACGCTGCTCGAGGCGGATTGCCTGATCAGTCGCTCTGGCTACACCGGCGAAGACGGCTACGAGATCTCGGTACCCACGGCGCACGCCGAAGCCTTGGCGCGGCGCCTGCTGGCCGAACCCGAGGTACAACCCATCGGCCTCGGCGCCCGCGACTCGCTGCGCCTGGAAGCCGGGCTATGCCTGTATGGACACGACATGGACCCTGACACCACCGCAGTGCAAGCCAGCTTGTGGTGGGCCGTGTCCAAGGCCCGTCGCGCCGAGGGCGCGCGTGCGGGCGGTTTCCCAGGCGCTGAGCGGGTGTTCGAGCAGCAGCGTGAGGGCGTGGCCCGCAAGCGCGTCGGCCTGCTGCCACTGGAGCGTACGCCGGTTCGAGAAGGTGCCGACATCGTCGATGGCACTGGCAAGACGGTCGGAAGGGTGTCCAGTGGCGGCTTCGGACCGACATTGAATGCGCCTGTGGCGATGGGGTACGTCGATAGTGAACACAGTGCATTGGAAACGCCGCTGTTCGCCGTGGTGCGGGGCAAACAAGTTGCCTTGAAGGTCAGCAAAATGCCTTTCGTTGTACCGCGTTACTACCGAGGTTGAAGGTAATTCATTAAGCGCTCGCTTATTCGATTGCGAACCCATTCAATAACTTTCGAACATGGCGCCAGCCCAGGCGCCATGCTGTTTGCGACCATTGTGTCGGTAATCGGCAAAAGCCTGATCTGGAGGCGATTCGGGGCTTGTTTTTGTCGCGAGAGTTGGCGTAGAGTCGGCTCACTGTGTTTGCATGGGTCGCAACAGTTCGTGACCTGGGCCAGTAGCCGAATTTTGCTACAACCCGTCTGACGTCTCTTACTTTCCTGCAACCCAGCCCAGTACTCTTTCGTCCTTCCAAAACGAAAGAAACTGAAATCACTATCTAAAGATTCATAGGAAGCAAGAAAATGGCTGAGCGTCAGAACGGTACCGTCAAGTGGTTCAATGACGAGAAAGGTTACGGCTTCATTACCCCCGAAAGCGGTGCGGATCTGTTCGTTCACTTCCGCGCGATCGAAGGCAATGGCTTCAAGAGCCTGAAAGAAGGCCAGAAGGTCACCTTCGAAGCCGTGCAAGGCCAGAAAGGCATGCAAGCTGACAAGGTTCAGGTTGCAGAGTAAGCCGATCCGGCTTCGAAAAAGCCCCTGCCAAGTGCAGGGGCTTTTTTTTAACCGTAGAATGGCGGCTTCGTCTTTCGGAGCCACCGTGCATGACCAAGCCCTTGCTCACTCCCCAGGGTGAATTCCCGCCTGTCGGCCTTGGCCGACGCCTGGCAGCGATGTTCTACGACTTCCTGCTCTGCACGGCCCTGCTGATCGTGACGGCGGGCGTCTACAAGCTGATCCAGATGTCGATCATCGGCGAGGCTCGCATGCGAGCGCTCACCGAGACGGGCGCGCTGGATGGCGACCCGCTGCTGTCCACGGTGTTGCTGTTCGCCCTGTTCGGCTTCTTCGCCAAGTTCTGGACCCACGGCGGCCAGACGCTGGGCATGCAGGTCTGGGGAGTGCGCGTGCAGAATGCCGATGGTAGCGCCATCACGTTGTGGCAGGCTTTACTGCGCTTCGTGGTCTCGATCGCGTCCTGGCTGTGCCTGGGCCTGGGCTTCATTTGGTCCTTGATCGACAAGCACAAACGTAGTTGGCATGACATCTACTCCGAAACCCGGCTGGTACGCGTGCCAAAGTCGAAGAAATGACGGCGGCCAGGCTCTGCGCAGCGGCCAACAAAAAGCCGACCCTAAGGTCGGCTTTTTCGTTTACGCCAAGGCTAGGCTCATCCCGCCCTTCGTAGCAGCCATACCCCTGCAAGGGCGCAGACCCCTGCCGGTATCACCACCGCCAGCAACGGCGGGAAGCCGAACACTTGGCTCGAGGGGCCGAGCAAATCCTGGGCGATGCGGAACACGAAGCCCACCAGCACCCCGGTGAACACGCGCTGACCCAAGGTCACCGAGCGCAGCGGACCGAAGATGAAGGAGATCGCCATCAGCACCAATGCGGCGGTCACCACCGGCTGCAGAATCTTGCTCCAGAAAGCCAGCCAGTAGCGGGCATTGTTCAGACCCTGATCGGCCAGGTAATGGATGTACTCCCACAGCCCAGTCATCGACAGCGATTCGGGCGGCAGCACCACGGTATTGAGCAGTTCCGGCGTCACCGAAACATCCCAGAGTTCTTCCGGCACCTGCACCACTTCGGTGTGATCGCCCTTGAAGAACGTGGTGTTGACGTCATGCAGCACCCAGCGCTCGTCCTTGTACAGGGCACGACGGGCGAAGCTGGAACTGAGAATCTTGCGCTCGTCGTCGAAACGGTAGCGAGTCACGCCCAGCAGCAGGCCGTTGGGCTGCACCGAGTTGATGTGCACGAACTCGTCGCCCTGGCGGTGCCACATGCCTCGCTTGGAGCTCTGCGCCTCGCCACCGCCCTGGGCCAACGAACGCTCGGCCTGGGCCTTGTTCTCGGTGACCGGGGCGACGTATTCGCCAACCAGAAGGCCGACCAGCATCAGCACCAGCATCGGCTTCATCACCGCCCAGACGATGCGGCCGATGGACACGCCAGCGGCACGCATGATGGTCAATTCGCTGCTGCTGGCCAGGCTGCCGAGGCCAATCAGGCAACCGATCAGTGCGGCCATCGGCAGCATGTCGTAGAGGCGGCGCGGCGCGGTGAGCAGCACATAGCTGCTGGCATCGAGCAGGCTGTAGGTGTCGCTCAAGTCACCCATCTCGTCGATGAAGGCGAACAGCGAGGCCAGGCCGAGGATGATCCCCAGCACGGCGAGAATGGCCAGCAGTACGCTCTTGCCAATGTAGCGGTCGAGTTTAACCACGGCTCACCCCCGCACGGCGCGAGGCCATCTTCAAGCGCAGCGGCTCCCAGTACATCAGCGCAAGACCGATGAGCAGGAACAGCGTGTGTACCCACCAGAAGCCAAGGGAAATCGGCAGCTTGCCTTTCTCCAGGGCACCGCGAACGGAAATCAGCATCGTCAGGTAGGCCATGTACAGAAGAATCGCCGGCAGCAGCTTGAGGAAGCGGCCCTGGCGTGGATTGACCCTGGCCAGCGGCACCGCCAGCAGCGTCACGATGAAGACCAGCAGTGGCAGCGACAGCCGCCACTGCAACTCGGCGCGCTCGCGCAGACCGTCGTGCCCGATCAGGTCGGAGGTCGGGATGGCTTCGCGCTCGGTGACCTCCTGGCTGACTTCCGGCTTGGGCAATTGCACACCGTAGGTCTCGTACTTGATCGCACGATAACCGGCCTCGCCTGGGTTGCCATCGTAGCGATAGCCGTTTTCCAGGATCAGGTAGCGGTTGCCGTCGGCCTGGACTTCCTGATGGCCCTTTTCGGCGACCAGTACCGAAGGCGCACGGTCCTTGGTCTTGTCTTGGTTGAAGCGCTTCTCGGAGATGAACACGCCACCGAGATTGACCCGATCGTCGGACATCGTTTCGGCATAGGTGACACGGGTACCGTCACGCAGGCTCTGGAAGCGACCGGGCACCAGGGTATCGAACTCGGTCAAGGCATCTTGCTGGGCCACGATCTTCTGCACCTGGGCAACGCCCAACGGCGCCAGGCTCAGACTCAGCCACGCCACCAACAGCGCGACCAGCGCAGCCGGCGCCATGGTCAGCGCCAACAGGCGCTGCTGGCTCATGCCGGTGGCCGAAAGCACGGTCATCTCGCTTTCCAGGTAGAGCCGGCCGTAGGCCAGCAGGATGCCGAGGAACAACCCCAGCGGCAGGATCAGCTGCAGAAACCCCGGCAGGCGGAAGCCCATGATCAGGAACAGCACACCCGGATCGAGTGCACCCTGGGCCGCCTGGGCCAGGTACTTGATGAAGCGCCCGCTCATGATGATCACCAACAGCACGGCGCTGACGGCGCTCAAGGTGACCAGGACCTCGCGGGACAGATAACGAAAGACGATCAAACCAGACACTCCTGGGTTGTCAGGGGCGGATTGCCAGGACACTGACTGAAAGGACAATCAGGACCCGCGCCGGTTCGCCAGCAGCGAACCTCCATTCAAAAGTGCGCGCATTATCCTGTGATTGGGGGCGCCTGTCACTTGGCGGCGCATCACAGCGAATGTCCTGACTGGCGAAAGCCGGATGCCCCCCTGCAAAAGCGGGCTCCGGGGTTGTCAGCGAGGCGCCGGCAGGCTCAAACTGGCAGCTTTTCCACTGGCCCGCGACAGCGCCGCCAGGCCGGGCGCGTCGCTTGCGCGGCCGTCGCCACTCTACAGATCATTCGGGGACCCTCACATGCAACTGGTTGTAAAGACCGTAGCCGCAGCATCCGTGAAAACCGCCACTCTGGTCGTTCCGGTCGGTGAAGGCCGTCAGCTTGGCGCCGTCGCCAAGGCCATCGACCTGGCGACAGAAGGCGCCCTGGCAGCCATCCTCAAGCGCGGCGATCTGGTCGGCAAGCCGGGTCAGACCCTGTTGCTGCACAACCTGCCGGGCCTCAAGGCCGAGCGCGTACTGCTGGTCGGCTGCGGCAAGGAAGAGGCTTTGGGCGACCGCACCTGGCGCAAGCTGGTCGCCAGCGTCGCCGGGGCTCTGCGCAACCTGGCGGGCACCGACGCCGTGCTGGCCTTGGACGACATCGCCGTGACCAATCGTGACGGTCATTACGGCAAATACCGCCTGCTGGCAGAAACCCTGCTCGACGGCACCTACGTGTTCGACCGTTTCAAGAGCCAGAAAGCCGAACCGCGCGCCCTGAAGAAGGTCACCCTGCTGGCCGACAAGGCCGGCCTGTCCGAGGTCGAGCGCGCGGTCAAGCACGCCACCGCCATCACCAGCGGCATGGCGCTGACCCGCGACCTGGGCAACCTGCCACCGAACATCTGTCACCCCAGCTTCCTCGCCGAGCAGGCCAAGGATCTGGGCAAGGCGCACAAGGGCCTGAAGGTCGAAGTGCTCGACGAGAAGAAGATCAAGGACCTGGGCATGGGCGCGTTCTACGCCGTCGGCCAGGGCAGCGATCAGCCGCCACGACTGATCGTCATGCAGTACCAGGGCGGCAAGAAGACCGACAAGCCGTTCGTGCTGGTCGGCAAGGGCATCACCTTCGACACCGGCGGCATCAGCCTCAAGCCGGGCGCCGGCATGGATGAAATGAAATACGACATGGGTGGTGCGGCCAGCGTGTTCGGCACTCTGCGCGCGGTGCTCGAACTGCAACTGCCGATCAACCTGGTGTGCCTGCTGGCCTGCGCCGAGAACATGCCCAGTGGCGGCGCGACTCGACCTGGCGACATCGTCACCACCATGAGCGGGCAGACGGTGGAAATCCTCAACACCGATGCCGAGGGCCGTCTGGTGCTGTGCGATACCCTGACCTACGCCGAGCGCTTCAAGCCGCAGGCCGTGATCGATATCGCCACCCTCACCGGTGCCTGCATCGTCGCCCTGGGCAGCCACACCTCCGGTCTGATGGGCAACAACGACGATCTGGTCGGTCAACTGCTCGACGCCGGCAAGCGCGCCGACGACCGCGCCTGGCAACTGCCGCTGTTCGAGGAGTACCAGGAACAACTGGACAGCCCGTTCGCCGACATCGCCAACATCGGCGGCCCGAAGGCGGGCAGCATCACCGCCGGCTGCTTCCTGTCGCGCTTCGCCAAGAACTACAGCTGGGCGCACCTGGACATCGCCGGCACCGCCTGGACCAGCGGCGGCAAGGACAAAGGCGCCACCGGGCGTCCGGTGCCCCTGCTGACCCAGTACTTGCTGGACCGCGCGGGCGTTTGATGGCAGCGAGGCGATGGCGTTGCCGTCGCCTCGTGGCTGACGACCTGACCGACCATGAGCAAAGTCGACTTCTACATTCTGCCCACCGACTCGCTGTCGGCGCGCCTGGACTTCGCCTGCAAGCTGTGCGAGAAGGCCTGGCGCCTGGGCCATCGGGTCTACCTGCATTGCCAGGACGACGCTCAGCGCGTGGATCTGGACGAACGCCTGTGGCGCTTCAAGGGCGAGGCGTTCGTCCCCCACGACCTGGCCGAGCAGCACCCTGAAGCCCAGGTGGCCTTGGGCATCGACGCCAGTGCGGGCGAACATCGCGACCTGTTGATCAACCTCGGCGCCAGTGTGCCTGCCTTCGTCGGCCAGTTCGAGCGGGTGGCGGAAATCGTCGTCGAGGACGCAGCCATCCGCCAGTCGGCCCGAGACCGATTCCGTTTCTACCGTGAACAGGGCTATGCTCTGCAAGATCACCGCTTACAGCGACTTTGACGACGATGGACAAACCCACTTCCCAGAATCAATCCGCCCACCTGCTCGACGACCTCGAGTCGATTCGCCAACTGTTGGGCGACGCCGACCTGCAGCCGCCACTGCTCACCGAAACCGTCGAGCAGATGCCCCTGCAGTTGGACGCATCTTCGCCAATCGCTGCGCCAAGCGCCGAACCGGCACCGGCGCCAGCCGAAGACTCGCAAACCCGCCGCCAGGACACCCTGTTGCACCTGGACGCCGAGTTGCGCGCCGCCGCGCAATCGATCATGCAAGACGTGATCAACGACTACACCCCGCACATCGAAGCCGAAATCAAGCGTCGCCTCGAGGCGCGCATGGAACGCCTGATCAAGCGTTCGGAGTAAGCCGCTGCGCGTTGCGCTCATCGTGGTCCAGCTTCGATGGGCCTGACGCGCGCCCTCCTTGCAGCTTGTCGCTTGCAGCTCGCAGCTTGGTTATACTTCCCGGCTTTCCCGAATTAATGCCTAAGGGTCCCGCCGCGCATGGATAAGACCTACCAGCCGCACGCCATCGAAACTTCCTGGTACAACACCTGGGAGTCGGAAAACTATTTCGCTCCGCAAGGTGCAGGCGAGTCCTACACCATCATGATCCCGCCGCCGAACGTCACCGGCAGCCTGCACATGGGTCACGGCTTCAACAACGCGATCATGGACGCGCTGATTCGCTTCCGCCGCATGCAGGGCCGCGACACCCTGTGGCAGCCGGGCACCGACCATGCCGGCATCGCGACGCAGATGCTCGTCGAACGCCAGCTCGAAGCCAAAGGCCAGAATCGTCACGACTTGGGCCGCGAGCAGTTCCTGGAAAAAGTCTGGGAGTGGAAAGACCAGTCCGGCGGCAACATCAGCCGTCAGATTCGTCGCCTGGGTTCGTCGGTCGATTGGAGCCGTGAGCGCTTCACCATGGACGACGGCCTGTCCGAAGCAGTGAAAGAAGCATTCGTGCGCCTGCATGAAGACGGTCTGATCTACCGCGGCAAGCGCCTGGTCAACTGGGACACCAAGCTGCACACCGCCATTTCCGACCTCGAAGTGGAAAGCCACGACGAAAAGGGCCATCTGTGGAACCTGCGCTACCCGCTGGCCGATGGCGCTACCACGGCCGAAGGCAAGGACCACCTGGTGGTGGCCCCCACCCGTCCGGAAACCGTGCTGGGCGACGTCGCCGTTGCGGTCAACCCGAACGATGAGCGCTACCAGGCCCTGATCGGCCAATTCGTCGAGCTGCCGCTGGTCGGTCGCCGCATCCCGATCATCGCTGACGATTACTGCGACCCTGAATTCGGCACCGGCTGCGTGAAGATCACCCCAGCCCACGATTTCAACGACTACGAAGTCGGCAAGCGCCACGACCTGCCGCTGCTGAACATCTTCGACAAGAACGCCAGCGTGCTCGCCGCCGTGCAGGCCTTCAACCTCGATGGCAGCGTCAACGAGCGCGTCGATACGTCCCTGCCGACCCAGTACGCCGGGCTCGACCGTTTCGTCGCGCGCAAGCAGATGGTGGCCGATCTGGATGCCCAGGGCCTGCTGGTGAGTGTCGACGACCACGCCTTGAAAGTGCCCAAGGGCGACCGCTCCGGCACCATCATCGAACCTTGGCTGACCGACCAGTGGTACGTCTCCACCAAGCCCCTGGCCGAGCCTGCCATCGCTGCCGTGGAAGATGGCCGGATCCAGTTCGTGCCCAAGCAGTACGAGAACATGTACTTCTCCTGGATGCGCGACATCCAGGACTGGTGCATCAGCCGTCAGCTGTGGTGGGGCCACCGCATCCCAGCCTGGTATGACGAGGCTGGCCAGGTATATGTCGGGCGCAACGAACAGGAAGTGCGCAGCAAGCACAACCTGGGTGCCGACGTGACCCTGCGCCAGGACGACGATGTCCTGGACACCTGGTTCAGCTCGGGGCTGTGGACCTTCTCCACCCTGGGCTGGCCGGAACAGACCGAGTTCCTGAAGAAATTCCACTCCACCGACGTGCTGGTCACAGGCTTCGACATCATCTTCTTCTGGGTCGCCCGGATGATCATGCTGACCATGCACCTGATCAAGAACGAAGACGGCACCCCGCAGGTGCCGTTCAAGACCGTGTACGTGCACGGCTTGGTGCGTGACGGTCAGGGACAGAAAATGTCCAAGTCCAAGGGCAACGTGCTCGACCCGCTGGATATCGTCGACGGCATCACCCTCGAGGCGCTGCTGGAGAAACGCACCAGCGGCATGATGCAGCCCAAGCTGGCCGAGAAGATCGCCAAGCAGACCAAGGCCGAATTCCCCGAGGGCATCGCCAGCTACGGCACCGACGCCCTGCGCTTCACCTTCTGCTCGCTGGCCTCCACCGGTCGCGACATCAAGTTCGACATGGGCCGTGTCGAAGGCTATCGCAACTTCTGCAACAAGATCTGGAACGCCGCCCGCTACGTGCTGGACAAGGGCGAAGATTGCGGCCAGAACGGCGAAGCCTGTGAGCTGTCGCTGGCCGATCGCTGGATCATCTCGCAGTTGCAACGCACCGAAGCCGAGGTGACCCGCCAGCTCGAGCAGTTCCGTTTCGACCTGGCCAGCCAGGCGCTCTACGAGTTCGTCTGGAACCAGTACTGTGACTGGTACCTGGAGCTGTCCAAGCCGGTGCTGTGGGACGAGAACGCGCCAATCGAGCGTGCTCGCGGCACGCGTCGCACGCTGGTGCGCGTGCTCGAAGTGGTGCTGCGCCTGGCCCATCCGTTCATGCCCTTCATCACCGAAGAAATCTGGCAGCGCATCGCGCCGCTGGCCGGTGTCCAGGGCAAGACCATCATGCTGCAGTCGTGGCCGGTGGCCAACGAAAGCCGCATCGATACGGCCGCAGAGGGCGATATCGAGTGGCTGAAAGACTTGATGGTGGGCCTGCGCAACATTCGCGCCGAAATGAACATTGGCCCAGGCAAGCCGCTGCCGCTGTTCCTGAAGAACGCCAACGCCGACGACCAGCGTCGCCTGCAGGACAACGAAGCCCTGCTCAAGAAGCTGGCCAAGGTCGAGTCCTTCACCGTGCTCACCGAGCAGGACGAAGCGCCGCTGTCGGCCACTGCCCTGGTAGGCGATCTGCAGGTGCTGGTGCCCATGGCTGGCCTGATCGACAAGGATGCCGAGCTGGCCCGCCTGAACAAGGAAATCCAGCGCCTGCAGGGCGAAGTCCAACGGGTCGGCGGCAAGCTGTCCAACGCCGCCTTCGTCGACAAGGCACCGCCGGCGGTGATCGAGAAGGAGCGCGCCAAGCTGGCTGAGTCCGAACAGGCACTGGCCAACTTCACCGAGCAACACGCGCGGATCGCTGCGCTGTAATCAACACACCGTTGGGGCCGCTTGGCGGCCCTGTCGCGGCACGAGGCCGCTCCTGCACGCCACTAGGCGCTTGCCGGAGCGGCCTCGCCGTGACAGGGCCGCGAAAGGTTCGCAACACCGGATGCGACCATGATCGACAAACCTACCCTGCACCCACGCAACCGCCATCAGGGCCGCTACGACTTTCCACGGCTGATCGAGGCACACCCCGATCTGGCCCGCTTCACCCTCACCAATCCCCATGGCAAACCCAGCATCGACTTCGCCAATCCCGAAGCCGTGCGCGTGTTCAACCGCGCGTTACTCAAGGCCCAATACGGCATCCAGCACTGGGACATTCCCCCCGATTACCTCTGCCCGCCCATCCCAGGCCGCGCCGATTACATTCATGTGCTGGCCGATCTGCTCGCCGAAGACAGCAGCGGACAGATTCCACGCGGCCCGAAAGTGCGCGCACTGGACATCGGCGTCGGCGCTAACTGCATCTACCCACTGATCGGGCACAGTGACTACCGCTGGTCATTCCTGGGCTCGGACATCGATCAGGTGGCGCTGGCCTCGGCCAAGACCATCGTCCAGGCCAATGGCCTGAGCAAGGTCATCACGCTGCGCCAGCAACCGGAGCGCACCCATATCCTCAGCGGCCTGCTGCAGGCCAGCGAACGCTTCGACCTGACCCTGTGTAATCCGCCCTTCCACGCCTCGCGCGAAGAAGCCACGCGCGGCAGTCAGCGCAAATGGAAGAACCTCGGCAAGCAGGACCCCAAGCGCCGGTTGCCGGTGCTCAACTTCGGTGGGCAGAACAATGAGCTGTGGTGCGAAGGGGGCGAGATTCGCTTCGTCAGCCAGCTGATCAGCGAAAGCGTGCAGTACGCCAGCCAAGTGCTGTGGTTCACCAGTCTGGTGTCCAAAGTCGGCAACCTGCCCGGGATCGAAGCAGCACTGAAGCAAGCAGGCGTCAGTGACCAACGCGTGGTCGCGATGGGCCAAGGACAGAAGCAAAGCCGCATGGTCGCCTGGAGCTTCCACGACGACAGCGCCCGGGCTGCCTGGTCCAGCGGTCGAGACAAAACGCGGGCATGAAAAAACCGCGCCCGGACAAGCCGGGCGCGGTTTCAACGAAGCATCGACAATTACTTGTTGACGGCGTCGGTCAGCACTTTTGCAGGTACGAACTTGACGACTTTCTTGGCCGCGATTTCGATGGCAGCGCCAGTCGAAGGGTTACGGCCGGTACGGGCAGGACGCTCGGAGACTTTCAGCTTGCCGATGCCCGGCAGAGTGATTTCAGCGCCGTTTTCCAGTTGGTCGGCAACGATCTGGCCCAGTTGCTCCAGGGCGTTGCGCGCGGTGGTCTTCGGCGCATCGATGGCTTCGGCGATGTCGGCAATCAGTTGGTCTTTGGTCAATGCCATGGTGGTGTTCCTTCCCTATCAAATCAGAGGTATGCAGCGTGCTTCATCGTTATCGGGCCTGCACGGAAGTCCCGGCTAGCCTCGCCAATCGCGAATGTAGATGCGCAAATCGACGTTTGGTTCGACACGAGGCAAGCGAGCTGCCAGCAATGCGCCACCCCAAGGGGCGCAAGACGGCGCAAAACTAACACAGGCCTGCGGAAATATCCGCTGCCGACACTGTTTTTATTCAGGTTTTTCGGGGGTTTTGCCGAAAAAACCGACTTTTGATCAAAAAACATACAACACCGTGTATCTGCCACGATCTGACCACTGCATCGCCCCCGCCCTGCGGTAAACTGCGAGACTTTGCAGCGCGGCGTTCCACCGCCCCTTTTTTCAGAGAATTCCATGCCAATCCGTCATTGCATCGTTCACCTGATCGACAAGAAGCCCGATGGCAGCCCCGCCGTGCTCCATGCACGAGACACCGAACTGGCTGCATCGGATGCCATCGAAAATCTTCTGGCTGACCTCAACGACAGCTACAACGCCAAACAGGGCAAAGCCTGGGGCTTCTTCCATGGCGAGTCCGGCGCCTATCCGCTCAGCGGCTGGCTCAAGCAGTACCAGGAGCAGGAAAAAGACTTCGCCACCTTCAGCCGCGTGGCGGTCGAGCACCTGCAGAAGCTGATGGAGGAGTCCAACCTGTCCACGGGTGGTCATGTGCTGTTCGCCCATTACCAGCAAGGCATGACCGAGTACCTGGTCATCGCCTTGCTGCACCATAGCGAAGGCGTGGCAGTGAACGCCGAACTGGACGTCACGCCATCGCGTCACCTGGACCTGGGGCAACTGCATCTGGCGGCGCGTATAAATCTGTCCGAATGGAACAACAACACGCACTCACGCCAGTACATTTCCTTCATCAAGGGCAAGAACGGCAAGAAGGTTTCGGACTACTTCCGTGATTTCATCGGCTGCCAGGAAGGCGTCGACGGCCCTGGCGAAACCCGTACCTTGCTCAAGGCCTTCAGCGACTTCGTCGAGAGCGAGGATCTGCCTGAAGAAGCGGCGCGGGAAAAGACCCAGACCCTGGTCGACTACGCCACCAGTCAAAGCAAGCAGGGCGAGCCGATCACCCTGGAAGAACTGTCGAGCCTGATCGACGAAGACCGCCCCAAGGCGTTCTTCGACCATATCCGCAACAAGGATTACGGGCTATCGCCGGAAATCCCAGCGGATAAGCGCACCCTCAACCAGTTCCGTCGCTTCACCGGCCGGGCCGAGGGCTTGTCGATCAGCTTCGAAGCGCACCTGCTGGGCTCGAAGATCGAGTATGACGAAGCGGCCGGCACGCTGGTGATCAAGGGCTTGCCCACGCAGTTGGTCGATCAGCTCAAACGTCGCAAGGACTGAGTTCGGTCGCGACCTGCTCACTGACATAGGAGGCCACCAGGGCCTCCTTGGCGCACTTGCGCAGCTTCTTCACCAGCCGCTCCTGTTGCAGCGCCTGGCGCCTGTCGGGCCACTGCTCCACATACACCAGCGCCTGCGCAGGGCTGGTCTTGAAATAGCGCGCGCCCTGCCCGCTGCAGTGCTTGAGAAAGCGCCGCTGGGGATCGTCGCTGATACCGCAGTACAGCGAGCCATTGGCCGCCCGGACCAGATAGACGAACCAAGGCTTGCCTGGCGCCTCGGCTATCGACTCACCTTCCACGACGCTGCGCCTCAGCGCGCCTGGAACGCGCGCAGGCCATTCAACGCCTGCTGACGCACCTTGTTGCGCAGCATCTGACTCCAGCCCAACAGCAGGCCTGGCGTACCCAGTGCCTGACGCGACCAGCGCCACACATCGAAGCTGTCGTCATGCTGGCAGATCAAGCCGTCGCGAATCACGAAGCAGGCCTGGATATCGTTGACCACCGTGCGGCCGGTCTGGCCAAACACATAGGTGGCGACCCAATGCGCGCTGCCGCCGTGCGTGTCGGCGCGCACATGGTCGAAGGTCAGTGAGAAGTCCTTGGCGCGGCTGATCAACATTCGCCACATATCGCCTGCATCCTTGCCCCTCAGGGTACCGAAGGCCGGATCGCTGAAGACGATGTCGTCGCTGTAGCAGGCCACCATGGCCTCGGCGTCCAAGCGCTGGAAGGCCTGGTAGAAACGGGTGATCAAGGCGCTGTTGGCGTCGCTCATGGGGCAGATCCGAGAAAGGGATTGAAGGCTGCACGATAATCCGCGCAACCTGCGGGCGCCATGCCCATCAGTGCGGTGAACAAGCCAATGAGCGGGCGTTCAGCGCTGCACACGCTCGCTGACCACCTGCACATGCAGGGCCCGCCCGGCACCCAGCCCGAAGACGATAGCGCCCAGGCCCAGCACGCCGAAGATCCAGCCCACCGCAGCCCAGCCGCCGGTCAGGTCGTGCACCAGGCCAACGGCGAACGGCCCCATCGATGCCAGGGTGTAGCCCACGCCTTGAGCCATGCTCGACAGGTTGGCGGCGACGTGGGCGTCCTTCGAACGCAATACGATCAGGGTCAAGGCCAAGGCAAAGGTGCCGCCCTGCCCCAGCCCCAACAACACGGCCCAGCCCCAGAGCCCGGAAACCGGGGCGTACAGACAGCCGAACAAGCCGCACAGGGTAATCAGCATGACCAGCACGATCGCCAGCCGCTGATCCTTGCCTCGGGTGGCCAGCCACGGGGCGCTGAGCGAGCTGATCAGCTGCACCAGCACCGATCCGGACAGCACCAGCCCTGCTTCGGTCGGGCTCAGGCCACGGCCGATGAGGATGGAGGGCAACCAGCCGAACACGATGTAGGCCAGCGACGACTGCAGGCCCATGTACAAGGTCACCTGCCAGGCCAGCGGATCGCGCCAGAGGCCCCGTACCCGGTAGGCGACCTTATGGGCGCCGTGCCCCTGGCGAGCCTGCGGCATCCACACCAGCATCGCCAGCAGCGCAGGCACGGCCCAGAAGCCCAGGCCCAGCGCCCAACGGTCGTCGAAGACATGACTGAGCGGCACGGTACTGCCCGCCGCCATGGCCGCGCCCAGGCACAAGGCCATGGTGTAGACCCCAGTCAGCGTGCCGGCATGGGCGGGGAAATCCCGTTTGACGATGCCTGGCAGCAACACGCCGATGATGCCGATACTGGCACCGGCGATGAGACTGCCGATGAAGACCCCAGCGACACCCAACGCACTGCGCACCACGATACCCAGGGCCAGCATCAGCAGAATGCCGAGAATCACCCGTTCGCTGCCCAGGCGCCGCGCCAGCACGGGTGCCAACGGCGCGAAAAGCCCCAGGCACAACACGGGCAGGGTGGTCAGCAGACCTGCCGCCGAAGCGCTCAAGCCCAGGCCATCGGACACCTGCCCCAGCACCGGCGCCATGCTCGACAGCGCCGGGCGCAGGTTCAGAGCGACCAGCACCAGGCCCAGTAACAGCAACCAGGGGCGCTGCAGCGTCACCGGCTGCTGCTGGACCTGCTCGTCATCGGCCTCGGCATCGATCAGCCACTCGTCGGCTTCGTGCTGTTCGGGCTCGGCCCCGTTAACCCGCTTCAAGCGGGCAACGCGTCGAGCAGCGCCTGGTTCATCTCCGGCGTGCCGATGGTGATGCGCAGGAACTGGTCGATGCGGGTCTGCTTGAAGTGACGCACGATCACCCCGTGTTCACGTAGACGCGCCGCCAGTTGTGCAGCGTCCTGTTGCCGATGGCGAGCGAAGATGAAGTTGGCCGCCGAGGGCAGCACCTCGAAGCCGCGCGCGGTCAGTTGCTCGACCAGTGCCTCGCGGCTGTCGATGACCTTTTGGCAAGTCTGTGCGAAATAGGCCTCGTCCTCGAACGCTGCGGCCGCGCCGGCAATGGCCATGCGGTCCAGCGGGTAGGAGTTGAAGCTGTTCTTGATCCGCTCCAGGGCCTCGATCAGGTCTGGGTGTCCGACAGCAAGACCGACCCGCAGCCCAGCCAGCGAACGCGACTTGGACAAGGTCTGGGTCACCAGCAGGTTGTCGTAGCGCGCGACCAGGCTGATCGCCGTCTCGCCGCCGAAGTCGATATAGGCTTCGTCCACCACCACCACCGAGTCGCGATTGGCCTGCAGCAGTTGCTCGATGGCCTGCAATGGCAGCAGACAACCCGTCGGTGCGTTGGGATTAGGGAAGATGATGCCGGCATTGGGACGCTGATAGTCCTCGATGCGGATCTGGAACGCCTCGTCCAGCGCCACGGCTTGGTACGCAATGCCGTACAGACCGCAGTACACCGGATAGAAGCTGTAGCTGATGTCCGGGAACAGCAGCGGCCCCGGGTGCTGGAACAGTCCGTGGAAGATGTGTGCCAGCACCTCGTCCGAGCCATTGCCGACGAACACCTGCTGCGTGCTGACGCCATAGTACTCAGCGACTGCCTGCTTGAGCCGATCACCGTTGGGGTCCGGGTACAGGCGCAGGTCATCGTTCAACTGCTCGCGCATGGCCTGCAAAGCCTTGGGCGATGGGCCGTAGGGGTTTTCATTGGTGTTGAGCTTCACCAACCGCGCGAGCTTGGGTTGCTCGCCTGGGACATAGGGCACCAGATCCTTGACGAAGGGGCTCCAGAATCGACTCATGTTCAGTTCCCCTTGTTGTCGAGAATACGGAATTCGGCGCTGCGCGCGTGGGCGGTCAACGACTCGCCACGGGCCAGTACGGATGCGGTATGCCCCAACTGCGAGGCACCCTGCTCGGAGCAGAAAATGATCGAGGAGCGCTTCTGGAAGTCGTAGACGCCCAGCGGTGAGGAGAATCGCGCCGTGCCGGAGGTAGGCAACACGTGATTGGGGCCAGCGCAGTAGTCGCCCAGCGCTTCGCTGGTGTGACGTCCCATGAAGATCGCTCCGGCATGGCGGATCTGCCCCAGCCAGGCCTGCGGGTCGGCCACCGAAAGCTCCAGGTGTTCGGGCGCGATGCGATTGGCCACCTCGATGGCCTGCTGCATGTCGCGCACCTGGATCAGCGCACCCCGACCATTGATCGATTTCTCGATGATGTCGGCGCGCTCCATGGTCGGCAGCAGTTTTTCGATGCTGGCGGCGACGCGGTCGAGGAAATCGGCATCCGGGCTGACCAGGATCGCCTGGGCATCTTCGTCGTGCTCGGCCTGGGAGAACAGGTCCATGGCGATCCAGTCCGGATCGGTCTGACCATCGCAGACCACGAGGATCTCCGAAGGGCCAGCGATCATATCGATGCCGACCTGACCGAACACATGGCGCTTGGCAGTGGCCACGTAGATGTTGCCCGGGCCGACGATCTTGTCCACCTGCGGGACGCTTTCGGTGCCGTAGGCCAACGCTGCGACTGCCTGTGCACCGCCAACGGTGAACACCCGATCGACCCCGGCGATGCAGGCCGCGGCCAGCACCAGTTCGTTCAGCTCGCCCCGTGGCGTCGGCACCACCATGACCACTTCGCCAACCCCGGCAACCTTGGCGGGAATGGCGTTCATCAGTACCGACGAAGGGTAGGACGCCTTGCCGCCCGGCACGTACAGCCCGGCGCGGTCCAGCGGAGTGACTTTCTGGCCCAGCACCGTGCCATCGGCCTCGGTGTATTGCCAGGAGTCCTGTTTCTGCCGCTCGTGGTAGCTACGTACCCGATTGGCGGCGGTTTCCAACGCCTCGCGCTGCGCTGGAGTGATGCGCGTGAGCGCCAGTTCCAGGCGCTCGCGGTCGAGGATCAGGTCAGCGATGCTGCTGGCCTGAACGCCATCGAAGCGCTGGGTGAACTCCACCAGCGCGGCGTCGCCTCGCTCACGCACGGCCTTGATGATGTCGAGCACCCGCTGATTGACCGCGTCGTCGGACACGCTCTCCCAGCTCAGCAGATGATCCAGATGGCGTGCGAAATCCGGATCGGCAGCATTGAGACGGGCGATTGCAGTGGACAGCGTCATGACGAGGGCCTCGTTTTAGTGGCGAATGCTCAGGCGCCCTAGGCTACCAGTCGATCCGCGCGGGCACCCGAGAAAAGTGGCAATGACGCGGATCGACGGGCGCGACAGCGAAGGTCGCGCGCAGAGGTCAACCGCGGTGTCGCGACTCGACAGCCTTGCGCAAGGTGTCGATGAGGGTCTGGATGCGGGCGTGCTGCATCTTCATGGAGGCCTTGTTCACCACCAGTCGCGAGCTGATGGTGGCGATCAGTTCCTGGGGTTCGAGACCGTTGGCGCGCAGGGTGTTGCCGGTGTCCACCACGTCGATGATCTTGTCGGCGAGGTTGATCAGCGGTGCCAGTTCCATGGAGCCGTACAGCTTGATGATGTCGACCTGACGGCCCTGCTCGGCGTAGTAACGCTTGGCGACATTGACGAACTTGGTGGCTACGCGCAGACGCCCCTTGGGCTCCGGCGCACCCACCACACCGGCGGTCATCAGCTTGCATTGGGCGATCTGCAGGTCCAGCGGCTCGTAGAGCCCCTGGCCGCCGTATTCCATCAGCACGTCCTTGCCAGCCACGCCCAGGTCGGCAGCGCCGTGCTCGACATAGGTCGGCACATCGGTGGCGCGCACGATCAGCAGGCGCACGTCGTCCTGCGTGGTGGGGATGATCAGCTTGCGGCTCTTGTCCGGATTCTCGGTCGGCACGATACCGGCCTCGGCCAGCAACGGCAGGGTATCGTCGAGAATACGGCCCTTGGAAAGCGCGATGGTCAACATTGCAACGTCGGTCCTTAAGCAGCTACGGCCGGCCGGGTCCTGGACCCGACCGCGTTCGATTCGGCTGGCACGTCCTTGTGCCGATCACAGGCAGAGGCCGGATTAACCCGGTACGCGACGGATCTTCGCGCCCAGCATCTGCAGTTTTTCTTCGATGCACTCGTAGCCACGGTCGATGTGGTAGATGCGATCGATCAAGGTATCGCCTTCAGCCACCAGCGCAGACAGCACCAGGCTGGCCGAGGCGCGCAGGTCGGTGGCCATGACCGGAGCACCCTTGAGCGCAGTGACGCCGGTGACGATGGCGGTGTTACCTTCGACCTGAATCTGCGCGCCCATGCGGTGCATCTCGTACACGTGCATGAAGCGGTTTTCGAAGATGGTCTCGATCACGGCACCGGTGCCTTCGGCGATGGCGTTCAGAGAAATGAACTGCGCCTGCATGTCGGTGGGGAACGCCGGGTACGGGGCGGTACGCAGGTTGACGGCCTTGGGCCGCTTGCCGTGCATGTCCAGCTCGATCCAGTCTTCGCCGGTGGTGATCTCGGCGCCGGCTTCCTTGAGTTTCTCCAGGACCGCTTCGAGGATGGTCGGATCGGTGTCCTTGACCTTGACCCGACCACCGGTGACGGCGGCGGCGACCAGGTAGGTGCCGGTCTCGATACGGTCGGGCATCACCCGGTACGTGGCCGAGTGCAGGCGCTCGACGCCATCGATGGTGATGGTGTCGGTGCCCGCGCCCTGGATCTTGGCGCCCATGGCGATCAGGAAGTTGGCCAGGTCGACCACCTCAGGCTCGCGCGCCGCGTTCTGCAGCACGCTGCGACCCTTGGCCAGCGCTGCGGCCATCATGATGTTCTCGGTACCGGTCACACTGACGGTATCGAAGAAGAAGTGCGCACCGCGCAGGCCGCCTTCAGGCGCCTTGGCTTTGATGTAGCCGCCTTCGACCTCGATCTTCGCGCCCATGGCTTCCAGGCCACGGATGTGCAGGTCGACCGGACGCGAACCAATGGCGCAACCGCCTGGCAGGGCCACTTCAGCCTCACCGAAGCGAGCGACCATCGGGCCGAGCACCAGGATCGAGGCGCGCATGGTCTTGACCAGCTCATACGGCGCGACCAGGGTCTTGATGGTGCGCGGGTCGATTTCCACGGCCAGCTTTTCGTCGATCACAGGCTCGATGCCCATGCGCCCGAACAGCTCGATCATGGTGGTGATGTCGTGCAGGTGCGGCAGGTTGCCGACGGTAACCGGGCCATCGGCCAGCAGTGTCGCCGAAAGAATCGGCAGTGCCGCGTTCTTGGCCCCGGAAATGCGGATTTCGCCGTCGAGACGTGCGCCACCCGTGATAATCAGTTTGTCCATTTCAATCTCGCCGCCAACTGTTGGCTCAGGTGCGCTCAGCCCAGGCTGCGCTGCTGAAAAATTTCATGGTTACCGCATGGATGCTGCCGTCGGCGATCCACGGATTCAGGTGAGCATAGATCGCCTGCTGGCGCTTGACCGGGCTCTGGCCGGCCAGCTCGTCGCTGATCACGTTCAACTGGAAGTTGCAGCCTTCGCCCTCAACTTCGACCCGGGTTCCCGGCAGTTTTTCTTCAAGGAAGCTCTTAACTTCTACGGCCTGCATGCTCAACCTCAATCGGCGCCCAGTGCGCGCGGGTCGGCCATCATACAAAAAAGCCCCTCGCCTGCGAAGCCCAATAGCTGGACGCGCTGACCGAGGGGCGTTTTCGGCGAGGCGGGCTATCAGCCCGCCAATACCTCGTCGAGACCATAGACCTCGGCGATTTCCCGCATATCAGCGGGCATGTTCCGGACTTCGCACGCCTTGCCGACGCCTTGCCCATCACGGATGAACGCCAGCAGCAAAGACAGCCCCACGCTACTGGATTTGCTCACCGCCGCGCAATCGAGCACCAGCCGCGGCTCACGGCTGGCGGCGATCAGCGCCTTGCCCTGTTTGCGCAAGACGGGCCCGCTGCGATAGTCCAGCACGCCGGCCAGGCTCAGCACGCCCGGCTCGGCCATGCTTACCCCGGACTCGCTCATTTGACTGCCTTCTCGGGCGAGTTGTCGGCAGTTTCCTTGGCCTTGGCCACTTCGCCAGCCCAACCGTCGATGGTCTTGTCCAAGTCGTTGCGGTTGCGATTCATGGCATCGGCGAACTGGTCACGGAACAGTTTGCCGATATTGATACCGTTGACGATGACGTTACGCACCTTCCACTCGCCACCCAGGTTTTCCAAGGTGTAGGACACCGGATAGATAGCCCCGTTGTTGCCGGAAACCTTCATGCCGACCGTTGCGCGATTATCTTTAACGGAACTGCCCGGATCGACGGTAATGCCCTGATTGTCGTAATCGAGCAGCGCATTGCCGTAGAACTGGAACAGGCTGCGACGGAAGTTATCCTGGAAGCGCTGCATTTGCTCAGGCGATGCCCTGCGCGAGTACTTGACCGTCATGATGCTTCTGGAGATGCCGTCGGCATCGACCACAGGACCAAGGATGCGGTTGAGCGCCTCATAAAACGCCGTGGGGTTGGATCGGTACTGTGCCTTGTTGGCCTTTAGGTCGGACAGCAGCTCATTCGTGGTGCTTTGCACCACATCGCGCGGGGACTGCCCGGGAGCCGCCAAGGCCATCAAAGGGAGAGTCGCCAGCAACACCAGCAGACCACGTCGCAGGATCGAAATCATGGAAATTCCTCAATTAGCTGGTTGGGCTTCTTTGGGTTCCTTGCCAACGGAGTTGAGCAGGAACTTGCCAATCAGATCTTCAAGCACCAGGGCCGACTGGGTGTCGTGAATCGTGCTGCCCTCTTTGAGCACAGCTTCCTCGCCGCCCACGCTGATACCGATGTATTTCTCGCCGAGCAACCCAGCGGTCAGGATCGACGCCGTGGAATCGGTCGGCAGGTTATTGACCGACTTGTCCAACTGCAGCGTGACCCGACCGGTGAAGGAGTCGCGATCCAGATCGATGGCGGTGACCTTGCCAATGGTCACACCGGCCATGGTCACCTTCGCTCTGACAGTCAAACCGGCGATATTGTCGAAGTAGGCATAAACTTTATAGGTGTCGGTGCTCGGGCTGGCCGACAGCCCGCTGACGCGCAGGGCCAGCAGCAACAGCGCCAGGATCCCGGCCAGGAGGAACAGGCCGACACCGATTTCCAGGGTGCGGTTTTGCATCAGAAATCTCCAAACATCAAGGCGGTCAGAATAAAGTCCAGACCCAGGACGGCCAGCGAGGCATAGACCACGGTCCTGGTGGTGGCACGGCTGATCCCTTCTGAGGTGGGTTCGCAGTCATACCCTTGGAATACGGCAATCCAGGTGACGACGAAGGCGAACACCAGGCTCTTGATCAGCCCGTTGATCACGTCGTCGCTGAACGACACGCTGTTCTGCATGTTGGCCCAGAACGAGCCTTCGTAGACGCCCAGCCAGTCGACGGCCACCCAGGAGCCACCCCAGATACCGACCACACTGAAGATCAGGGCCAGCAACGGCAACGAGATGAAGCCGGCCCACAGACGCGGCGCCACGATGTACTTGAGCGGATCGACGCCGATCATCTCCAGGCTGGAGAGCTGCTCGGTCGACTTCATGTTGCCGATTTCGGCAGTGAGCGCGGAGCCTGCACGGCCGGCGAACAGCAACGCGGTGACGACCGGACCCAGTTCACGCAGCAGCGTAAGCGCGACCATCTGGCCCACGGCCTGTTCCGAGCCGTACTTGGTGAGAATGCTGTAGCCCTGCAGAGCCAGCACCATGCCGATGAACATGCCGGAAACGACGATGATCGCCAACGACAGCACACCGACCGAGTACAACTGCCGGGTGAGCAGTTGGAAGCCGCCGCCGATACCGCCACGCCCGGCCAGGGCGTGGAAGAGGAACAGGCAGGAACGCCCGAGCACGGCCAGCACGTCGATAGCCGCGCGACCGAACAGGCGAATGCGTTCGAGTATGGATTTTCTGCGCATCAACGCGCTCCCAGCAGGTCGGCGCGGTAGTCTGGCGCGGAGAAATGAAAGGGTACCGGCCCGTCCGGATCGCCCTTCATGAATTGACGAATGCGCGGGTTGTCCGAGCCCATCAGTTCGTCGGGCGTGCCCTGCCCCAGCACCTGACCGTCACCCACGACATAGAGATAGTCGGCGATGCTCGCCGTCTCGGCCAAGTCGTGGGACACCACGATACTGGTGATACCCAAGGCATCGTTGAGCAGGCGGATCAGTCGTACCAGGACGCCCATGGCGATGGGGTCCTGACCGACGAAAGGTTCGTCGTACATCAGTATCTGCGGATCGAGCGCGATGGCACGGGCCAGCGCGACGCGGCGCTTCATGCCGCCGGAAAGCTCGTCGGGCATCAGGTCGATGGCGCCGCGCAGGCCCACGGCCTGCAGCTTCATCAGCACGATGTCGCGGATCATCTCGTCGGGCAGTTCGGTGTGTACCCGCAGGGGGAATGCCACGTTCTCGAAGACGTCCAGATCGGTGAACAACGCACCGCTCTGGAACAATACGCCCATCTGCTTGCGGGCATCGAACAGATCGCTGCGCGACAGCGCAGGCAGGTTCTGACCGGCGACCCAGACCTCGCCGCTGGAAGGACGCAACTGCGCGCCCATCAGGCGCAACAGCGTGGTCTTGCCGCACCCGGAAGGCCCCATGATGCCGGTGACCTTGCCATGGGGGATACGGATATCGACGTTGTTGAAAATGCTGCGCGAACCGCGTTTGAAGGTCACACCCTTCAACTCGACCGCGTAGGCGCTATCCGAACTCATCTAGACTCCTTGCTAGGTGGCCTCGTCAACATGGACGCCGCTCCTCATGAGGAAGACACGTGCATCCCGGCGGGCCAAACAGCGGCGAACTATAGCACTGCGTACAAGGCTCCCCAAGGTACTTTCCCAGGGTCGTTCAGACGCCATACAGCAACCGGCGCGTGTTCCTACGACAACTCGAAGGTGAGGGTTTCTCACATTGTCGCTATAATCGGCGCCTTTTTATCAGGCATTGCTTTTTCGACATGAGCCAATCCAGCGAGCTGATCCACTCCGCCCAGCGTACCCTGAGCCTGGAACTCGAGGCCGTACAAGGCCTGCGGGCGCGTATCGACGACAACTTCGTCAAGGCTTGCGAGCTGATTCTGGGCAGCAAGGGGCGCGTCGTGGTGGTCGGCATGGGCAAGTCCGGCCATATCGGCAACAAGATCGCCGCCACGCTGGCCAGTACCGGGACACCCTCGTTCTTCGTGCACCCGGCCGAGGCCAGCCACGGCGACATGGGCATGATCACCCGCGACGACATCATCCTGGCCCTGTCCAATTCCGGCAGTACTGCCGAAATCGTGACCTTGCTGCCGTTGATCAAGCGTCTGGGCATCTGCCTGATCAGCCTGACTGGCAAGGTGGACTCGCCGCTGGCCCAGGCCGCCGAAGTGAATCTGGACGCCAGCGTCGCCCAGGAAGCCTGCCCGTTGAACCTGGCCCCGACGTCGTCAACCACCGCGGCCCTGGTGCTGGGCGACGCGCTGGCCATTGCCTTGCTCGAGGCCCGCGGCTTCACCGCCGAGGATTTCGCCTTCTCCCATCCGGGGGGGGCACTGGGACGTCGCTTGCTGCTCAAGGTCGAGCACGTCATGCATGCCGGTGACGAATTGCCGCAGGTACAACGGGGCACCCTGCTCAAGGACGCGCTGCTGGAAATGTCGCGCAAGGGCCTGGGCATGACGGTGGTGATGGAGGCCGACGGCCGGCTGGCCGGCGTCTTCACCGACGGTGACCTGCGCCGCAGCCTGGATCGCAACATCGACGTGCATCGCACGCTGATCGACGAAGTGATGACTGTCCATGGCAAGACCGCCCGCGCCGAAATGCTCGCCGCCGAGGCCCTCAAGATCATGGAAGACCACAAGATCAGCGCGCTGGTGGTGGTCGACGATCAGGATCGCCCGACCGGCGCGCTGAACATGCACGACCTGCTGCGTGCTGGAGTGATGTGAAATGAACCAAGACCTGATGCAACGGGCCAAAGCCGTCAAGCTGGCCGTTTTCGATGTCGATGGCGTGCTGACCGACGGCCGCCTGTATTTCCTGGAAGACGGTAGCGAGTTCAAGACCTTCAACACCCTGGATGGCCACGGCATCAAGATGCTCATGGCTTCTGGCGTCACCACCGCTATCATCAGTGGACGCAAAACTCCGGTGGTCGAGCGTCGCGCCCGCAATCTCGGCATCCCGCACCTGTTCCAGGGGCGCGAGGACAAACTGGTGGTGCTCGATGGCCTGCTCGCCGAACTGGGCCTGCGCCACGACCAAGTGGCGTACCTGGGCGACGACCTTCCCGACCTGCCGGTGATTCGCCGGGTTGGCCTGGGGATCGCCGTGGCCAACGCCGCAGCCTTCGTGCGCGAACATGCCCACGGCGTCACCCAGGCCCGCGGCGGCGAAGGCGCCGCCCGCGAGTTCTGTGAACTGATCATGCAGGCCCAGGGCACCCTGGACGCTGCCAACGCCCATTACCTGTAGGCCACGCCATGTTCAGCAAGAAAATTCGCAATGCCGTGCTGTTGACGGCCATCGCCGCCGTTCTGGTCGCAGTCGGCTACTGGAACATCAGTCCGGAGAGCTTCCTCGACGAGCCTGCGGCCCAGGTCGACGAGAGCGCCATCGACTACTATGCGATCAACGCACACAGCGTTCAGTTCTTGCCCGATGGCAAGCTGCAGTACGAAATGACCGCCGACAAGGTCGAACACCTCAAAGCCAGCGAAATCACGCTGGTGACCACGCCAGACATGCATATTTTCCGCGGCACCGCTTACCCCTGGCATGTCCAGAGCGTGCGCGCCGAGGTCAATCCGGACGGCAGCGAAGTCGAACTGATCGACAACGTACGTATTGCCCGCACCGACGAGAAGCAGCGTGACACCCTGATTACCAGCAGCCGCATGACGGTGTTCCCGCAGAAGCAATATGCGCAGACCGATCAAGCCGTTAGAATCGACGGCGCCGGTGGCACGACCACGGGCGTAGGAATGAAAGCGTACTTGGAAGACGGCAGGATGGACCTGCTGTCCAACGTAAGAGGACAGTATGAGGCTCGTTAAAACCCTCCCCCTTTTGCTCAGCCTGAGCGCAGCACTGGGAAGCGCGAGCGCCTTGGCCCTGCCGAACGACCGTGATCAGCCGATCCGCATCCAGGCTGACAACGCGCACCTGGACGACAAGCAGGGCGTGGCCACCTACACCGGCGATGTCATCATCACCCAGGGCTCGATGGTGATCAAAGGCAACACCGTGACCATGACCCGTGCGCCCTCCGGCGATATCGACGTGGTGACTTCGGTGGGTAACCTGGCCTACTTCGAGCAACAGCAATCGGCCGCCAAGCCCGACAAGATGAAAGGCTGGGCAGTGACCATCCAGTACCAGGCGCAGAAGGACATGGTAATCCTCACCGACCGCGCCAAGGTCGAGAACGAAGGCAACACCACCGAAGGCGAGAAAATCGTCTACAACACCAAGACTCAGGTGGCAACCGCCGGTCGTGGTGGCAAGGTGACCCAACCTCGTCAGCGCATCGACATGGTCATCCAACCGAAGAAAAAGGCCGAATAACAGATGGCAACCCTCAAAGCTCAGCACCTGGCCAAGAGCTACAAGGGCCGCCAGGTCGTACGCGATGTCAGCCTGTCCATCGACAGTGGCCAGATCGTCGGCCTGCTCGGCCCCAACGGCGCCGGCAAGACCACCTGCTTCTACATGATCGTGGGCCTGGTGCAGGCCGACCAGGGCCGCGTGCTCATCGACAGCCTTGATGTCAGCCACCAGCCCATGCATGGTCGTGCGCAGGCAGGCATCGGCTACCTGCCGCAGGAAGCCTCGATCTTCCGCAAGCTGTCGGTGGCCGACAACATCATGGCCATCCTCGAGACCCGCAAGGACATCGACCGCGACGGTCGTCGCAAGGAGCTGGAAAGCCTGCTGCAGGAATTCCACATCAGCCACATTCGCGACAACCTGGGCATGAGCCTGTCCGGCGGCGAACGACGCCGGGTCGAGATTGCCCGCGCCCTGGCCACTTCGCCGAAGTTCATCCTGCTGGACGAACCCTTTGCCGGCGTCGACCCGATTTCAGTGGGTGACATCAAGCAGATCATCCACCACCTCAAGGCCAAAGGCATTGGCGTCCTGATCACCGATCACAACGTGCGTGAAACGCTCGACATCTGCGAGACCGCCTACATCGTCAACGACGGTCAACTGATCGCTGAGGGCGACGCCGAGACCATCCTGGCCAACCAGTTGGTCAAGGAAGTTTACCTGGGTCATGAGTTCCGCCTCTGACAGCCAGGCAACGGCCTGGAGCGCTGTTAAAACCTGTTGAAACGGGCTTAAGTGTTACAGCGCTCTAGGCAAACGCTACAATTTCAGGCATATAACTTGCTTAAGATTTGGCGCTCCGGCGCCCTGTAGTGGATGGCGCATGCGCGCCGGCGAACAAGGTATTAAGCCCCAGCCATGAAACCATCGCTCGTCCTAAAAATGGGCCAGCAACTGACGATGACCCCTCAGTTGCAACAGGCCATTCGTCTGCTCCAGCTTTCCACCCTGGACCTCCAGCAGGAAATCCAGGAAGCACTGGAATCCAATCCGATGCTCGAACGCCAGGAAGAGGGCGACGACTTCGACAACAGCGACCCGATGGCAGAAAACGGCGAGAGTAAACCAGTCGCCGAAGCCCAGGACAGCAGTTTTCAGGAAAGCAGTGGCAATGCCGAGTCCACCGACGAAGGCGAGTGGAGCGAACGCATTCCCAACGAACTGCCAGTAGACACGGCCTGGGAAGACATCTACCAGACCAGCGCCAGCAGCCTGCCGAGCAACGATGACGACGAATGGGACTTCACGACCCGCACGTCCGTAGGCGAGAGTCTGCAAAGCCACCTGCTGTGGCAACTCAACCTGGCCCCGATGTCGGACACCGACCGACTGATCGCCGTCACCCTGATCGACAGCATCAACGCCCAGGGCTATCTCGAAGACAGCCTTGAGGAGATCTGCGCCGGTTTCGATCCTGAGCTCGACATCGAGCTGGATGAGGTCGAAGCGGTTCTGCATCGCATCCAGCAGTTCGAACCTGCCGGCATCGGTGCCCGCACACTCGGCGAATGCTTGCTGCTGCAACTGCGCCAACTACCCGCCGGCACGCCGTGGATGGCCGAAGCGCAGCGCTTGGTCAGCGACTACATCGACCTGCTCGGCAGCCGCGACTACAGCCAACTGATGCGCCGCATGAAGCTCAAGGAAGACGAGCTGCGCCAGGTCATCGAGCTGGTCCAGAGCCTCAATCCACGTCCAGGCTCGCAGATCGAGTCCAGCGAGCCGGAGTATGTCGTTCCCGACGTCATCGTGCGCAAGGACAGCGATCGCTGGCTGGTCGAGCTGAATCAGGAAGCGGTGCCGCGGTTGCGGGTGAACCCGCAGTACGCCGGCTTCGTGCGTCGTGCGGATACCAGTGCCGACAACACCTTCATGCGCAACCAGTTACAAGAGGCCCGGTGGTTCATCAAGAGCCTGCAGAGTCGCAACGAGACGCTGATGAAAGTGGCCACGCAGATCGTCGAGCACCAGCGCGGTTTCCTCGACTATGGCGACGAGGCCATGAAGCCGCTGGTACTGCACGATATCGCCGAAGCGGTCGGTATGCATGAGTCGACCATTTCGCGGGTCACTACGCAGAAGTACATGCATACGCCGCGCGGCATCTATGAGTTGAAATACTTTTTCTCCAGCCACGTCAGCACTGCCGAAGGCGGCGAATGCTCGTCCACGGCAATCCGCGCGATCATCAAGAAACTGGTTGCTGCGGAAAATCAGAAAAAGCCATTGAGTGACAGCAAGATCGCTGGTTTACTGGAGGCACAAGGCATTCAGGTAGCCCGTCGCACGGTCGCCAAGTACCGCGAGTCGCTCGGCATTGCACCTTCCAGCGAACGCAAGCGACTGATGTAAAGCCCGGATGTGCCACGGCGTTTCAGTGGCAGGTGCAACACCTGCCTCTTACATGCACGGCAACAAAAGGAGAAGCTGTATGCAAGTCAACATCAGTGGACACCATGTAGAAGTCACCGAGCCCCTGCGCGACTATGTACTCGATAAACTTGCCCGGGTGGAGGGTCACTTCGACAAGATCACCAACGTGCAGGTCATCCTGAAAGTCGAGAAGCTGCAGCAGAAGGTCGAAGCCACCCTGCAGATTCCGGGCGGTGAAGTGGTTGCCAACGCAGAACACGAAGACATGTATGCAGCCATCGACGCCCTGGCCGACAAGCTCGACCGCCAATTGAAAAAACACAAGGAAAAACAGCAAAGCCTGCTGCAAGGTGCAGCCGCACGCTGATACCCCTCATCCATGACCCGACTTGAATCCATCCTGACCCCCGGCCGTTCCTTGGTGAACGTGCCGGGCGGCAGTAAGAAGAGCGCCCTGGAAAAGGTCGCCAACCTGATTGCCCAGCAAGTACCCGAGCTGAAGATGCAGGACGTCTTCGAGAAGCTTCTTGCCCGCGAGAAGCTGGGCTCCACTGGGTTCGGCAACGGCATTGCCATTCCCCACTGCCGCCTGAAAGGTTGCAGCGCTCCCGTAAGCGCGTTGCTGCATCTGGATGCGCCCATCGACTATGACGCGATCGACGGAGCGCCGGTCGACCTGCTTTTCGTGCTACTGGTACCAGAAGCTGCCACTGACGCGCATCTCGAATTGCTGCGCCAGATCGCCAGCATGCTCGACCGCAAAGATGTTCGTGACCGTCTGCGTGCCGCCGACAGCAACGAAGCGCTTTATCAGGTCGTCTTGAACGTCCAGAACGAGCTCTGAACATGCGCCTGATCATCGTCAGCGGCCGATCCGGCTCCGGCAAGAGCACCGCGCTCGATGTGTTGGAAGACAACGGTTACTACTGCATCGACAACCTGCCCGCCGGGTTGCTGCCACAACTGGCCGAAAGCGCACTGATCAACACCGAGCTGTCGCAGCCCAAAGTCGCCGTCTCAATCGACGCGCGAAACCTGCCCAGCCATCTGTCCCGTTTCCCCGAGTTACTCGAGGATGCCCGCGCGCGACACATCCAGTGCGACGTGGTCTACCTCGATGCCGACGAAGATACGCTGCTCAAGCGCTTCTCGGAAACCCGCCGGCGCCACCCCCTGACCAACGCCAACCGTTCACTCGCCGAAGCGATTCGCGTCGAGACCGAACTGCTCGGGCCGATCGCCGACCTCGCCGACCTCAAGATCGACACTACCAGTCTGAACCTTTATCAACTGCGTGATTCGATCAAGCTGCGCCTACTCAACCAGCCCGAACCCGGCACCGCATTCCTCGTCGAATCCTTCGGTTTCAAACGTGGCATGCCAGTGGACGCGGACCTGGTGTTCGACGTACGCTGCCTGCCCAATCCATACTGGAAGCCCGAGTTGCGTGAGCATTCTGGGCTCGAGCAGCCGGTCATCGATTACCTGGCGGCCCAGCCAGATGTCGAGGAGATGTACCAAGACATCTCCAGCTACCTGCTCAAATGGCTACCGCGTTTTGCGGCCAGCAACCGCGCCTACGTGACCATCGCCATCGGCTGCACCGGCGGACATCATCGTTCGGTGTACATCACCGAGCGGCTGGGGCAATTGCTACAGCGCACCCTGAAAAACGTCCAGGTTCGCCATCGCGACCTCTAATACAGGATCCACCCGACAATGCCGGCCCGCGAAATCACCATCATCAACAAGCTGGGCCTGCATGCCCGCGCGGCAGCCAAGTTCGTCGGCGTGGCCGGGAAGTTTCCCTGTCAGGTACGTGTCGGGCGCGCCCCAGACAAGCTGGTGGACGGAAAAAGCATCATGGCAGTGATGATGCTGGCAGCCGGCAAGGGCACCCCGGTGCACCTGCACACCGAGGGAGAGCAGGACGAAGAAGCCCTGCAAGCCTTGGTGGCGCTGATCAACAACTATTTCGACGAGGGCGAATGAACCCAAGCCTGGCGCAAACCAGGCTCAGGACATCGCCGTATCCATCACCATCATCAGGCAGAAGCCGATACACAGGCCCAGGCTGGCCAATCGGTGATGACCATTGCTGCGCGACTCCGGAATGATTTCCTGAGTCACGACCAGTAACATCGCCCCTGCCGCACAGGCCAGCCCAAGCGGCAGCAGCAACTGTGCGACATTGACCAGCCAGGCGCAGATCAGCGCCGCCACCGGCTCCACCAGCCCTGACGCCGCACCGATCAAGAATGCCTTGAACCGGTGCATGCCAGCGCCCGCCAAGACCAGCGCAATGACCAGTCCCTCCGGCACATCCTGCAAAGCGATGCCCATCGCCAGGCTGTCGGCATCGGGCATGCCTCCGCCAGCGGAGACGCCTATCGCCATGCCTTCAGGAATGTTGTGGGCGACGATGGCGGCCACGAACAACCAGACCCGCGCCGCGATCACTGGCTGATGCCCCTGCCCTGCCAGGGACTCGGGCGAAACCCGAGCGATACGCAGTTCGATCAGGAACAGGCACAGGGCCCCGGCAAGCAAGCCGGCACTGACCAGCGCCCCGGCGCCCAAGGGATCGAAACCGATGGCCCGCGCGGCTTCCAGGCCAGGCATGATCAGCGAAAACGCCGTCGCAGCCAGCATCACCCCAGCACCGAAACCCAGCAACGTATCAGCGATGGCCACCGGCATCTTGCGGATCACCAGGACCGGCACCGCGCCCAATGCCGTGCCCAAGGCGCACAAGGCACCGCCCTGTAGCGCACGCAACATCCGTGGCTCCAGTTCCAACCAGGCGATGCCTCGTGCCACCAGCAGCGCAGTGCCGGCCAAGAGCAGCAAGGTCCCAAGCGCCATGCGGAACAGGCGCACACTCCCGACAGACATCACGTCAGTGCGCATCGCGGATCGACTCACTTGAGGGCTTCGAGATAACGACGTTCCACGTCCGCCCAGTCGATGACGTTATAGAAGGCGCCAATGTACTCCGGTCGGCGGTTCTGGTACTTCAGGTAATAGGCATGCTCCCACACATCCAGCCCCAGGATTGGCGTATTGCCGTGCATCAGCGGGCTGTCCTGATTGCCGCTGCTTTCCACCACCAGACGCTTGTCCGGCGCGACGCTGAGCCAGGCCCAGCCGCTGCCGAAGCGCGTCAACGCGGCCTTGGTGAACGCCTCCTTGAAGGCATCGAAACCACCCAGTTCGCGCTCGATGGCCTGCGCCACCTGCCCTGATGGCTGACCGCCGCCCTGCGGCGACATCACGGTCCAGAACAGGCTGTGGTTGGCATGCCCCCCGCCCTGGTTGATCACCGCGCCTTGCAGCTTCTCGGGCAGTTGCTTGACCGCCCCGACCAAACGCTCCACCGGCCAGTCGGCCCACTCGGTGCCTTCAAGAGCAACATTGAGATTGTTGATGTAGGTCTGGTGGTGCTTGCTGTGGTGGATCTCCATGGTCTGGGCGTCGATGTGCGGCTCCAGGGCATCGTAGGCGTAGGGCAAGGCAGGCAAGGTGTGGGGCATATCAGTGGATTCCGTAGACAGATGGACGGGAGAAGGTGTCTGGTCGAGCCGTCAGCTCGCTCGCTTCGGCAGCTTGGCGGTGGAGCAGGCGCTCGGTGCGGGGGTATTGGCCGTATTCGCCGATGAAATTCAGCAGCTCGGTGTAAGTGCGCCCACTGTGCCGCAGCGCGGCCTCTCGCAGCGCTGCGGGCAGACGCTGCTCCTGACTGGCCTGGAGCAAGCGCTGATGCGCCGCACACAGGTAGTCGGCGCTTTCATGGGGTTGGTTCAGACGTACGTGCAGGTCGGCCAGGTTGTGATGAGCGATGACGAATGCCGCCACCGCCTGATCGACGTC
Source organism: Pseudomonas sp. RAC1 (assembly GCF_030658255.1). Classification (NCBI taxonomy): domain Bacteria; kingdom Pseudomonadati; phylum Pseudomonadota; class Gammaproteobacteria; order Pseudomonadales; family Pseudomonadaceae; genus Pseudomonas; species Pseudomonas sp. RAC1. The sequence goes on from NZ_JAUTXS020000014.1 coordinate 52,554, forward strand.
ATGCCAGCGCTCGAACAGCACCTGCGCCAGGGCCAGCGCTTGCAGGTAGTGCTCTCGGGCGTCTATCAGCTCGCCCTGTGCGAACAGCCGATTGGCGATGTCCGTGGTGCGTTTCCAGTGTTGCATGACGTGTCTCCTGATGAAGAACGCGAGTCAGATACCGCCCGCAGTGAGCTTCTCCGGATCCAGCAAGGCCTCCAGTTGATCGCGTGACAGATCGGTGTACTCCAGGGCCACATCGACGATCGGTCGTCCCTGCTTGTAGGCAGTCTTGGCGATGTCGGCCGCCTTCAGATAGCCGATGATCGGATTCAAGGCCGTGACCAGGATCGGGTTGCGCGACAGGGCCTCCTTGAGCTTGGGCTCGTTGACCTTGAAGCTGGCGATGGCTTTGTCCGCCAGCAATCGACTGACGTTGGCCATCAGTTCAATGCTCTCGAACAGGTTGCGGGCGATCACCGGCAGCATCACGTTGAGCTCGAAGTTGCCCGACTGACCCGCGATGGCGATGGTGGCGTCATTGCCTATCACCTGCGCGGCGACCATGGCGGTGGCCTCGGGAATCACCGGATTGACCTTACCGGGCATGATCGAGGAGCCCGGTTGCAGGCCTTCCAGTTCGATCTCGCCAAGCCCGGCCAGAGGGCCAGAGTTCATCCAGCGCAGATCGTTGGCGATCTTCATCAGCGCCACGGCGGTGGTCTTGAGCTGCCCGGACAGCGCAACGGCCGTGTCCTGAGAGCCGATCAGCGCGAACAGGTTTTCGCCTGGCGTGAACGGGATGCCGGTCAACGCGCTCAATTCACGGGCAAAACCGGCTGCGAACTGTGGATGGGCGTTGATTCCGGTGCCGACGGCGGTGCCGCCCTGAGCCAGCGCTTGCAGCGCGGGCAGGCTGGCGTGCAGGTGCGCCTGTGCGCCCTTGATCTGCGCGGCCCAGCCGTCGAGCACCTGACTCATGCGCACCGGCATGGCGTCCATCAGGTGAGTGCGGCCCGTCTTGACGAAGCGATGCACCTCCAGCGATTTTTTCTCGAGCACTTGCACCAGATGCGTCAACGCCGGCAGCAGTTGCTCATGCAGGGCCAAGGCCGCACTGACATGGATCGTGGTGGGGATGATGTCATTGCTGCTCTGCCCGCAGTTGACATGGTCGTTTGCATTGACCTGATCGCCCAGCACGCGACTGGCGAGCGTAGCGATCACCTCGTTGGCATTCATGTTGGAACTGGTGCCGGACCCGGTCTGGAAAACGTCGACCGGGAAGTGCTGGATGAAGTCTTCACCCAACAGTTGCTCCACCGCGCGGACGATCGCCCCGCCCTGCTGCGCGCTCAATTGGCCCAGTTCGATGTTGGCCTTCGCAGCCGCCGCCTTGGCCAGCAGCAAGGCGCGGATGAACTGCAGCGGCATGCGCTGGCCGCTGACCGGAAAGTTATCGACCGCACGCTGGGTCTGCGCGCCATACAGGGCCTGGGTCGGGACCTGCAACTCGCCCATGCTGTCACGCTCGATACGGGTATCACTCATCATCGAATCCTTGCATCAGTTCATCGGGAGAAATCGAAGGCAGCAGCACACAATTGGCCAACTGCAGGGCATAGGGCTGCCAACGCTGGTTGCCGTCGCGGCGATCGAGATTGCGCAGGTCGAGCAACGGACGCCACGCCTGGTCCAGGCAGTGGCAGCGCCAGTGCCACGGCAGCATGCGGTCGCAAGCGGTATCGAGCAGAAGGCGCAGGGAAGTCAGGGCCACGGTCCAGGCCGAGGTGTCGGTGCAGCACACCAGGTAGCGCCCCTCGGCGAGGTAGTGTTCGACCAGACGCGGCTCGTCGGGATCGAGCGCGCAACGAATGCGCCGGCTGAGCCAGCGCCAGTTTTCCAGGTAGGGCAGTTCGTGGAGAACGGTTTTCATGAACATCATCGCCGGAGTTGCCGTGTAATGATATTCATTATTAATTGATAAATAGAATCACTTCAAGCTCGAAAGCGTACATAAAAAACCCGGCGCTTCGTCCGGGTTTTGTACATCATCGCTTCATTTCAGACAGTCAACTGCCCGCGACGGTCATGCGCTCGATCAGCACGGAACCCGTGTGAATGTTGCTTCTGGTCTCAAGATCGCCACCGATGGCAACAATTTGCTGGAACATGTCCTTCATGTTTCCGGCGATGGTCACCTCCTGTACAGGGAACTGAATTTCGCCGTTCTCCACCCAGTAACCCGCCGCACCGCGGGAATAGTCACCGGTGACCATGTTCAACCCGTGCCCCATCAGTTCGGTCACCAGCAGACCACGGCCCATGCGTCGGATCAACGCAGCCTGGTCTTCCGAACCATGGGTCACGAACAGGTTGTGCACGCCCCCGGCATTGGCGGTGCTCGGCAGTTTCAGCTTGCGACCGGAGTAGGTGCCGAGGATGTACGACACCAGCTCACCTTTATCGACGAACGGTTTGGCATAGGTCGCCAGCCCGTCGCCATCGAACGCGGCGCTGCCCAGCGCCCGTGGAATATGCGGGCGCTCGTCCAGCGTCAGCCAGGTGGGGAACAATTGCTGACCGAGCGTGCCCTCGAGGAAGGACGACTTCCGATACAAACTGCCGCCGGAGATAGCCGAAAGAAAGCTGCCGAACAGTCCACCGGCCAGCTCTGCGGCGAACAGCACGGGCACTTCGCAGGTAGGCACCGGACGCGCGCCCAGTCGGCTGGCGGCCCGCTGTGCCGCACGCCGACCAATGTTTCGTGGATCGTCGAGCAGTGGGCCTTGGCGGCTGACGTCGTACCAGTAATCACGCTGCATCTGCCCTTCGCCCTCGGCGATCATCACGCAACTCAGGCTGTGCCGGGTCGAGGCGTAACCACCCACGAAGCCATGGCTATTGCCGTACACGCGCACACCCTGGTGGGTATTGAGGGTGGTGCCATCGGCGTTGAGGATACGCGGGTCGGCATCGAAGGCCGCCGCCTCGCACTCCAGGGCCATCTCGATGGCCCGTTCCGGCTCGATATTCCAATCGTGGTAGAGGTCCAGATCAGGTAGCTCACGTGCCATCAAGGCCGCATCGGCAAGGCCCGAGCACTCATCTTCGGACGTGTGCTTGGCGATCGCCAGGGCAGCGGCCACGGTCTCGCGGATGGCCTCGGCGCCGCTGGCCGAGGTGCTCGCCGAGCCCTTGCGCTGACCGACATAGAGGGTAATGCCGAAGCCCTGGTCGCGGTTGAATTCGACCGTTTCCACTTCGCGCTGGCGCACACTGGTCGACAGACCCTGCTCCAGCGAAACCGCCACCTCGCAGGCGCTGGCGCCCTGGCGTCGTGCTTCGGCGACGATCGCTTCGACCTGCTCCTGCAACGCCGGCAGGTCCTTGGGGCCTATGCTCTGGACTGCACTCATGGTGTTCTCCACTCAAATTCTGCGTTCGGCGAGGGTCGTTGTGCGACCGGGCCGGACAAAGCGGCCCCCGACTGGTTATCATGGCGGCGATTTCCTGCGGACTGCCACCATGGTTGATTCATACGACGACGCCTTCGACGGCGAAAAAAGCAAGACCCAGATCAAGCGCGAGCTGCATGCACTGGTCGAACTCGGCGAGCGCCTCACCACGCTCAAGCCCGACACCCTCGCGCGCCTGCCGCTCACCGACGAGCTGCGCAAGGCCCTGGAGGAAGCCTCCCGGCACACCGCCCATGGCGCTCGCAAACGCCACATGTCGTTCGTCGGCAAGCTGATGCGCGTGCAGGATGTGGACGCCATCCAGGCGCTGCTGGAACAGATCGACAGCTCCACACGCCAGTACAACGAACGCTTCCATGGCCTGGAACGCTGGCGCGACCGGCTGATCGAGGGCAACGACGAAGACCTTGAGCGTTTCGTCAGCGAATTCCCCGAAACCGATCGCCAGCACCTGCGCTCGCTGATTCGCCATGCTCAGCACGAAAAAGCACGGAACAAGCCGCCCGCCGCAGCGCGCAAGGTATTCAAGTACATTCGCGACCTCGACGAACTGCAACGCGGCCTGCGCTGAGCGCGCGCGCAGGAGCGGGCTGGCCCGGCGAACGCGGGCGAAACCGCTGCCGGCCGGCAGCGCATCGCCCAGGTCGCGACACGGCGCCGCGCCTGCACCGCGCCCAGAATACGTCAAGCCCCGGTCCCACCTACGGTAATCGCATCGAGCTTGAGGGTCGGCTGGCCTACGCCCACCGGCACCGACTGCCCGTCCTTGCCGCAGGTGCCCACGCCACTGTCCAGCGCCAGATCGTTGCCGACCATCGACACCCGGCTCATCGCCTCCGGACCATTGCCGATCAGCGTCGCGCCCTTGACCGGTGCGGTGATCTTGCCGTCTTCGATCAGGTAGGCCTCGCTGGTGGAAAACACGAACTTGCCACTGGTGATGTCCACCTGTCCGCCACCCAGGTTGGCGCAGTAGATGCCCTTCTTGACCGAGGCGATGATCTCCTGCGGATCGCTCTGGCCAGCGCGCATGTAGGTATTGGTCATGCGCGGCATGGGCAGGTGCGCATAGGATTCGCGTCGGCCGTTGCCGGTCACCGCCATGCCCATGAGGCGAGCGTTGAGCTTGTCCTGCATGTAGCCTTTGAGGATGCCGTTCTCGATCAGCGTGGTGCACTCGGTGGGCGTGCCTTCGTCGTCGACGCTCAGCGAGCCGCGACGATCCTTGAGCGTGCCATCGTCGACGATGGTGCACAACTTCGACGCCACGGCTTCGCCGATGCGACCGCTGTAGGCCGAACTGCCCTTGCGGTTGAAGTCGCCCTCGAGACCATGCCCAACCGCCTCGTGCAGCAGCACACCTGACCAGCCCGGACCGAGCACCACCGGCAGTGAGCCAGCCGGCGCCGGTCGGGCATCGAGATTGACCAGCGCCTGACGCAACGCCTCGCGCGCATAGTCCATCACGCGCGCCTCGGTGAAGTAGCGGTAGTCGGTGCGCCCGCCCCCGCCGTGACCACCGCGCTCGCGGCGACCGTTGTGCTCGACGATGACGCTGACGTTGAAGCGCACCAAGGGCCGCACATCCGCCGCCAGACTGCCATCGGCCGCCGCCACCAAAATACGCTCCCAGACGCCCGCCATGCTGACGCTGACCTGCTGGATACGCGGATCGAGGGCACGGGTGGCGGCATCGACGCGCTTGAGCAACTCGACTTTGTCGGCGCGGCTCAGCACGTCAAGTGGGTTGTCCGGCGCATACAACGCGGCCACGTCCTGGCTGCGGAACGCCTGAACCTTGCCGTTCTGGCCGGCGCGCGAGATCGACCGGGCGGCACGGGCGGCCGAGGTCAGCGCTTCAAGGTTGATCGCATTGCTATAGGCGAAGCCTGTCTTCTCGCCGGACAGCGCACGCACACCCACGCCTTGGTCGAGGTTGAAACTGCCTTCCTTGACGATGCCGTCTTCCAGCGCCCAGGTTTCCGAGATCTGTCCCTGGAAATACAGGTCGGCCGCGTCGATGCCGGGCCCGGCCAACTCACCCAACACAGCTTGCAGGCTGTCGAGGGTCAGTCCGCCCGGTGCCAGGAGCTGATCGCTGACGGTCGATAACATCTGGCTCATAGTCACTCCACGGTGAACGCAGGCCGCAAGGCGTCCTGCGAGAAAAAGCGCCGGTGCGAAGTCACCGGCATGCGCGCCCGAATGGACGCTTGTTCGTCGATATCGCGCGCAGCGAGCAGCACACCTTCGCCGCGCGCCTGTTCGGCCACGATCCGCCCCCAGGGGTCGACGATCGCCGCTTGACCATGGGTCTGGCGCCCTCCGGGATGAGTCCCGCCCTGGGCGGCTGCCAGCACGTAGCACTGGGTTTCGATGGCCCGGGCACGGATCAGCACTTCCCAGTGCGCCGCACCGGTCACGGCGGTGAACGCCGCAGGTGCGCTGATCAGCTCCGCTCCTGCCTCGCGCAGGGCGCTGTAGAGCTCGGGAAAGCGCAGGTCGTAACACACCGACAGGCCCAGTTTGCCGACCGGGGTATCGGCCACCACCACGCGCGCACCCGGCGCATAGTCGTCTGACTCCCGGTAGCGTCCGCGATTATCAGCCACATCCACATCGAACAGATGCAGCTTGTCGTAGCGGGCAACGATTTCACCCTGCTCGTCGACCAGCAACGAACAGGCGTGGGCCTTGGCCTCGGGCGAAGCGACCGGTGGCAGCGGCAACGTGCCCGCCACTACCCATAACTTGAGGTCGCGGGCGGCACGTTTCAACCAGGGCAGTATCGGCCCCTGGCCCAGGGCCTCGGCACGGCCGATGGCGGCGGCATCGTGCCGCCCCATGGCCGCGAAGTTTTCCGGCAACACAGCCAAGCGAGCGCCGTCGGCGGCAGCCTGCTCCAGCAGCGCGTGCGCCCGCTGCAGGTTGGCCAGGACATCATCCTGACTGACCATCTGGATCACCGCTGACTTCATGACCGCTCCCGAAGCTATTTGTCGAAGGGTTTCACAAATGTGATCTTAGGCTCTTTGACCGGACCTTGAACCCGATAATGCACGCTGGCGAAGCGCGCAACGCGGTCGCCGATCAGACGATCGACCAGGAACAATGCCCCACCCACCGCCGGAGCACCGACGATCAACGCGGCCAGTGGCAGGTTGTTGGTGACCGGCAGGGTCACCTGCAGATTGGCGTCGATCCGGTCACGGACCAGATCGAGCGTACCGTCGAGTTCGAAATTGCTCGAAGGTCCGGTCACCGCGATCGGCTTGCGGGTCACATAGACACCTTCGCTGGCCACCAGCAAGCCCTTGACCCGATCATAGGCCAGGCCCTGACCGAACAGATCGGTGAAGTCCAGGCGCAGACGGCGACCGATCGAGTTGAAATTCAACAGGCCGAATACGCGAAGGGCTTGGGCACCGCCCTCGACCTCGACGAACTGCCCGGTGCGCAGTGCAGCATCGAGGCTTCCCGAGAAACGCTTGAGACTGACCCAGGCTGGCGAGCCTGGCCAGCGACCGTCGACGTCCATGCGGAAGCTGCGGCTGGTGACGGTCGGCGCAAAGCCCCAGGCCTTGAGCACATCACCGAGATTCGCGCCCTGCACGCGGCCTTTGTACCAGCTGGCGCTGCTGTCGGGCGTGCCCTCCCAGCCAGCGCTGCCATCGACACGCAGACCCTTCAGATCGAGCTTGATGTCATTCACCGAAACGCCGCGTGCCGTTGGGCGTAGCTTGACCGCCGCGCTGCCGAACAGATCGTCGCCGCGGTAGAGCTTGTCGATGCTCAGGTCGAGCATGGGCGCCTTGCGTGGATCGAAGGAGGCCAGCGGGTCCGGCGCATCGTCGGCCGCTTCCTGCTGCGGATCGGCCGGGGGCAGACGCAGGGTCTGCAGTGTAACCACCATCGGCGCTGCCTTGGCGTCGGGCAGGCGGGCGTTGCCCATCACTTCGCGGCTGTCCAGCCGCAGGTCCCAGGCGCTGGCCACCCGCGCCAGGCGCACCACGGCCTGATTGAGTTCGGTGCCGAAAGCGCTCAGCCGGCCGATGCTCAAGTCGACGCTCTGCAAGGTCTGGCGCGCGCTGCCGCCAGGGTCCTGCCCTGCATATTTGCTCATCTGCTGCTGCCAGGGCTCCAGGTCCAGCGTCTCCAGCCGGCCCCGCACTCGCAGGCCTTGAGCACCGGGTACGCTGGCCGAACCACCGCCGAGCACCAACTCGCCGCGGCCCTGTTCGGGCTTGTCCAAGGTGGTGGCATAGGCCAACTGCGCCAGGTCGGCATACCGCGCATCGAAGCGTCGCTCGGCGCCTTGCAGGGTCATGCCGAAGCTGCTGTCGCGCACCGTGGTCATGGCCTTGCCGAACGGCGGCGGCAAGTCGATGATCAGCCCCTTGAGCGACGAGTTGATGTCCAGACGGTTGTCACGACTGCCAAGGCTGAGTTGCAGTTGGTAGGGCAGATCGCCCGAAGCCGGCAATGGCTGCTTGAACTGCAGCCACTCGGTCAACGCCTTGAGTGCCACCTGACCGCTGGCCTGGATACGGGTCTGGATCTGGCCGCCCTGCCCTTCGGCGAAAATCTGCGCCGAGACCGGTTTACCGAAGGCCTGCAGGCTGATGTCCTTACCGCTCAAACCCTTGTCCAGATCGAAGTTGAAGTCGCCCTTGAGGCGGCTCAACTCAAGCGCAGGCGGCTCCACTTTCAGTCGCGCATCATGGGTGGCGAAATCGACGTTCACCTTGGGCTGCATGCCGTGCTCCAAGGGAATGTCCAGCTTGACCTTGCCCCGCAGCGGACCCTCGCCCTCCCAGCCGGCGAAGATCTCGCCAGTGCCGATGGGCGCCTGCTTGAGGATCTTCAGACCGTCGCCCAGGCTGCCGTCGAACTTGCCGTCCAGATACAGGTGGCTGTGCTGGTCGCCCTCGACGTGAGGAATATCGACGCGCACATCGCTGACCTTGGTATCGAGCAACAGGCCCTGGTTGGCGTGAATATGCACGCCGCTGTCCTGAATGCGCACCTTGCCGTCCACCTGTCGCACCTGCGGCCAGCCAGGCTGGAAATCGAGGGTGGCGTCGTGGACGTCGAAGAACAGGCTGATGCTGCGCGAATGATCCGGCGCATCGTGGTTCAACGAACCCTGGTACTGGAAATAACCCTCGTCGACCGCGCCCTTGACGATGGCGCTGCGCAACCACTGGTCCAGCGCCGGGCTGAGCACCTGCGGCAGGTACTTGGCCGTGTAGCGCCCGTCGCCGTCGGTCAGACCGACGCGCAGGTCCATGTAGTCGGCCTGTTGCTCGTGGAAACGGAAGCGAATGAGGAAGTCGGCGGCGATCTTGCCTTCATCGCCGAGCACTTTGATGTAGGGCGCGATCAGGGTGAAACCGTCGTCGTCCAGCGCCCAGGTCAGGCGAGCATTGGCTTTCTGGTAGTGCCAGGGCTTGGCGAAGATCGGGTAGAGGTGAAGCATGAAGGCATCGCTGTCCAGGCGCAGCTCGCCCTGGCCCAGATCGCCGCTGATGCTGCCGCTGACATTGCCGGCCGCCGGAGCGCCGTGGTAGGCGTCGAAGCCGACGTTGTCGAGGTTGGCGGCGAACGCCAGGCGTTGGTCGCCTTCGGCCTGGGGGCGGATGTCGAGTCGCACGTTGCGCAGGGCACCGGTAACCTTCAGCGCATCGACTACGGTCATCAGTTTGTCGGGCAGTGGCGCCAGTGCGTCGATCAACGGGGTGATCGGCGTCAGGTCGAGGCGGTCGGCCTGAACGTGCCAAGTGTCGCCTGAGTCATCCGTAGCGGGTGCTTGCTGCGCCTGCAGGTGGCTTTCCCAGCGAGTGTCGCCGATGTTCGCCGCCAGCGAATCGACCACCGCCTCGTACCCTTCTCGCCCTTGGCGAACCCAGGCCGACAGGGCCAGATTGTCCAGGGTGATCATCTTGCGGTCCGCGTAGGCACTTCGCAATGTCGGTGCGTTGAGCCGAACGACGCCGCGCTGCAAGCGCCCTTCGTGCCAGTCGACCCAGAACTCGCCGCCTGCACGCAGGGTCTTGGCCCGCCATTGGCCCAGCACACTGGGCGGCAGCCAGCGCGCCCAGTCGCTCTGCGGCAGGCTCAGATAGGCTTGGTAGTCGCCTTCGCGCCAGGCCTCGGGTTTGGCGCGACTGCGCAGGTTGAGCGCCAGAGGCTGGCCGTCCGGCAGCGTTGCCTGCAGTTCCAGGGACTGCCGCGCGGGACTGGCCTGCAGACCGAGGCTGACATAGGTCAGGGTGAGAGGGTCGCGTCCAAACGGCTGGAGGGTAACCTGACTGTCGAACACATCGACCCGTCCCAATTGACGCAGGCGCTGCAGCACCTGGGCGGCATCGAACGGCTCGTCATCCTTTTTCGGCAGCCCTTCCAAGCGCCACTCGCCCTGTGGATTCTCGCGCAGGATCACTTGCAGGCCGCCAAGCTGAATGTGCGCCAGACGCACTTCGCGGGCCTTGAGGCTGGCCCACAAGTCGGGTACCAGCTTGACCTCGTCCAGGCGCAGCGCCGACGCCCCCTCACCCAATTGCAGATCGCTGACCCGCAGCACCGGTGCCAGGCCGCTCCAGCGTCCCTCCAGGGCGCCGATATGCACGGGCATGCCCAGCGCCTGCTCGGCCTTGTCCTGCAGCTCGTTACGGTATTCGGCCACCAGCGGCGTCAATTGTCGGCCGAGACTCACATACAGCGCGAGTAACACGACCAGCAGTGCGCAGAGGCCAAGGCCCCACCGGGTCATCGCGCCCAGGACGCGGTTCAGACGTCCCATGGCCAAGGCCCTCCGAGTCGTCCTTCAACTATGGCCGCACCCGCAGATTTCGCCACAGCACGGAGGTATTCAGCGCGAGTCAGAGCAGCACCACATCATATTGTTCCTGGGAATACATGGACTCGACCTGGAAGCGAATGGTTCGCCCGATGAACGCTTCCAGTTCGGCGACGTTACCCGACTCCTCATCCAGCAGCCGATCGACCACCTTCTGATTGGCCAGCACCCGATAGCCCTCGGCCTGGTAGGCGCGGGCCTCGCGCAGAATCTCGCGAAAGATCTCGTAGCAAATGGTTTCCGGGGTTTTCAGCTTGCCGCGCCCCTGGCACGCCTGGCAGGGCTCGCAGAGCACCTGCTCGAGGCTCTCGCGGGTGCGCTTGCGGGTCATCTGCACCAGGCCCAGCTCGGTGATGCCGATGATGTTGGTCTTGGCGTGATCGCGCTCGAGTTGCTTCTCCAGCGTGCGCAGCACCTGGCGGCGGTGCTCCTCATCTTCCATGTCGATGAAGTCGATGATGATGATGCCGCCGATATTGCGCAGGCGCAGTTGTCGGGCAATGGCCGTGGCCGCTTCCAGATTGGTCTTGAAAATCGTCTCTTCGAGGTTGCGATGGCCGACGAAGGCGCCTGTGTTGACGTCGATGGTGGTCATGGCCTCGGCCGGGTCGACCACCAGATAACCACCGGACTTCAGCGGCACCTTGCGCTCCAGCGCGCGCTGGATCTCGTCTTCGACACCGTAGAGGTCGAAAATCGGCCGCTCGCCCGGATAGTGCTCGAGGCGGTCGGCGATCTCGGGCATCAGCTCGCCGACGAACTGCGTGGTTTTCTGGAAGGTTTCCCGGGAATCGATACGGATCTTCTCGATCTTCGGGTGGACCAGGTCTCGCAAGGTGCGCAGTGCCAGGCCCAGGTCTTCGTAGATGACGGTGGGCGCGCCGCAGGTCTGGATCTGGCTGGCGATCTGCTCCCAGAGGCGGCGCAGATAGCGGATGTCCTGCAGGATATCCTCGGCCCGCGCGCCTTCCGCGGCGGTGCGCAGGATGAAACCGCCGGCGTCCTTGAGGTTTTCCTGGGTCATGGAGTCGCTGACCACCTGTTTGAGGCGGTCACGCTCGGCTTCGTCTTCGATCTTCAGCGAGATGCCGACATGGCTGCTGCGCGGCATGTACACCAGGTAACGCGAGGGAATCGACAACTGGGTGGTCAGGCGCGCGCCCTTGGTGCCGATCGGATCCTTGGTCACCTGCACCACCAGGGCCTGGCCCTCGTGCACCAAGGCGGTGATGGTCTCGACCGCCGAGCCTTCGCGTTGGGAGATTTCCGAAGCATGGATGAAGGCTGCGCGCTCCAGACCGATGTCGACGAAAGCCGCCTGCATACCCGGCAACACCCGCACCACCTTGCCCTTGTAGATGTTGCCGACGATACCGCGGCGCTGGGTGCGCTCGACATGCACTTCCTGCAACACGCCGTTTTCCACCACTGCCACGCGTGATTCCATCGGGGTGATGTTGATCAGGATCTCTTCGCTCATGGCAGCTCTCGTCAAAGGTCTTCGGTAATCATGGATGGCGGGCGCACGTCTGGCCAGCGTTAAGCGGTTTCCTCATGCTGCCAGCAGGGAATGGCGAACTGTTCGAGCAGCTCGGCGGTTTCGCTCAGGGGCAGGCCGACCACGGCCGAGTAGCTGCCGGCGATGGCGCTGACGAATACCGCGCCAAGGCCTTGGATGGCGTAACCACCGGCCTTGTCCACAGGCTCGCCGCTGGCCCAGTAGCGCCAGGCTTCGTCGAAGGAGATGGCGCGAAAACGCACTTGGGTGGCCACGCACAGGCTCAGCGAGCGTTGGCCATCGGTGAGCGCCACGGCGGTGAGCACCTGGTGCTCGCGTCCGGACAGATCGCCGAGCATGGCCAGCGCATGCTCGCGATCGTCCGGCTTGCCGAGGATCACGCCGTCGAGCACCACGGCGGTGTCGGCACCGAGCACCACGCCGGGCGCCGTCAGCGTGGCGAAACCGGCTGCGGCCTTGGCCCGTGCCAGACGCTCGACATAGGCCTGGGGCGCTTCGGCGGGCAACGGCGTTTCATCGATGGGGGCGTGGACCCGAGTGAACGGCACGCCGATCTGGGCCAGCAGCTCGCGCCGACGCGGCGAGCCGGAGGCCAGGTACAGTTGGGTCATGTGGACATCTCCCTGTCAGTGACGACGCGTCAGTGGATGTGCAGGCGTCGGCGCAGGCCACGCAGGGCGAAGCTGATCCAGGGCCAGAGCAAGGCACTGATCACCGCCGACCAGACCAGCGCCAGGGTCGGCAGGCGGTTACCGGTCAGGGCGCTGAGCCACAGCTGGATCAACTGGGCGATGCCGAACACCACCAGGATCACCAGGCTTTGCTGCCACATGGGGAACATGCGCAGGCGCTGCTGCAAGGACAGCACCAGGAACGTGATCAACGTGAGAATCAGCGCGTTCTGTCCCAACAGGGTGCCATACAGCACGTCTTCGGCCAGCCCCAGGACGAACGCGGTGGTCATGCCGACCTTGCTCGGCACCGCCAGTGTCCAGAACGCCAGCAACAAAGCGAGCCACATGGGGCGAAACACTTCCATGAATTGCGGCATCGGCGTCACGCTGAGCAACAAGCCGATGACGAAGGTCAGCCAGATCGCCCAGCCATTTCTGCTACGGGTACTGACCATCATTCACTCCGCGGCTGGGCCGGCGCTGCTGGCGTGGCGGCCGGATGAGAGGTGGACGAGCCGTGCGCCGGCGCCGAGGAACCAGACGCGGCTGGAGCATGGCCCTGCGCGTCGCCGGTCGAGGCCGGCGCTTGGCCGGTCGCCGCGCCCGGATGAGCGTCCTTGGCACCCTGGCGATCGGCCTCCTCCTGCGCGATGGCCGCATCGGTGGCGCGTTGCTCAGGCGTGCGTCGGTCGCTGAACACCAGCAGCATGTAGCGACTGCGGTTGAGCGCGGCGGTGGGGATGGCACGAACGATGGCGAAGGGCTGCCCGGAGTCGTGGATCACTTCGTTGACCGTGGCCACCGGATAACCGGCCGGGAAACGTTGCCCCATGCCGGAGCTCACCAGCAGATCGCCTTCCTTGATGTCGGCGGTGTCAGCCACATGGCGCAGCTCCAGACGTTCCGGATTGCCCGTGCCACTGGCGATGGCGCGCAGGCCATTGCGATTGACCTGGACAGGGATGCTGTGGGTGGTGTCGGTGAGCAGCAGCACCCGCGAGGTGTAAGGCATCAGCTCGACCACCTGGCCCATCAGGCCGCGCGCATCGAGCACCGGCTGACCGAGAAACACGCCGTCGCGCTCGCCCTTGTTGATCAGGATGCGATGGGTAAACGGATTGGGGTCGACGCCGATCAACTCCGCCACCTCGACCTTCTCGTTGACCAGCGCGGAAGAATTGAGCAGTTCGCGCAGGCGCACGTTCTGCTCGGTCAGCGCGGCCAATTTCTGCAAACGCCCCTGCAACAGCAGCGCTTCGGTCTTGAGTTTCTCGTTCTCGGCGATCAGTTCGGTGCGGCTGCCGAACTGCCCGGCCACGCCTTGCCACAGACGCTGCGGCAAATCGGTGACCCAATAGGACTCCATCAGCACCAGCCCCATCTGGCTGCGCACCGGTTTGAGCACGTCGAAGCGCGAGTCGACCACCATCAGCGCGACCGACATCACCACCAGCACGAGCAGACGAACGCCCAGCGAAGGGCCCTTGGAGAAAAGCGGTTTAATGGGCCGTTCCTCGTGGACGACGATTCAGGCGGTCATTGCACAGGGTCAATGCAACCACCTGCCTGCGGGTTGACGGAAACGACGCCCAGCGGACGCCAGCCCAGCGCATACAGGTAGCACTGTGTGTGCCACCTGTAAACCGGGGGATTTCAGCGAACAGCGAACGGCACGCGACTCACTCGCTGGAGAGCAGGTCCATGGCGTGCTTATCCATCATCTCCAGCGCACGACCACCGCCGCGCGCGACGCAGGTCAGCGGGTCTTCGGCGACGATCACCGGCAGACCGGTTTCCTGGGCCAGCAGCTTGTCGAGGTCGCGCAGCAGGGCACCACCACCGGTCAGCACCAGACCGCGCTCGGCGATGTCCGAGGCCAGTTCCGGCGGCGACTGTTCCAAGGCGCTCTTGACCGCCTGGACGATGGTCGCCAGGGACTCCTGCAGCGCTTCGAGCACTTCGTTGGAGTTCAGGGTGAAGGCACGCGGCACGCCTTCGGCCAGGTTACGGCCGCGCACATCGACTTCGCGGATTTCGCCACCTGGGTAGGCGGTGCCGATTTCCTGCTTGATGCGCTCGGCGGTGGATTCGCCGATCAGGCTGCCGTAGTTGCGACGTACGTAGGTGACGATGGCTTCGTCGAAGCGGTCGCCGCCGACGCGAACGGACTCGGCGTAGACCACACCGTTGAGCGAGATCAACGCGATCTCGGTGGTACCACCGCCGATATCCACGACCATCGAACCGCGCGCTTCCTCGACCGGCAAGCCGGCGCCGATCGCGGCGGCCATGGGTTCTTCGATCAGGAACACTTCGCGGGCACCGGCGCCCAGCGCCGATTCACGGATGGCGCGGCGTTCGACCTGGGTCGATTTGCACGGGACGCAGATCAGCACACGAGGGCTGGGCTGCAGGAAGCTGTTTTCGTGAACCTTGTTGATGAAGTACTGCAGCATCTTTTCGCAGACGCTGAAGTCGGCGATCACGCCGTCCTTCATCGGACGAATGGCGGCAATGTTGCCAGGTGTACGGCCGAGCATGCGCTTGGCTTCGGTGCCGACGGCCACGACGCTTTTCTGGTTGCCGTGGGTACGGATGGCAACGACCGAGGGCTCATTCAGGACAATACCGCGCTCACGCACGTAAATAAGGGTGTTGGCAGTACCCAGGTCGATGGACAGATCGCTGGAAAACATGCCACGCAGTTTCTTGAACATGGGAAAGTGACCCTGGGGAAAGCGTGGGTAAAAAAGTGCGGCAAACTCTAACAATGGCAGGGATTTTGGGCAAGGAGCCAATATGGTAAATTGGCAGTTTTTCCGAGCACGCCAGCCGATGATCGCGGCCGTATGACCGCCAGAATCCCGGCATGTTCCTCAATACGGAAGCATTCTGTTTCTGTTTTTCCTGGAGATCCCCATGGCGCTTGAACGCTGTGACGTGGAAAAGATCGCCCATCTGGCCCGCCTGGGTCTCAATGAAGGCGAACTGCCACGCATTACCGATGCCCTGAACAGTATTCTCGGGCTGGTCGACCAGATGCAAGCCGTCGACACCACCGGCATCGAGCCGCTGGCCCACCCGCTCGAAGCCACCCAGCGCCTGCGTCCCGACCAGGTGACCGAAAGCAACCAGCGTGATCGCTACCAAGCGGTGGCACCCTCGACCGAGAACGGTCTGTACCTGGTTCCGAAAGTCATCGAGTAAGGGATAGAACCTGCCATGCATCAACTCACTCTGGCCGAGATCGCCCGCGCCCTCGCCGACAAGTCGTTTTCCTCCGAAGAGCTGACCCGCACGCTGCTGGCGCGCATCCAGCAGCTCGACCCCCAGCTCAACAGCTTCATCAGCATCACCGAAGAACAAGCCCTGCAACAGGCCCGCGCCGCCGACCAACGGCGCGCCCAGGGCGAGACCGGTGCGCTGCTGGGCGCGCCCATCGCCCACAAGGACCTGTTCTGCACCCAAGGCGTGCGCACCAGCTGTGGCTCGAAGATGCTCGACAGCTTCACCGCGCCCTATGACGCCACCGTGGTCGCACGCCTGGCCCAGGCCGGCATGGTCAGCCTCGGCAAGACCAACATGGACGAATTCGCCATGGGCTCGGCCAACGAGTCTAGCCACTACGGCGTGGTGAAAAACCCGTGGAATCTCGAACACGTGCCTGGCGGTTCTTCCGGTGGTTCGGCCGCCGCGGTGGCCGCACGCCTGCTGCCCGCTGCCACCGGCACCGACACCGGCGGTTCGATCCGCCAACCGGCGGCCCTGACCAGTCTCACCGGTCTCAAGCCTACCTATGGCCGGGTTTCGCGCTGGGGCATGATCGCCTACGCCTCGAGCCTCGACCAGGGCGGCCCAATGGCCCGCACCGCCGAAGACTGCGCGCTGTTGCTGCAAGCCATGGCCGGCTTCGACCCGAACGACTCCACCAGCGTCGACGAGCCGGTACCCGACTACAGCGCCAACCTGAATGCCCCGCTCGAGGGCCTGCGCATCGGGCTGCCGAAGGAGTACTTCGGTGCCGGCCTCGACCCGCGCATCGGCGAATTGGTGCACAACAGCGTCAAGGCGCTGGAAAAGCTCGGCGCGGTGGTCAAGGAAATCAGCCTGCCGAACATGCAGCATGCCATCCCGGCCTACTACGTGATCGCCCCGGCCGAAGCCTCCTCCAACCTATCGCGCTTCGACGGCGTGCGCTTCGGCCACCGCTGCGAAAACCCCAAAGACCTCACCGACCTGTACAAGCGCTCGCGCGGCGAGGGTTTCGGCCCTGAAGTGCAGCGCCGGATCATGGTCGGCACCTACGCCCTGTCGGCTGGCTACTACGATGCCTACTACGTCAAGGCCCAGCAAATTCGCCGCCTGATCAAGAACGACTTCATGACGGCCTTCGAGCAGGTCGACGTGGTCCTCGGCCCCACCACGCCGAACCTGGCCTGGAAACTCGGCGCCAAGAGCAGCGATCCGGTCGCCGCTTACCTCGAGGACGTCTACACCATCACCGCCAACCTGGCGGGCCTGCCGGGCCTGTCGATGCCGGCCGGCTTCGTCGATGGCCTGCCGGTGGGCGTGCAACTGCTGGCCCCGTATTTCCAGGAAGGCCGCCTGCTCAACGTCGCGCACCGTTACCAGCAAGTCACCGACTGGCACACCCGCGCCCCCAACGGCTTCTGAGGAATTCACACATGCAATGGGAAGTTGTGATCGGGCTGGAGATTCATACCCAGCTCGCCACCCAGTCGAAGATTTTCTCCGGCAGCGCCACCACCTTCGGCTCCGAGCCGAACACCCAGGCCAGCCTGGTCGACCTCGGTATGCCGGGTGTG
Organism: Pseudomonas sp. RAC1; assembly: GCF_030658255.1. Lineage (NCBI taxonomy): Bacteria > Pseudomonadati > Pseudomonadota > Gammaproteobacteria > Pseudomonadales > Pseudomonadaceae > Pseudomonas > Pseudomonas sp. RAC1. The sequence continues at coordinate 69,890 of NZ_JAUTXS020000014.1, forward strand.
TTGCCGGTGCTGAACCAGGAGGCCGTGCGCATGGCGTGCATGTTCGGCCTGGCCATCGATGCCCAGATCGGACCGCGCAACGTGTTCGCGCGCAAGAACTACTTCTACCCCGACTTGCCCAAGGGCTACCAGATCAGCCAGATGGAGCTGCCGATCGTCGGCAAGGGCCATCTGGACATCGCCCTGGAAGACGGCACGCTCAAGCGCATTGGCGTCACCCGCGCTCACCTTGAAGAGGATGCAGGCAAGAGCCTGCACGAAGACTTCAACGGCGCCACCGGCATCGACCTCAACCGCGCCGGCACGCCGCTGCTGGAGATCGTCTCCGAGCCGGACATGCGCAGCGCCAAGGAAGCGGTGGCCTACGTCAAAGCCATCCATGCGCTGGTGCGCTACCTGGGCATCTGCGACGGCAACATGGCCGAAGGTTCGCTGCGCTGCGACTGCAACGTGTCGGTTCGCCCGAAAGGCCAGGCCGAGTTCGGCACTCGCTGCGAGATCAAGAACGTCAACTCCTTCCGCTTCATCGAACGGGCGATCAACAGCGAGATCCAGCGCCAGATCGACCTGATCGAGGACGGCGGCAAGGTAGTCCAGGAAACCCGCCTGTACGACCCGAACAAGGACGAGACGCGCTCCATGCGCAGCAAGGAGGAAGCCAACGACTACCGTTACTTCCCCGATCCGGACCTGCTGCCAGTGGTCATCGAGCCGAGCTTCCTCGACACCGTTCGCGCCTCGCTGCCGGAGCTGCCGACGCAAAAGGTCGAGCGCTTCCAGAACCAGTACGGCCTGTCGCCGTACGACGCCAACGTGCTGGCCAGCAGCCGCGAACAGGCCGACTACTTCGAGCAGGTGGCCAAGATCGGCGGTGACGCCAAGCTGGCGGCCAACTGGGTGATGGTCGAGCTGGGCAGCCTGCTGAACAAGCTGGGCGTCGAGATCGACCAGTCGCCGGTCAGCGCCGAACAGCTCGGCGGCATGCTGCTGCGCATTCGCGACAACACCATCAGCGGCAAGATCGCCAAGACCGTGTTCGAGGCCATGGCTGCAGGTGAAGGCGATGCCGACGGCATCATCGAAAGCAAAGGCCTGAAACAGGTCACCGACACCGGTGCCATCGACAAGATGCTCGAAGACGTGCTGGCCGCCAACGCCGAACAGGTCGAGCAGTACCGCGCCGCCGATGAAGCCAAGCGCGGCAAGATGTTCGGCTTCTTCGTCGGCCAGGCCATGAAGGCCTCCAAGGGCAAGGCCAACCCGGGGCAGGTGAACCAACTGCTCAAGGCCAAGCTCGAAGGGTGACCTTCGCAGGAGCGGCCTCGCGCCGCTCCTGCAGGTTCTGCGCCTGACCTGCCAGCACCGGAGCACCCGATCTACCCATGCGTTACTTCATCCGTTTTCTGCCCCTCGCGGTGCTCGCCGTCCTCGGCGGCTGCGCCAACCACGTTATCGATCCGCGCGGCTATGACGAAACCGGCACGGCCTCGTACTACGGTGCACGCCACCACGGCAACCGCACCGCCAGCGGCGAACCCTTCAACCAGCATGGCCTGACCGCCGCCCATCGCTCCCTGGCGTTCGGCAGCCGGGTGCTGGTGACCAACCTGTCCAACCAACGCAGCGTTGTGGTGCGTATCAACGATCGCGGTCCGCACACCCGCGGCCGGCTCATCGACCTATCCCGGGCTGCCGCTGAAAAAATCGGCATGCTGCGTAGCGGAACGGCGCGCGTGCGGGTACAAGGATTGAGCGACTGACCTGACGGGAGCTGTACCATTTTCGACCTAGCCACCCTTCCCACCTTCAGCCTCCTGCAATTGGGCCTGGGCCTCGTGCTGCTGGTGCTCGGCGCCGAGCTGCTGGTACGCGCCGCCTTGCGCCTGGCGGTGCGCCTGCACGTCAGGCCACTGATCATCGGCCTGAGCCTGGTCGCCTTCGGCAGCACCGCGCCACAACTGACCGTCAGCCTGCAAGCCGCCTACCAGGGCGCGCCTGACGTGGCGATCGGCAGCGTGATCGGCAGCAACATCTTCAATGTCCTGGTGATCCTCGGCCTGGCCGCACTGATCATCCCGCTGCGCGTTTCGCGGCAACTGGTGCGCCTGGACATTCCGCTGATGATCGCCGCCAGTGCGCTGGTCTACCTGCTGGCCGCCAACGCAGAGCTGGGCCGTTTCGAAGGCCTGTTGCTGCTGTTGGGATTGCTCGGCTACCTGGGCATGCTGTGGCATCAGTCACGCCACTATGCCCGCACCTATCCGGCCCCGGACACAGCCCATCGCAGCGCCGCACGCTTCTGGAGCTTGGCGCTGTTGCAAGTGATCGGTGGGCTGGTGTTGCTGAGTCTGGGCGGGCATCTGTTGTTGCAGGCGGCAGTCGAGGTCGCCACCGACCTGGGACTGTCGGAGCGCGTCATCGGCCTGACCGTGGTCGCGGTCTGCACCTCATTGCCGGAACTGGCGGCGGCGTTGATCGCCGCCTTGCGCGGGGAGCGCGAGATCGCGGTGGGCACCGTGATCGGCAGCAATCTGTTCAACCTGCTGGGCGTGTTGGGCCTGACGGCGCTGATCACGCCCGAGCCGCTGTCGATCTCGCCCAATGCCCTGGACTTCGACTTGCCAGTCATGCTCGGCGTCGCGGCGCTGAGCCTGCCGGTGTTCTATTCCGGCTATCGCATCACTCGCGCCGAGGGCCTGGTGTTCCTGGCGCTGTACCTGGCCTACGGCCTGCACGTGGTGGCCTTCACCACAGGCCTGCCGCTGGCCGAACGCCTGGAACGACTGATGCTGCTGTATGTGCTGCCGGTGCTCGGTGCCGTGCTGCTCTACACCACCGTTCGCGCCTGGCGCCGACAGCACTGAGCAGCTCGCTCGGCAGGATCAGGCGCCGCTCTGACGGCGCTTCTTCAAGCGAAACGCTACCCACAGTGCGGCAATCCACAAGGGAATCAACAGCACCGAAATGCGCACCGGCGGCGTCAGGTACATCACCACCAGGATCAACACGATGAAGGCCAGGCACAGGTAGTTGGTCAACGGGTGTCCCAGGCTGCGGTAGAACGGCACGATGCCCGCCGCCTGCTTGGCCTTGCGGAACTTCAGGTGGGTGATGCTGATGCTCGCCCAGTTGATCACCAGCGCCGACACCGCCAGGGCCATCAGTAAGCCGAACGCTTCGCCCGGCATCACATAGTTGATGACCACGCACAGGCCAGTGGCCAGCGCCGAAACGCCCAGCGCCACCAGCGGCACGCCGCGTCGATTGACGGTGAGCAGTTGACGCGGCGCGTCGCCTTGGCTGGCCAGGCCAAACAGCATGCGGCTGTTGGCGTAGACGCAACTGTTGTACACCGACAGCGCCGCGGTGAGCACCACGACGTTGAGCACGGTCGCCACCACATCGCTGTCCAGCGCGTGGAAAATCATCACGAACGGGCTACCGCCCTGCACCACCTTCTGCCACGGGTACAGCGCCAGCAGCACGGCCAGGGCACCGATGTAGAAGATCAGGATGCGGTACACCACCTGATTGGTCGCCTTGGGAATGCTGCGCCGCGGGTCGTCCGCTTCGGCAGCGGTGATGCCGACCAGCTCCAGGCCGCCGAAGGAAAACATGATCACCGCCAGCGCCATCACCAATCCGGTGATGCCGTTGGGGAAAAATCCGCCGTACTGCCACAGGTTGGCCACGCTGGCATCCGGGCCGCCATGCCCGGTACTCAGCAACCAGGCACCGAAGCCGATCATGCTGACGATGGCCACGACCTTGACCAGCGCGAACCAGAACTCCATCTCGCCATAGACCTTCACCTGGGTCAGGTTGATGGCGTTGATCACCACGAAGAAGATCGCCGCCGTGGCCCAGGTCGGAAACGTGGGCCACCAGTACTGCACGTAGATGCCCACCGCCGTCAGTTCGGCCATGCCGACCAGCACGTAGACCACCCAGTAGTTCCATCCGGAGACGAAACCTGCGAACTCGCTCCAGTAGCGATGGGCGAAGTGGCTGAAGCTCCCGGCCACCGGTTCCTCGACCACCATTTCGCCGAGCTGGCGCATGATCAGGAAGGCCATGAGCCCGGCGATCGCGTAGCCCAGCAGCACCGAAGGGCCAGCCAACTGGATGGTCTGGGCGATACCCAGGAACAGGCCGGTACCGATGGCACCGCCCAACGCGATCAGCTGGATATGGCGGTTCTTCAGCCCGCGTTGCAACCCCTCGGGCGTGCTCTGGTCTTGCATGAAGTGTCCTTTGATGGCGAAGTTCTTGTGATTGAGGCTAGGGTGCCGACGGCTAGATCCATCCGCCCCACTGCAGGATGAAGATGCCGATATTGGTGGTGATCGCCGCCATCAACGTGGTGATGACGATGATCGAGGCGGCCAGTTCATGGTTGCCGCCGGCCGCACGGGCCATGACGTAGCTGGCCGCAGCGGTCGGGCTGCCAATGTAGAGGAACAGGATGCCCAACTCGGCCCCGCGGAATCCGCAGAGCCAGGCACCGAGCGTACCGAACAGCGGCAGCCAGACCATCTTCACCAGGCTGGCATCCACCGCCAGCTTGCCGCTGTCGCGCAGCGCCGCCAGCGACAAGGTGCCGCCGATGCAGATCAGCGCCAGTGGCAGGGTCATCTGCGCTAGGTAGTCGCCGGAGGTGAGCAGCCAGTTCGGCAGCGGCACCTGAGCGTAGGCCATGGGCGTGGCCAGCAGCACGCTGAGGATCAACGGGTTGCTGAAAATGCTCTTGCACAGGCTCCACGGATCGGACTTGAGGCTCGGGCTGTACACCGCCAGCACCACGGTCGACAGCGAGTTGTACATCAGGATCACCAGCCCGGCCAGCACCGCGCCGAGGGAGATACCGTAGTCGCCATACAGGCTGGCGGCCAGCGCCAGGCCGATCACCCCGTTGTTACCGCGAAAGGCGCCCTGGGTATAGATGCCACGATCCGCAGGCGGGCTGCGCCAGATCGCCAGTCCCCAGGACAGGCCGAAGCCGAGCAAGGTGGCGACGATGAAGTAAAGGATGACGCCGGGCTTGACCGCCGAAGACAGGTCGGCGTGATAAATGCCCAGGAACAACAGCGCCGGCATGCAGGCATTGAACACCAGCGATGAGGCGACTTTGATGAAGTTGTCGTCGATCAGGTGAATGCGTCTGAGCAGCACGCCCAGGAACAGCATGGCGAAGACCGGTGCCGTGATGTTCAGCGTCTGGATGAGAAGGGCGAGCATTGCCACGATCCTGGAAGGGGTTTGCCGTTTAGGGCGCTGATGATACGCCAACGGCCGGTATTTGCGGGGATCGCGGGGCTGTAGGAGAGAAACTTCTGTCAGATTGGCAGATCTGACCTGCGCAGAATGGGCCCGGTTGGCGCAGTCCTGGCGGGCTGCACCCATCGGGCCAGAAGGCAGCCTCAGCGGCGCACGGGGCGCTTCTGCAACTTGCGCTGCAAGGTGCGTCGGTGCATGCCCAGCGCCCGCGCCGTCGCCGAAATGTTGCCCTCGTGCTCGGCCAGCACGCGCTGGATGTGCTCCCACTGCAGGCGATCAACCGACATCGGGTTTTCCGGCACCAAGGTGTCCAGGTCGGCATGCTCGGACAGCAGCGCCGCCAACACGTCGTCGGCGTCGGCCGGCTTGCACAGGTAATTGCAGGCACCGCGCTTGATCGCCTCCACCGCCGTGGCGATGCTGGAATAACCGGTCAGGATCAGCACGCGCATTTCCGGGTCCAGCTCCAGCAACTTGGGCAGCAGCACCAGGCCCGAGTCGCCGTCCATTTTCAGGTCCAGCGTGGCGTAGTCGGGCAGGTCCTGCAGGGCCAGTTCCAACCCGGCCTCGGCACTGGACGCTGTGCTCACGCGAAAGCCGCGGCGGCTCATGGCGCGCGCCATGACGCGGGTGAAAGTGGCGTCGTCATCCACCAGCAGCAGGTGCGGCAGCTCTTCGCTTTCGATCTGGTTCTCGTCGCTCATCGTTCATCTCCTCGCGTGCCATGGGGCAGGCGCAGCTCGGTCAGGGTGCCGCCCTCTTCATGACTGTAGAGTTTCACCGAGCCCCCCGCGCGGGTCACGCTGGCCTTGCTCAGGAACAGGCCCAGGCCGAAGCCTTTGCCCTTGGTGGTAAAGAAGGGTTTGCCAATCGCCTCGGCAATGGCCACCGGCACGCCGGGGCCATGGTCGCGAATGCTGATCAGGATGTCCTGGGCGTCCCAGTCCAGGCGCACTTCCAGATCGTCCGGGCAGGCATCGGCGGCGTTGTTCAACAGGTTGAGCAGCGCCTGGGTCAAGTCCGGAGGCGGCGTCAGCGAAGGCACCTGACCGTCGCGCAGGCGCTGGAAGCGGTAGCTGGCCTCAGGACGCATCAGGTGCCAGCGGTTGAGCGCCTCGTCGAGCCAGGCCGTGACCTCCTGCTCGGGCACGTTCATGCGCCGATTGGCTTCGGCGGCGCGCACCAATTGCTGCAGGGTCTGCTTGCACAGCTTGACCTGGTCCTGGAGCACCGCGAGGTCTTCCTGCAACTGCGCATCGCTGTGGTCCTGGCGCATCTCGTTGATCAGCACGCTCATGGTCGCCAGCGGCGTACCCAATTCATGGGCAGCGCCGGCCGCCTGGGTGGCCACGGCCAGCAGTTGCTCGTCGCGCAGGCTGTCTTCGCGGCGCTCGGCACGCAATTGCTCCTGTCGACGCAACTCCTCGGCCATGCGCGCGGCAAAGAAGGTGATCACCGCAGCCGCCAGAGCAATGCTCAGCCACATGCCGTAGACCTGCATGGTGTCGCGCGCCAGCGGCAGCGTTTCCAGTGGATAGAACTGCACCAGCAGCAGGCTGTAGGCGACCAGCGCGATGCCCGACAGCAGTAGCGAATAGATCCACGGCAAGGTCACCGCCGCGATCGCCAACGGCACCAGGTAATAGGACACGAAGGGGTTGGTCGAGCCACCGGAGTAGTACAGCAGGGCGCTGTGGATGAGCAGGTCGCAGGCCAATTGCAGGGCATACTCGAGCTCGGTCACCGGTAAGGTCAGGCGCAGGCGCAGGGCGGTGAAGGCACACAGCAGGGACGACAAGGCCAGGGTGGCGGCCAGTGAGAACCACGGCAGCGGCAGCAGCTCGGTCCAGTAGGCGACGCCCACGGAACCTGCCTGGGCAGCCAGAACCAGAATGCGGATGATGGTCAGGCGCCAGAGGTTCTGACGCGTGGCGGACATCGGATGTGCGGGGGCGAGCATGAGCTCTCCTGATGAGTGCTCCAGGACAATCGGCTGGAGTATACCGAAGCCAGGCACTGGCCTGCAGCCATGCGGCAAACCGCCACAGGTTTCGCGCGTGCCATACTCTGTCACAAAGTCGTGATGGCATCGTTGAACCCACTGCCCGCTTTTCCAGTCTGAACGGCCATGCGGGACGCGACTGTTCCCCGCGCCTTCCATCCAAGGAGTGATACATGCAGATTTCCCGTTGCAGCGCCGCGTTCGCCCTGTCCTGTGGCCTGTTCGCCAGCCTGCCGGCCTTCGCCGCCGACGAGCCGCGTTACAACCAGGTCTCGCTGCGCGCCGAAGTCAGCAAGGAAGTGGCCCGCGACCTGATGGTCGTCACCCTCTACAGCGAAGCGCAGGACAACGATCCGGGCAAGCTCGCCAAGCAGATCACCGAAACCATGAACAAGGCCGTGCAGCAGGCGCGCGACGTCAAAGAGGTGAAGATCAGCCAGGGCAGCCGCAACAGCTACCCGATCTACGACAACAAAGGTCAGAAGATCACCGGCTGGCGCGAACGCGCCGAGTTGCGCCTGGAAAGCGCGGACTTCCCGGCCCTGTCCAAACTCACCGGCGATCTGCTGCAAACCCTGAAAATGGGTGGCATGGACTTCTCCATCGCCCCGGCCACGCGCAAGGCCAGCGAAGACGACCTGCTCAAGGAGGCGGTCAACGCCTTCAAGGCCCGCGCCCAATTGGCCACCGAAGCGCTCGGCGGCAGCGGCTACAAAGTGGTCAACCTCAACCTCAACAGCAGTGGCTACCCGCGCCCTTACCTGCGCAGCGCGCCGATGGCAATGAAGGCCATGGCCGCCGACGAGGCCGCCCCTTCGCCTGACGTCGAGGCGGGCACCAGCGAAGTCAGCATGAATGCCGATGGCCTGATCGAAGTGCAAATGCCCTGACCTGGGCGTGCACTCAACGCAACCTCGGGGCCGCATTGCGGCCCCGATCGTTTGACGCCCACAGCCAACATCAACCTGCTCTTACCCCGCCCCATCACTACCCATCCGAATGCCCCTACGCACTTAGAGCGCGCATCCTACATCCCCATTCCCGCCGAAACATGTCGCAAAATGCCGGTTTTTTTGTTGCGCAAACGTTCAACCACGGCAAAAGTTACAACAATGCGACATCCATGTACGCCCGTGCCACCTTTCCGGGACCGGCCATCCTGTTGAGTGTTGCAATGGGTATAGCCCCTGCATAAGTATCCGCAGGTCGGCTCACGAGGCCGCCTCAACTCAAAAAATGACAACAATGAGGCCACCATGCTCAAACACGCAGTCATTCCGTTTCTGGTAGGCGCAGGCCTGCTGGCTGGTGCAGCGCCCACCGCGCTCGCCGCATCCAACCTGGTGTTCTGCTCCGAGGGCAGTCCCGCCGGTTTCGACCCCGGCCAGTACACCACCGGAACCGACTTCGACGCCTCGGCCGAACCGCTGTTCAACCGCCTGACCCAGTTCGAGCGTGGCGGCACCGCCGTCATTCCAGGCCTGGCCACCACTTGGGACGTTTCCGAAGACGGCAAGACCTACACCTTCCACCTGCGCGAAGGGGTCAAGTTCCACACCACCGACTACTTCAAGCCCAGCCGTGAATTCAACGCCGACGACGTGCTGTTCACCTTCAACCGCATGCTCGACAAGGACATGCCGTTCCGCAAGGCATACCCCACCGAGTTCCCGTACTTCACCGACATGGGCATGGACAAGAACATCGCCAAGCTGGAGAAGCTCGACGACCGTACCGTGCGCTTCACCCTGAACACAGTGGACGCCGCCTTCATCCAGAATCTGGCCATGAGCTTCGCCTCGATCCAGTCCGCCGAATACGCCGAGCAGTTGCTCAAGCAAGGCAAAGCGCCCGACATCAACCAAAAGCCGATCGGCACCGGGCCGTTCGTGTTCAGCAAGTACCAGAAAGACGCGCAGATCCGCTACAAGGGCAACAAGGACTATTGGAAGCCCGAGGACGTGAAGGTCGACAACCTGATCTTCGCCATCACCACCGACGCCTCGGTGCGCATGCAGAAGCTCAAGAAGAACGAGTGCCAGGTCACCCTGTTCCCGCGCCCAGCCGACATCCAGCCGCTCAAGGCCGACAAGAACCTGAAGATGCCTGAGCAGGCCGGCTTCAACCTCGGTTACATCGCCTACAACGTGATGGACAAGATCAAGGGCAGCAACGAGCCCAATCCCATGGCCCAGCTCAAGGTTCGCCAGGCCCTGGACATGGCGGTGAACAAGGCGCAGATCATCGAGTCGGTGTATCAGGGCGCCGGGCAGCTGGCGGTCAATGCCATGCCGCCGACGCAATGGTCCTACGACACCACCATCAAGGACGCCCCCTACGACCCGGAAAAGGCTCGGCAACTGCTCAAGGAAGCCGGCGTCAAGGAAGGCACCGAAATCACGCTCTGGGCCATGCCGGTGCAACGCCCCTACAACCCCAATGCCAAGCTGATGGCCGAGATGCTGCAATCGGACTGGGCCAAGATCGGCATCAAGGCCAAGATCGTCACCTACGAGTGGGGCGAGTACATCAAGCGCTCCAAGGGCGGCGAAAACGGCGCCATGCTGATCGGCTGGAGCGGCGACAACGGTGACCCGGACAACTGGCTCGGCACCCTGTTCGGCTGCGACGCCCTGGAAGGCAACAACTTCTCCAAGTGGTGCTACAAGCCCTACGACGACCTCATCAAGCAAGCCAAGGCCACCTCCGACCAGGCCAAGCGCACCGAGCTGTACAAGCAGGCGCAGCACATCCTCAAGGAACAGGTGCCCTACACGCCCATCGCCCACTCCACCGTCTATCAACCCATGAGCATCAAGGTGCAGGACTTCAAGATCAGTCCATTCGCCCTGAACGCGTTCTATGGGGTGAGCGTGGAGAAGTGAGGCAGCGCCAGCCCTCTGTGCGCAGAGGGCTGGCGTATTCCAGGCAGTGCGACGGCCACGCCCGGCCATCTGCCTGAAGCCACACCGCACCGTCAGCGATACCACACCCGTGATTCGTTTTCCTGCCACCGCTACGGCCAGGAACGGAATTCTGTTGCCGCACGTCCGGCGCACGGCAACGCACTGATGAGGATGTACCGATGAGCAAAAGGATTGCCCTACGCCGTACCACACTGCTGGGCGCCGCACTGGGCCTGGGCCTGATGAGCCAGGTCAGCGCCGCTGCCAGCAACCTGGTGTTCTGCTCCGAAGGCAGTCCGGCGGGCTTCGACACCGCGCAGTTCACCTCGGCCACCGACAACGATGCCGCCGAGCCGATCTACAACCGCCTGGTAGAGTTCGAGCGCGGAGGCACCGCCGTGCAGCCGGGCCTGGCCACTGACTGGCAGGTATCCGACGATGGCCTGACCTACACCTTCCACCTGCGCCCCGGGGTCAAGTTCCACAGCAACAAGGCGTTCACACCGACCCGCGACTTCAACGCCGATGACGTGCTGTTCACCTTCCAGCGCATGCTCGACCGCGATCATCCGTTCCGTAAGGCCTACCCCACCGAGTTCCCCTACTTCGTCAGCATGGGCCTGGACAAGAACATCGCCAAGGTCGAGAAGCGCGACCCGATGACCGTGGTGTTCACCCTGAACACGGTCGATGCTGCGTTCATCCAGAACATCGCCATGGCCTTCGCCTCGATCCTGTCCGCCGAGTACGCCGACCGCCTGCTGGCCAGCGGCAGAGCCAGCGACATCAACCAGCAACCCATCGGCACCGGCCCGTTCGTGTTCCAGCGCTACCAGAAGGATGCGCAGATTCGCTACAAGGGCAACAAGGACTACTGGGCGCCGGACCGGGTCAAGCTGGACAACCTGGTGTTCTCGATCAACATCGACCCGTCCGTGCGCATCCAGAAACTGCGCCGCGGCGAATGCCAGATCACCCTGCACCCCCGCCCGGCCGACCTGCCGGCGCTCAAGCAGGACGCCAAGCTGCAAGTGCTCTCGCAACCGGGCTTCAACCTCGGCTACATCGCCTACAACATCAAGCACCCGCCCTTCGACCGACTGGAAGTCCGCCAGGCACTGGACATGGCGGTGAACAAGGCGGCGATCATCGATGCGGTGTACCAGGACGCTGGCCAAGCGGCCGTCAACGCCATGCCGCCCACCCAGTGGTCCTACGACAGCAGCATCAAGGACGCCCCCTTCGATCCGGCCAAGGCCAAGCAACTGCTGGAGCAGGCCGGGGTCAAGCCGGGGACCGAAATCACCCTGTGGGCCATGCCGGTACAACGTCCCTACAACCCCAACGCCAAGCTCATGGCGCAGATGCTCCAGGCCGACTGGGGCGCGCTCGGTTTCAAGGTCCGCATCGTCAGCTACGAATGGGGCGAGTACCTCAAGCGCATGAAGAATGGCGAGCACGACATCGCCCTGATCGGCTGGACCGGCGACAACGGCGATCCGGACAACTGGCTCGGCACCCTGTTCAGTTGCGACGCCATCGGCAGCAACAACTACTCGCAGTGGTGCGACCAGCCCTACGACGCGCTGGTCAAGAAAGCCAAGCAGGTCACCGACCGCGCCCAGCGCACCGAGCTGTACCAGCAGGCCCAGCGCCGCCTCAAGGCCCAGGTGCCAATCACGCCCGTGGCGCACTCCACGGTCAACCAGCCGCTGAGCCTGCGCGTCAAGGACTTCAAGGTCAGCCCCTTCGGCCGCAACGTTTTTTCCGACGTCGGCATCGATTGACGCCATCACGGATCCGGGCGTGCCACGCACGTCCGCGAACCCGTGCAGCCCGAATTTGCCCGGCGACCCCAGGCAGATACCCGCAACACCGTGACAACACTGGCCCCTGAGGCCGGCTGATAACTAGAAAAGAGAAAGGGAGCTTTCATGTCGATACGCACCAGAACCACTGCACTGGCCTTGTCCGTCGGCGCCTTCTGCGCCTTCGCCCAGGCCGAACCCGCCAGCCAGGACTACATGCCCATCACGCTGAAGTCCGCCAGCGACCAGGCGCAGGCCACCGGCTTCTTCGAAGGCCAGAGCCTGAGCGGCAGCACGCGCAACTGGTACGCACGCGAACACGCCGCGCGCGGCCCGCTGTGGCGCTACTACAAGAGCGACGGCACCCGCCACGACACCCACAGCCGCGAGAACTGGGTGCAGGGCACCATCCTCAACTACAGCTCCGGCTTCACCCAGGGCACCATCGGCTTCGCCACCGAAGTGGCGGCCTACAACGCCGTCGCCCTGCTGCGCGACCGCGAATCCATCGCCGGGCCGAACAACCGCACCCTGACCCACAGCGACGGCGATCCGGTCGACCAGTGGAGCAAGGCGGGCCTGGCCAACGTCAAGGCGCGCATCTCCAACACCACCCTGACCGTCGGCCGCCAGTCGCTGGACACGCCGATGATCGCCTACATCGGCAACCGCGCCCTGCCCTCCAGCTTCCAGGGCGTGGCCCTGCACAGCGCCGAGTTCGACAACCTGACCTTCGACCTGGGCACCTTCGACCGCGTCTCGCCGCGTACCGAACAGAGCCTGAGCAAGTTCCGCAGCGAATACGGCGCCCTGGGCGTGGAAACCGACCGCGCCAGCACCGCGGGCCTGAGCTACCAGCCGTTCAAGAGCCTGACCACCAGCCTGTACGCCACGCGCGTGGACGACTTCTGGAACCAGTACTACTTCGGCGCCAGCCACGTGCTGGGCGACAGTTCGGTGCTGAGCCTGAACACCGGCCTGAACTACTACAAGACGGTGGACACCGGCAGCAAGAAAATGGGCGAGATCGACAACGACACCTACAGCCTGTCGCTCGGCCTCACCCACCAGGCCCATACCCTCACCGCGTCCTGGCAGCAGGTCAACGGCAACGAGTACTTCGACTACCTGCACGAAACCAACGGCATCTACCTGGCCAACTCGCTGCTGTCGGACTTCAACGGCCCGAACGAGAAATCGCTGCAGATCGCCTATGTGCTGAACATGGCGCAATACGGCGTGCCGGGCTTGAAATTCAACCTGTACAACGCGCGCGGCTGGGGCATCGACGGCACCCACTACCGTGGCACCGCCTATGACGTGCGCGGCATGGACGGCGAAACCCACTACGAGTGGGGCTTCGGTACCAGCTACGCGGTGCAGAGCGGCCCGCTGAAGGACACCAGTATCCGCGCCACCTACACCGCGCACCGGGCGAGCCGAGCCCAGGCCGACGGCAGCCTGGACGAGTTCCGCGTGGTGACCACCATTCCGTTCAACATTCTCTGACCCGCACCCCATGCCCCGGACCCGCGGGGCCATGGGGTCTACGCTGAAGACATACGCAGGGAGGTTCCATGCATTCGCTACCGCTACGCGCTGCCCTGGCAGCGATCATTCTCGGCGCCGCCGGTCAGCTCGCGGCCAAGCCGCTGGTGGTGTGCACCGAGGCGAGCCCGGAAGGGTTCGACATCGTCCAGTACACCACGGCGGTCACCGCCGACGCCTCGGCCGAGACGGTGTTCAATCGCCTGGTCGATTTCAAGCCCGGCACCACCGACATCGAACCGGCCCTGGCCGAACGCTGGGAGATCAGCGACGACGGCCTGACCTACACCTTCCACCTGCGCCAGGGCGTGAAGTTCCACAGCACCGACTACTTCACCCCTACCCGCGCATTCAACGCCGACGACGTGCTCTGGAGCCTGAACCGCCAGCTCGATCCCGCGCACCCGTGGCACGACAAGACCAGCGTCGGCTACCCCTATTTCGAGAGCATGGCCTTCAAGGACCTGCTCAAGTCGGTGACCAAGACCGACGACCACACCGTGGTCATCACCCTCACCCGTCCCGAAGCGCCATTCCTGCGCGACATGGCCATGGCCTTCACCTCGATCTACTCGGCCGAGTACGGCGACCAATTGCTCAAGGCCGGCAAGACCGGCGAGCTCAACAGCAAGCCGATCGGCACCGGCCCATTCGTCTTCCAGCGCTACAACAAGGACGCCCAGGTCCGCTACAAGGCCAACCCGGACTACTTCCGCGGCAAACCGCCGAGCGAAACCCTGGTGTTCGCCATCGCCACCGACAACAACGTGCGCCTGCAAAAACTGCGCGCCAACGAGTGTCAGATCGCCCTGTACCCCAAACCTGACGACGTACCCGGCATCAAGACCGATGCCAGGCTGAAAGTGGCCGAGATCGAAGCCCTGGTGACCGGCTACATCGCCCTCAATACCGAGCACAAGTACCTGAGCGACGTACGCGTGCGCCAGGCGATCAACATCGCCTTCGACCGCCAGACCCATGTCGATCAACTGTTCGGCAAGGGCAATGCGCTGGTGGCGGTCAATCCTTACCCGCCGACCCTGATCGGCTACAACACCGACAACCGCAATCCGCCCCGCGACCTGGACAAGGCCCGCGCCTTGCTCAAGGAGGCCGGCGTGCCCGAAGGCACCACCTTCACCCTGTTCACCCGCAACGGCGGCGGGCCGACCAACCCCAATCCGCGCCTGTCGGCGGAAATGCTCCAGGCGGACCTGGCCAACATCGGCCTGAAGCTCGACATCCGCGTGATGGAGTGGGCCGAGATGTTGCGCCGCGCGAAAAAAGGCGAAGCGGACCTGGTGTCCGCCGGCTGGGCCGGCGACAACGGCGACCCGGACAACTTCCTCGGCCCCATGCTCAGTTGCGAGGCGGCCAAGAGCGGAGAGAACTATGCGCGCTGGTGCAACCCTAAGTTCCAGGAACTGATCACCCAAGCCCGTCTGATCATCGACAATGAGCAGCGTGCAGCGCTCTATCGCCAGGCCCTGGCGGTGTACGATGCCGACCTGCCGTGGATCGCCATGGCCCACCCGAAGATGTTCACGGCCCTGCGCCAGAACGTGGAGGGCTATGTCATCAGTCCCCTGACCAATAACAACTTCGCCACCACCCAGGTGAAGTAGAAGAAACGACCGCCGCCGACCTGCTCGCGCAGCCGGCGGCCGCCTTGACCGGCCCGATGAGGTACCTCCGACGATGTTGAGTTTTATTGCCCGGCGCCTGGGTCTGCTGATTCCGACCTTTTTCGGTATCACCTTGCTGACCTTCGCGCTCATACGCCTGATCCCCGGCGACCCGGTGGAAGTGATGATGGGCGAGCGCAGGGTCGACCCCGAGATGCACGCCCAGGCCATGGAGCGCCTGGGCCTGAACAAGCCGCTGCCTGCCCAGTACCTGGACTACATCGGCAAGCTCGCCCAGGGAGACCTGGGCGAATCGCTGCGCACCCGCGAGAGCGTGTGGAACGAGTTCACCACGCTGTTCCCCGCCACGCTCGAACTGGCCTTGTGCGCCCTGCTGTTCGCCGGCGTGTTCGGCCTGCTCGCCGGGGTGATCGCTGCGCTCAAGCGCGGCTCGCTGTTCGACCATGGGGTGATGGGCATTTCCCTGGCCGGCTACTCCATGCCGATCTTCTGGTGGGGCCTGATCCTGATCATGTTCTTCTCCGTGAGCCTGGGCTGGACCCCGGTATCCGGCCGCATCGACCTGCTCTACGACATCGAGCCGAAGACCGGCTTCATGCTCATCGACACCCTGCTCAGCGACGAAGAAGGTGCGTTCAAGGACGCGCTGATGCACCTGATCCTGCCGTCCATCGTGCTCGGCACCATCCCGCTGGCGGTGATCGCGCGCATGACCCGCTCTTCGATGCTCGAAGTGCTGCGCGAGGACTACATCCGCACCGCCCGCGCCAAGGGCCTGTCGCCGGCCCGCGTGGTGTTCATCCACGGCCTGCGCAACGCGCTGATCCCGGTGCTGACCGTGTTCGGCCTGCAGGTCGGCACCTTGCTGGCTGGAGCGGTGCTCACCGAGACCATCTTCTCCTGGCCGGGCATCGGCAAATGGCTGATCGAAGCCATCGGCGCCCGCGACTACCCCGTGGTGCAGAACGGTATCCTGCTCATCGCCTGCCTGGTGATCCTGGTCAACTTCGTGGTGGACATCCTCTACGGCCTGGCCAACCCCCGTATCCGTCATCAGCGCTGAGGACCTCGTCATGTCTCATCCGATTTCCGACGCTGCGACGCCGGCTACCGCCGCC
The DNA here is from genome assembly GCF_030658255.1 of Pseudomonas sp. RAC1. Lineage (NCBI taxonomy): Bacteria > Pseudomonadati > Pseudomonadota > Gammaproteobacteria > Pseudomonadales > Pseudomonadaceae > Pseudomonas > Pseudomonas sp. RAC1. The sequence goes on from NZ_JAUTXS020000014.1 coordinate 86,195, forward strand.
GACCACAGCGCACTCTACCCCTCCCCCTACAAGGAGTTCTGGCAAGCCTTCTCGCGCAACAAAGGCGCAGTGGCAGGCCTGGCCTTCATGTGCCTGATCGTGTTCTGCGCGCTGTTCGCCCCCTGGGTCGCGCCGCATAACCCTAGCGAGCAGTACCGCGACTTCCTGCTGACGCCGCCGGTGTGGCTCGAAGGCGGCACCTGGCAGTTCGTGCTGGGCACCGACGAGCTGGGACGCGACCTCCTCTCGCGGCTGATCCAGGGCGCCAGGCTGTCGCTGCTGATCGGCCTGTCGTCGGTGGTGATGTCGCTGATTCCAGGCATCCTGCTGGGCCTGTTCGCCGGCTTCTTCCCGCGTCTTCTTGGCCCTTCGATCATGCGCCTGATGGACGTGATGCTGGCGCTGCCATCGCTGCTGCTGGCCGTGGCGATCGTCGCCATCCTCGGCCCTGGCCTGATCAACACCGTGATCGCCATCGCCGTGGTCTCGCTGCCGTCCTACGTGCGCCTGACCCGCGCCGCCGTGATGGGTGAGCTGAACCGCGACTACGTCACCGCCGCGCGCCTGGCCGGCGCCAGCCTGCCGCGCCTGATGTTCGTCACCGTGCTGCCCAACTGCATGGCGCCGCTGATCGTGCAGGCGACCCTGAGCTTCTCCTCGGCGATCCTCGACGCGGCGGCCCTGGGCTTCCTCGGCCTGGGCGTACAACCGCCAACGCCGGAATGGGGGACCATGCTGGCGTCGGCGCGCGACTACATCGAGCGCGCCTGGTGGGTGGTGAGCCTGCCCGGCCTGACGATCCTGCTCAGCGTCTTGGCAATCAACCTGATGGGCGACGGCCTGCGCGATGCGCTGGACCCGAAACTCAAGAACGCCGCCTGAGGAGAACGCCATGTCACTGTTGCAGATCAACAACCTCAACGTGCGCTTCGGCGACGCCGATGCCGTCCCCGTGGTCGACGGCCTGGACCTGGTGGTGGATGCCGGCGAGATTCTCGCCATCGTCGGCGAGTCCGGCTCGGGCAAGTCGGTGACCATGATGGCCCTGATGGGGCTGATCGAAGCGCCCGGCCGCATCACCGCCGACTCGCTCACCTTCGACGGCACCGACATGCTCAGGCTCAGCGCCCGGCAGCGGCGCAAGGTGGTGGGCAAGGACATCGCCATGGTCTTCCAGGACCCGATGACCGCACTGAACCCCAGCTACACCGTGGGCTACCAGATCGAAGAAGTGCTGCGCCAGCACCTGGGCCTGAAAGGCAAAGCGGCCCGCCAGCGCGCCCTGGAGCTGTTGCAGAAGGTCGAGATTCCGGCGCCCGAAAGCCGCCTGGACGCTTACCCGCACCAACTCTCCGGCGGCATGAGCCAGCGCGTGGCAATCGCCATGGCGATTGCCGGCGAGCCCAAGCTGCTGATCGCCGACGAACCGACCACCGCGCTGGATGTGACCATCCAGGCGCAGATCATGGAACTGCTGGTCAACCTGCAGCGCGAGCGCAACATGGCGCTGATCCTGATCACCCACGACCTGGCGGTGGTCGCCGAGACCGCCAAGCGCGTCTGCGTGATGTACGCCGGCCAAGCGGTGGAGGTGGGTCAGGTGCCGGAACTGTTCGACCTGCCCGCCCACCCCTACAGCGAAGCGCTGCTGGCGGCGATTCCCGAGCACAGTCTGGGCGCCGAGCGCCTGGCGACGCTGCCGGGCATCGTGCCCGGTCGCTACGACCGGCCGCAGGGCTGCCTGCTGTCGCCGCGCTGCCCTTACGTGCGTGACAATTGCCGGGCCCAGCGTCCGGCCCTCGATCCCCAGGCCCACAGCCTGGCACGTTGCTTCTATCCGCTGAACCAGGAGGTGGCGTGATGAGCGTCGTGCTGTCTGCCCGTGAACTGACCCGTCATTACGAAGTGTCCCGTGGCCTGTTCAAAGGCCATGCCCTGGTGCGTGCACTCAATGGCGTATCGTTCGAACTGGAGGCTGGCAAGACGCTGGCCGTGGTCGGCGAGTCCGGGTGCGGCAAGTCCACCCTGGCGCGCGCCCTGACCCTGATCGAAGAGCCGTCCTCCGGCTCGCTGCAGATCGCCGGCACCGAAGTCGCCGGCGCCAACAAGGCCCAGCGCCGGCAATTGCGCCGGGACGTGCAAATGGTCTTCCAGAGCCCCTATGCCTCGCTCAACCCTCGGCAGAAGATCGGCGACCAGTTGGCCGAGCCGCTGTTGATCAACACCTCCCTCAGCCGCGCCGAGCGCCGCGAGCGGGTGCAGCAGATGATGCAGCAGGTGGGGCTGCGCCCCGAGCATTATCAACGCTACCCGCACATGTTCTCTGGCGGCCAGCGCCAGCGCATCGCCCTGGCCCGGGCGATGATGCTGCAACCCAAGGTGCTGGTGGCGGACGAGCCCACGTCGGCGCTGGACGTGTCGATCCAGGCGCAGGTGCTGAACCTGTTCATGGACCTGCAGCAGGAGTTCAACACCGCCTATGTGTTCATTTCGCACAACCTGGCGGTGGTGCGGCACGTGGCCGATCAGGTGCTGGTGATGTACCTGGGGCGACCGGCGGAGATGGGGCCGAAGGCCGATATCTACGACAAACCCCTGCACCCCTATACCCAGGCACTGCTGTCGGCGACGCCGGCGATTCATCCCGACCCGCTCAAACCGAAGATTCGCATCGCAGGCGAGCTGCCCAATCCGCTGAATCCGCCGGATGGCTGCGCGTTTCACAAACGCTGTCCGTATGCGACGGAGCGGTGTGCCAAGGAGATACCGGCGTTCCGGCAGGTGGGAAGTCGGCAAGTGGCATGTCATTACGCGGAGCAGTTCTTGTAAGGAAGGCTATCGCTGGGGGCGTCAGCGCCCCTAGCGCGATACAAGGCCGCCCTCATCGGTCATGCGCACTGCTTCAACTGTGCGCAAACTGGTGAGGGCGGCCTTGTGTCGTCATGGGGCTGGGCAGCAGCCCCAGAAGTGGGATCAGTGCATGAAGATCGCGATCAGGATGATCACTGGAATTGGGACGCCGAGCATCCAGAGCAGAATCGAGCGCATGATGAGTTCTCCAGTAGTGAATGCGGATTAGCGCACGACGGTGGTCGAGGCGTGAACGTGGCGGTCTTCTTCGATCCAGCGTGCGCGGTCACGCAGACGACCGCCGAACAACGCGGCGAAGCTGGCGAAGAAGGCGCCACACAGCAGGGAGATGAAGGTCCAGATGGCGGTCCAGGCGGCTACTTTGGCTGCAGTGTCAGCGGCTTGCTGAGCGGCCTGCTTGGCCTGGGCGGCATCCTGACGTGCTTCCTCATAAACCTGCTCGACGCGCGATTGCGCTTCAGCCTGGGTCAGACGAGTGCGCTGGGCAACCATCTGCGCCAAGTAGGTCCGATCTTCGGCGGACATGCCATTGTCGGCAGCCAGGCCACGCAACAGGATGCGGCTGGCGACGCCGTTGGCAGCATCTTCGCTCACACCCACCGGGCCTTCGCTGCGGAACAACCGATCGACGTAGTAGCCCATCGGGTCGGCGGCGCCGGACGGCTTGCTCTTGTCATCGCTCATCGACAAGCTGGCCACGGCGCCCGAAGCAGCGGCGGCACCGGCCGACGCGCCCGCACTGGCCAGACCGCCTGCCGAGGACACCACCAGCACGGCAGTGACCAGGGTCGCTACAGCCCAGGACAGGAACCCATGCGCCGTGTCGCGGAAATACACTTCGTCACCGTGCAAGTTGGCCCATTTCACGCGTAGACGACCGGCCATGTAGCCACCCAGGCCAGAGGCCAGGATCTGCGTGATCAGCAGCCAGACGATGGTGGAAATGCCCAATGCCTTGGCGCTGGCCCCCTCGTTCGCCCACGGCGAGGAGGCCGCGAAGCCCAGGCCTGCGCCCAGAATGATGAGGATCAGTGACAAGGCAGCCGCAGCAGCGGCACCGGCGAAGATGGCGGCCCAGGAAACGCCCGAGCGATTCGGGGCCTCGGAGACAGCGGTTGGCAGATCGGCAGTGGTTATCATGATTCGGCGCCTTATGAAGGTGAGCAAAACTTCCGTTGGTTTGCACGAGGGTCGGTGCACTGCCCGTGCCAGATGTGTCAAAAAACAACCTCGCTATAAATCAACGACTTGCAGAATCGACGAATCTTAGGATCGTGCGAAACGCCCGAAGTCCGATAAAACAGGTGGGCGTTATGCAGTGCCATGCGCTCAAGCCCGGCCACCGGGCTTGCCCGTCGAACTGCGACGATGCACTATCGCGCCATGACCGCGCCCACGCTGATAGACGGCCCCGAACAGACTCCGCTGACTGCGCAGATCGTCTTGCGCTACCACCTGTGCTGGAAGCATCGCGACCTGGATGGAGTGATGGCGCTCTACCACCCGCAGGTGCGTTACCACGACTTCTTCCAGAACCGCGTGCTCGGCTACGACGAACTGCGCGAGTACGTGGCCGCCTGCCTGCCCCACCAGCAGGGCGAAGACATCGTTCACAGCGACCGCATTCGCGTCGATGGCTGCACGGCGTTCATTCAATACCAGGTGACGGTCCAGGGCGGTGAGGGGCTGGTGGCCTTTCAGTCCAGCGAAGCGATCACCGTGCGCGATGGGCTGATCTGGCAGGTCAACGAATATGCCACGCTGGTGCGCCAGGACGCGCGCGTGGGCAACGGTGGGCGGACGCGTCCGGCCACAAGCCGGCTCGGTTTGTCGCCGCGTCAGTTGAGCACCATGGCGCAGGATCTGGAGCACTACTTCCAGCAGCGCCGGCCGTATCTGGATCCGCAGCTCAACCTGCAACAGGTCGCACAGCACAGTGGCTACAGCCGCAACCAGATCTCCTACCTGTTCAACCAGGTGCTGGGACAGAGCTTCTATCGCTACGTCAATCAGGCGCGGCTCCAGCACCTGCTGGCTCAGCTCAGCGATACCGACATCCAGACGCCGGTCGACGAACTGGCGTTCAGTGCCGGCTTCAACTCGCTCTCGGCCTTCTACAAATGCTTTCGCGAACAGACCGGCCTGTCTCCCAAGGCGTACGTGAAGCAGATTTCTCTGCGTGCACGCACGTAAGACAGTGGAGCGGACCTGCCACTAGCATCGAGCACAACCCAACCTTTTTTCCGGGAGCCGTACTCGATGCAAGCCTGGCGCACGATCAGCCTGTGGATGGACCAGCTCGACGAGCCGCTGGACGCGCGACCGTCCCTCGCGCAAGACATCGATGTCGACGTGTGCATCATCGGCGCCGGCTACACCGGGCTGTGGACAGCCTATTACCTCAAGCGCCAGGCCCCGCACCTGCGCATCGCCATCCTTGAAGCGAACACGGCCGGTTTCGGTGCATCCGGTCGTAACGGCGGTTGGCTGATGGGCAACCTGCTGGGTGAAGATCGTCTGCTCGCCACACTGTCGCCGCTACAACGCCGCGACAGCATCGACCTGCTGCACGACATTCCCGACGAAGTGCAGCGTGTGTTGCAGCGCGAAGGCATCGACTGCGATTACCGCAAGGGTGGGGTCATCTACTGCGCGGCCCGTTACCCGGAGCAGGAGCGTAGCCTGCGTGCCTACCTGGACGACCTGTATCGCCAAGGCATGAACGAGGACGACTACCGCTGGCTCACGCCCGAGGCGCTGGCCGGGCAACTGCGGGTCAGCAATGCCTATGGCGCAATCTTCAGCCCGCATGTGGCGACCATTCAGCCGGCCAAGCTGGTGCGGGGCCTGGCACGGGTGGTGGAGGGCCTGGGCGTGGCGATCTACGAAAACACCCCGGCCCTCGATTGGCAGAGTGGCGAGGTGCGCAGCGCCCAGGCCAAGGTGCGCTGCCAGTGGGTGGTGCCTGCGGTGGAAGGCTACGCGGCCAGCTTGCCACCGCTGGGGCGGCATCAACTGCCCGTGCAGAGTCTGCTGGTGGCCACTGAGCCGCTGCCCGACTCCGCCTGGGAGCAGATCGGCCTCAGCCAGGGCCAGGCCTTCAGCGAAGGCAGCCGTCAGGTCACCTACGGCCAGCGCACCCTCGACAACCGCCTGGTATTCGGCGCTCGCGGCGGCTACCGCTTCGGCGGTCGCCTGCGCGAAGACTTCAATCTCACCGACGCCGAAATCGAGCTGCGCCGCTACCTGTTCGGCGAACTGTTCCCGCACCTGAAGCACGTGCGCATCACCCACTCCTGGGGCGGCAACCTGGGCATGGCGCGGCGTTTCCGCCCGCATATGCTGTGTGACCGTCAACGCGGCCTGGCGCTATCGGGCGGCTATGGCGGCGAAGGCGTCGGCGCCACCAACCTCGGCGGACGCACGCTGGCGGCCTTGATCCTCGGCCAGCAGAACGTACTGACTGCCCAGCCCTGGGTGCACGACAACCGGCCGCTGTCGAGCCTGGCCAGTTGGCCGCCCGAGCCCTGCCGCTGGCTGGGCTACAACGCCATCATTCGCAGTTTCGTTCATGAAGACCGCGTCCTCGCCGACCCGGCCAGCCCGGCCTGGCGACGTAACCTGGCCAGTGGCCTGGCCGACTTCATGGAAGGTTTCATGCACTGAGTTTCATCCACTCCCACACGAGAATCCGCCGTCATGAGCATCACCCAGTTCAAAGACACAGAACGCGCCGTCCTGGAGACTTCCAACCCGGTCGCCGTGCCCCTTGGCGAACCCGTTGCCGTGACCTCGGTGACCTGCGTCGAGCGCAGCGACGGCGTCGAAACCGGCATCTGGGAATGCACCCCAGGCCGCTGGCGCCGGCAGATCGTGCAACAGGAGTTCTGCCACTTCATCAAGGGCCGCTGCACCTTCACGCCAGACGGTGGCGAGCCGCTGCTCATCGAAGCCGGAGACGCCCTGATGCTACCGGCCAACAGCACCGGTACCTGGGACATCCAGGAAACCGTGCGCAAGACCTATGTGTTGATTTTCTGATCCGCTGATCGCCTGCCGCTCCTCGACAACAACAAACTCAGCAAGGTAAACCGGACATGCGCACACTTCTCATCGCTCCCCTGATACTGGCGGCCGGCGTGGCCAGCGCCGCCGACTCGGTGAAGATCTACAACTGGTCGAGCTACGTCGCGCCCGACACGCTGAAGAATTTCCAGAAGGCCACCGGCATCGCCCCCACCTACGACGTCTACGACAGCAACGAGACCCTCGATGGCAAGCTGATGACCGGCAACTCCGGTTACGACGTGGTGTTTCCCTCCAACCACTTCATGGCGCGGCAGATCCAGGGCAAGGCGCTGAAGAAGCTCGACAAAAGCCAGTTGCCGAACTGGCAGAACCTCGACCCGCGCCTGCTCAAGGTGCTCGAGGTGAACGATCCGGGTAACCAGTATGGTTTCCCCTACCTGTGGGGCAGTACCGGCATCGGTTACAACATCGACAAGGTCAAGGCCGCGCTGGGCGCCGACGCGCCTGTGGATTCCTGGGACCTGATCTTCAAGCCCGAGTACCTGAGCAAGCTCAAGAGCTGCGGCGTGGCGGTGCTGGACAATGGTCCGGAGCTGCTGCCCATCGCCCTGAACTACCTGGGCCTGCCGCACCACAGCCAGAAACCCGAGGATTACGAGAAAGCCAAGGCGCTGCTGATGAAGGCTCGTCCGTACATCAGTTACTTCCATTCGTCCAAGTACACCGGCGACTTGGCCAATGGCGATGTGTGCGTGGTGGTGGGTTTCTCGGGCGATGTATTGCAGGCCAAGAACCGCGCCGAGGAAGCGAAGAATGGGGTCAAGGTGGGCTATTCGATCCCGAAGGAAGGCGCGCCGCTGTGGTTCGACATGGTCGCCATGCCCGCCGACGCCCCGGACGAGAAGGCCGGCTACGCCTACATGAACTATCTGCTCGAGCCTGAGGTGATGGCCAACATCAGTAACTACGTGCAGTACGCCAACGGCAATGCCAAGGCCGACGCCTTGGTCGATCCGGCGCTCAAGCACAACACCATGATCTACCCCAGCGACGATGTGATGAACAAACTGTTCGCCCTGGAAGCGATGCCAGCCAAGATCGATCGCCTGCGCACCCGTATCTGGACCAGCGTAAAGGCAGGCAACTAGCGGCTTGCCGCTAGTTGCAAGCGGCAAGCTACAAGCTGCAAGCTGCAAGCTGCAAGCTGCAAGCAAGAGCAAGAGCAAGAGCCCTACGCGATCTGCTTTTTTCTTGCCGCTTGCAGCTTGCCGCTTGCAGCTTTTTTTTTGCCGCTTGCAGCTCTGAGTCGCCGGGCCTACGGCCCCGGCGACTCAGTGGTGCTCACGCGTAGCGCGGAACTGGATGTCTGGCCAGCGCTCTTCCATCAGCGCCAGGTTGACTCGGGTGGGCGCCAGGTAGGTCAGGTGGCCGCCACCGTCGATGGCCAGGTTTTCCACGGCCTTGTTCTGGAATTCCTCGAGCTTCTTCTTGTCGTCGCAGGCGATCCAGCGGGCCGACCACACGGTGATCGGCTCGTAGGCGCACTCCACCTTGTATTCCTCCTTCAGGCGGCTGGCGACCACATCGAACTGCAGCACACCCACGGCGCCCAGAATGATGTCGTTGCTGCGCTCAGGGAAGAACACCTGGGTCGCGCCCTCTTCGGCCAACTGCTGCAGGCCCTGACGCAGTTGCTTGGACTTCAGCGGATCTTTCAGGCGCACACGACGGAACAGTTCCGGCGCGAAGTGCGGAATGCCGGTGAAACCGAGCACCTCGCCCTCACTGAAGGTGTCGCCGATCTGGATGGTGCCGTGGTTGTGCAGGCCGATGATGTCGCCGGCGTAGGCTTCTTCCAGTTGCTCGCGCTCGGAGGAGAAGAAGGTCAGCGCATCGCCGATGCGCAAATCCTTGCCCAGGCGCACATGACGCATCTTCATGCCCTTCTCGTACTTGCCCGAGCAAATGCGCATGAACGCGATACGGTCGCGGTGCTTGGGGTCCATGTTCGCCTGGATCTTGAACACGAAGCCGGTGAACTTCTCCTCCACCGGCTCCACGGTGCGCTCGTGGGCGACCCGTGCCAGTGGCCGTGGCGCCCAGTCGACCACGGCGTCGAGCACGTGATCGACGCCAAAGTTGCCCAGCGCGGTGCCGAAGAACACCGGAGTGAGTTGGCCGTTGATGAACTCGTCCTGGTTGAACTCGTGGCAGGCGCCCTGCACCAGCTCCAGTTGTTCAACGAACGAATCGTACTGATCGCCCAGGTGGGCGCGGGCTTCGTCCGAGTCCAGCTTCTCGATGATCTTGGCCTCGGTGCGCTCATGACCGTGCCCAGGGGTGTAGACCACGATGTAGTCGCCGGTCAGGTGATACACGCCTTTGAAATCGCGGTAGCAGCCAATCGGCCAGGTGATGGGCGCCGCCTTGATCTTCAGCACGGCCTCGATCTCGTCGAGCAGTTCGATCGGATCGCGGATGTCGCGGTCGAGTTTGTTGATGAAGCTGACGATCGGCGTGTCGCGCAGACGGCAGACGTCCATCAGGGCGATGGTCCGCGGCTCGACGCCCTTACCGCCGTCGAGCACCATCAGCGCCGAGTCCACCGCCGTCAGGGTGCGGTAGGTGTCTTCGGAGAAGTCTTCGTGGCCGGGGGTGTCGAGCAGGTTGACCATGTGCTCGCGGTACGGGAACTGCATCACCGAGGTGGTGATGGAGATGCCGCGCTGCTTCTCCATTTCCATCCAGTCGGAGGTGGCGTGGCGGTCGGACTTGCGCGACTTCACGGTACCGGCGACGGAAATGGCCTTGCCCATCAGCAACAGCTTCTCGGTGATGGTGGTCTTACCGGCGTCGGGGTGGGAAATGATTGCGAAAGTGCGGCGCTTCGCGACTTCGGCGGCCTGATGGGTCATGGGAAATCGCCTGAATGGGGATCGAAAAAGGGGCGATATCATACCTGAAGTCGCACGCCAGACCAAAGTGCGCTCGGCCGCAGGTCGCTGGAATGGTCCCGTATCGCTAAGAGATCAAAGGCGTGACGCCCAATCGCCCGCCAACCCGTCGATCGTAACTGGCGCGCGCCCCGGCAGATGCGCGACCAACTCCAGCCTGCCGCCCATGGCTTCCAGATAGGCGCGCAGGGTAGAGATCAGCATGTCATTGCGATTCTCCACCTTGGAAACGTTCCCCTGCCCCACCTCCAGACGAGCGGCCATTTCTTCCTGGGTAATCTCAAGCTGCTTACGAAGCGCTTGAAGCGTGACTTCTTCACGGATGAGCTCACGACCGCGTGTCTCTATCTTCGCTCTGCGCTCGGGGGACAGCTCGTTCATAAGCTCGACCAGTGTCTTGGACATGGTTTTCAACCTCTGGATAAATGCCGATCAAAGCGTTCGTCGGCGCGCTGAATCAGGTTCCGATAAAATCTCCGCTCCTGAACGCCCGACTTGTCGCCCGCCACTAAAAGAAGCGCACGACGTGCTTTGTCGAAAGCGAATGCGACTCGCCAAACTCCGCCATCAGCGCTGAAGCGTAACTCTTTCATATTCGAATGCCTGGAACCTTTCAATGTGTCCACGCGAGGCCTTCCCAACGCTGGACCATAGTGTTGTAGAAGATAGAGCTGCGCCAAAAGCTCATCCTGAACCTCTCCACCCAGATGCTCGAACTCACCCATGAATTCCGAACACATCACCACACACCACACGGCAAAAAATACCTCCAAGGGAATATTCTCTCAAGAGAATTATCAATCCGTCTCGTGAGAAAGACTGCCGCTGCAACTCGTTGGCCGATAGCAGGTAAATCACCGCCTTTCAGCAGAAAATCCACTGTTCTCCTGAAGGAAAAATCGACTAGACCAGTGATGAACACTGGCCAAACGCCTCTACCCATGGGAACCTTTGTCCCCCCGGAGACGTCCACTCCCCTGCAACCCGCTTCGGTTCCAGGGCTGGTTACACCAGCATCCACGAGCCTGACGGGGCTCGACTCATGGCGTGAACGCCCTGCTTGGCAGGCGCCGCGCTGCTACTCGCGAACACACCACCGCCCCCTCCACGGGTCGGCCAAGAAGAAGTGTGCTCGCCGACGACAAAAAAGGAGTCCACCTGTGGCGAAACGCTACGGAACAGGGCTGTTGGGATGGGCCACCGTGCTCGTCATCCTGGCCCTGCTGATCCACTGGATCGGCCTCGACACGATCGCGCGCTATCGCGACGATCTGACGTTCTACCTGCAAGCGCACCTGGTGTTGGTGCTGGCTTCGATGGCGACGGCACTGGCCGTGGGCATCCCCGCCGGCATTGCCTTGAGTCGACCGCACCGGGTCGACAAAGCCGAGCGCTTCATGCAGTTCTTCAATATTGGCAACACCATCCCTCCCCTGGCCGTACTGGCCATCGCCCTCAGCGTTCTGGGCATCGGCGCAGGCCCTGCGATCTTCGCCCTGTTCCTCGCCTCCCTCCTGCCGATCGTGCGCAACACCTACGAAGGCCTCAAGAACGTCCCCGCCTCGCTCAAGGAAGCCGCCACCGGCATCGGCATGACTCCACGCCAGCAACTGTGGCAGGTCGAGTTGCCCAACGCCGTGCCGATCATCGTCGGCGGCGTGCGCGTGGCCCTGGCGCTCAATGTCGGCACCGCACCACTGGCCTTCCTGATCGGCGCCAACAGCCTGGGCAGCCTGATCTTCCCCGGCATCGCCCTGAACAATCAGCCACAGCTACTGCTCGGCGCGGCCTGCACGGCCTTGCTGGCACTGCTGCTCGACGCGCTGGTGAGTGCCTCCAGCAAACGCTGGCTGGAACGCGGCCTGGCCCATTAAAAAGAGGCAATCCATGAAGAAAGCTATCGCCTTGCTCCTGGGCGCGGGCCTGCTGTTGGCAGGTGTTGCCCAGGCGGCGGAAAAACCCCTGATCCGCATCGGTGCGCGGGTCTTCACCGAGCAGACCGTGCTCGCCGAAATCACTGCCCAGTACCTGCGTGCCAACGGCTTCGACGTGCGCGTCACTGGCGGTCTGGGCAGCAGCCTGGCGCGCCAGGCCCAGGAAACCGGCCAACTGGACCTGATGTGGGAATACACCGGCGTGTCGCTGGTCTCCTACAACCATATTCAGGAACGCATGCCCAGCGCCGAGGCCACCTACGCCAAGGTCAAGGAGCTGGACGCGAAGAAAGGCCTGGTCTGGCTCAAACCGTCCAAGTTCAGCAACACCTATGCCCTGGCCTTGCCCAGCGCGGTGGCCAAGGCCTATCCGCAGGTGCGCACCATCAGCCAGTTGAATCAGGTGCTGCAGGATGAACAGGCGCGCAAGCACCTGGTCGCCCTCGACACCGAGTTCGCCAATCGCCCGGATGGCCTGGACGGCCTCCAGCAGCGCTATGGCATGCAACTGGGCCGCGCCAACATCCGCCAGATGGACGCCGGGCTGGTGTACACCGCTCTGCGCAACGACCAGGTGTTCGCCGGCCTGGTCTACACCACCGACGGTCGCCTCAACGCCTTCGAGCTGACGCTGCTGGAGGACGACAAGCACTACTTCCCGGACTACACCGCCGGCCCCGTGGTCCGCAAGGCCGTGCTCGACGCCCATCCGCAACTGGCCGACCTGCTCGCGCCGCTGGCCGATGCCCTGGACGACGAAACCATGCGCCAGCTCAATGCCAAGGTCGATGTCCAGCACCAGAGCCCGTCCTCGGTCGCGGCCACCTTTCTGCGTGATCATGACCTGCACGAGGTGACCCCATGAGCCTGCTCGACACCTTCGCCCACCTCGACTGGGCATTGGTCCTGCAACTGACCTGGCAGCACATCATGCTGGTGGGCATCGCCGTGGGCCTGGCCATCGTCATCGGCGTGCCGCTGGGCGTCCTGATGACCCGCTTTCCGGTCCTGGCCGGGCCGCTGCAAGCCAGCGCCACGGTGCTGCTGACCATCCCCTCCATCGCCCTGTTCGGCCTGCTGCTGCCGTTCTACTCCACATTCGGCCAGGGCCTGGGGCCGCTGCCGGCGATCACCGCCGTGTTCCTCTATTCGCTGCTGCCGATCCTGCGCAACACCTACCTGGCCCTGACCAACGTGGAACCCGGCATCCGCGAGGCCGCGCGCGGCATCGGCATGACCTTCGGCCAGCGCCTGCGCATGGTCGAATTGCCCATCGCCGTGCCGGTGATTCTCGCCGGCGTGCGTACCGCCGTGGTGATGAACATCGGCGTGATGACCATCGCCGCCACCATCGGTGCAGGGGGCCTGGGCGTACTCATCCTGACCTCCATCAGCCGCAGCGACATGTCGATGCTGCTGGTCGGCGCCGTGCTGGTCAGCCTGCTGGCGATCGTCGCCGACCTGCTTCTGCAAACCCTGCAACGTGCCCTGACTCCAGAAGGACTGCGCCCATGATCGAATTGAAGAACCTCAGCAAGACCTTCGACGTCAACGGCAAGGACGTCAAAGCCGTGGACTCGGTCAGCCTGACCGTCAACGAAGGCGAGATCTGCGTCTTCCTCGGTCCCTCGGGCTGCGGCAAGAGCACCACGCTGAAAATGATCAATCGCCTGATCACCCCGACCTCCGGCCAGGTGTTCATCAACGGCGAGGACACCAGCGGCCTCGACGAGGTCACCCTGCGCCGCCACATCGGTTATGTGATCCAGCAGATCGGCCTGTTCCCCAACATGACCATCGAGGAAAACATCACCGTGGTGCCGCGTCTGCTCGGCTGGGACAAGCAACGTTGCCACGACCGGGCGCGCGAGCTGATGAGCATGATCAAGCTCGAACCCAAGCAGTACCTGCAGCGCTACCCACGCGAGCTGTCCGGCGGGCAGCAGCAGCGGATCGGCGTGATCCGCGCCCTGGCGGCCGATGCGCCGGTGCTGTTGATGGACGAGCCGTTCGGTGCGGTCGACCCGATCAACCGCGAGATGATCCAGAACGAATTCTTCGAGATGCAGCGGGCGCTGAACAAGACCGTGATCATGGTCAGCCACGACATCGACGAAGCCATCAAGCTGGCCGACAAGATCGCCATCTTCCGCGCCGGCAAGCTGCTGCAACTGGACCATCCGGACACCCTGCTGGCGCATCCGGTGGACGACTTCGTCAGCAGCTTCGTCGGCCAGGACAGCACACTCAAGCGCCTGTTGCTGGTGCGCGCCGAGGATGCCGCGGACAACGCACCGTCGGTCAGCCCCGAGACGCCGGTGGCCGAAGCGCTGGAGTTGCTCGACGAGCACGACCGCCGCTATGTGGTGGTGACCGACGCGACGAACAAGGCCCTGGGCTACGTGCGCCGCCGCGACATGCACCGCCAGCAGGGCACGTGCGCCGACTTCCTGCGTGAGTTCAACGCCACCGCCGCCCATGACGAGCACCTGCGCATCCTGCTGTCGCGCATGTACGAGTTCAACCGCGCCTGGCTGCCGGTGCTCGATGCCGAGCAGGTGTTCCTTGGCGAGGTCACCCAGGAGTCGATCGCGGCCTACCTGAGCTCGGGTCGCTCACGCGGTGCCAAGACCAGCATCGTCTCACCGGCCGAGGTTGCCGCCTCCTGAGCGGCGGCCCAGTCGATTTTCATCTCGGTAACAAAAAATTTATTGTCCCGGACGGGTACGGCCGTACCTGTTCCGGGTGGCCATAAATATGAACACTCGGACCCGCCTGTCAGCGGACCGAGTGCCCTGTCCAACCCCTCCATGCCTGTAAGCAGGGCATCACCTGCAAAGGTGCCGACCCACTCCATTCCACAATTTTTTACGCCTGGATCGTCCACGGGAACATCAACCGGCCACAAGGGTCGTTAATTCCACCGGTTGCGCGTCGAACGGTGACGAACAGGCGCGGATCGCGGGTTGATTCCACCTTTCTCACGCCCTACAGTGCGCGCCGAACGTCCATGCTGGAAACGATCCATCCGGCTCAAGTACTGAGTAGGCGAACCAAAGTGGGGATACGGAGGACGTTCAGTTTGCAGCCACTTATTCTTTCAGTTTGCCCATGGAGTCCCTGAGTATGTCGATCCAGGTCGAAGACTATTTCGCACGCGACACCTTCCAGAAAATGAAGGCGTTCGCCGACAAGCAGGAAACCCCGTTCGTACTCATCGATACACAGATGATCAGCCAGGCCTATGACGACCTGCGCGCGGGCTTCGAATTCGCCAAGGTCTACTACGCAGTCAAGGCCAACCCGGCCGTCGAGATCATCGACCTGCTCAAGGACAAGGGTTCGAACTTCGACATCGCCTCGATCTACGAACTGGACAAGGTGATGGAGCGCGGCGTCAGCGCCGATCGCATCAGCTACGGCAACACCATCAAGAAGTCCAAGGACATCCGCTATTTCTTTGAAAAGGGCGTGCGCCTCTACGCCACCGACTCCGAAGCGGACCTGCGCAACATCGCCAAGGCCGCGCCCGGCTCGAAGGTGTACGTGCGTATTCTCACCGAAGGCTCGACCACCGCCGACTGGCCGCTGTCGCGCAAGTTCGGCTGCCAGACCGACATGGCCATGGACCTGCTGATCCTGGCCCGCGACCTGGGCCTGGTGCCCTACGGCATCTCCTTCCACGTCGGCTCCCAGCAGCGCGACATCAGCGTGTGGGACGCGGCCATCGCCAAGGTCAAGGTGATCTTCGAACGCCTGAAAGAAGAAGACGGCATCGAACTGAAGCTGATCAACATGGGCGGCGGCTTCCCGGCCAACTACATCACCCGCACCAACAGCCTGGAAACCTACGCCGAGGAAATCATCCGCTTCCTCAAGGAAGACTTCGGTGACGACCTGCCGGAAATCATCCTCGAGCCGGGCCGCTCGCTGATCGCCAACGCCGGCATCCTGGTCAGCGAAGTGGTGCTGGTGGCGCGCAAGTCGCGTACCGCCGTGGAGCGCTGGATCTACACCGACGTGGGCAAGTTCTCCGGTTTGATCGAAACCATGGACGAAGCCATCAAGTTCCCGATCTGGACCGAGAAGAAAGGCGAGACCGAGGAAGTGGTGATCGCCGGCCCGACCTGCGACAGCGCCGACATCATGTACGAGAACTACAAGTACGGCCTGCCGCTGAACCTGGCCATCGGCGACCGCCTGTACTGGCTGTCCACAGGCGCCTACACCACCAGCTACAGCGCAGTGGAATTCAACGGTTTCCCACCGCTGAAGGCGTACTACCTGTAATCAGGTCCGGGGCCGCCTGGCGGCCCCGATCTCACCCCTCGCAGCGCTCGATCGCCTCGGCGTAGCGCGCCGCAAAGCTGGTCAGTGTCGGCCCCGCGTCCTGCAAGGTCGCCAGCGCACTGCGCAGGAAGTCCACGGGCCCCTGCTGTCGCGCCTGCTCGAACCACTGCGCCGCCTCGCCCATCTGCCCGCGTGACGCCAACACCAGCGCCAGACTGAACATGCCGCGAAAATCTCCCGCTTCGGCCGCCCGCCGATACCAGCGCGCCGCCCGCAACGGACTCGCCGTGGTCGCGATGCCCTGTTCCAGATAACGCCCGTACAGGTTCATCGACTTGGCATGGCCCATCTGCGCGGCCTTCTCATAGCAGGTCAGTGCCAGCCCCTGATCGGCGGGCAAGCCACGTCCGGTCGCCAACAGATTGCCCAAGTTGTACAGGCCCCAGCCTGAGCCCGCATCGGCGGCCTGGGCATAGTGGATCGCGGCCTGGCTCAGCGCCACCTCGCCGCCCCAGCCATGCTCCAGGCAGCGGCCCAGCAGGTTGTGCGCCTTGGCATTGCCGGCCTGGGCTGCCACCGCCAGCCAATGGCGGGCCAGACGCTCGTCCTGCTCGATGCCGCGCCCGTCCAGCAGGATCTGCCCCAGCAGCGCCTGCGCCTCGACCACGCCCTGCCCGGCGGCGGCGAGAATCGCCTTGGAGGCTTGGCCAGGTTGATGGTCGAGCATCGACGCCAACTGATCGGCACCGAAGCGTTCCGAGGTGGAGGCAGACATGGGACGGTGACCTGTGAAATCGCAAAAGGCCCCCATCATAGGGAGTCGGTTTCAGTGCGGGCAAGGATGGCGGGACGAGCGCACGAGTGGATCACGCGCAGAAGACAGGTGTACCGGCTCGCAAATGCTAACCAGTCTCAATTGTTACTCTCCCTCGCTTGCATTAGAATCCCAGCGCCGCGCTGGCAGCCCTGCCCTAAACACCTCCGCCACTAAGCGCCACCCTCTGGAATTCAAGGTAATCGAAGTGCTGAAGAAGTCGCTGTTCCAATTGCACTGGTTCTTCGGCATCAGTGCCGGCGTGGTCCTGGCGCTGATGGGCATCACCGGGGCGATCTGGTCGTTCCAGGAAGAACTGCTGCGCTTTTTCAACCCTGAGGTGTTGAAGGTCGAGGTGCGTCGCGAAGGCGTGCTGCCACTGCCGGAACTGGTGCGCCGCGCCGAGGCCGCCCAGCACGACAAGGTGGCCATGCTCTGGGTCGACACCCGCAGCGACGAGGCCGCCCGGCTGTTCTTCACGCCGCCCCCAGGCGAGCGCCGCGGCGAACTGCGCTACGCCGATCCCTACACCGGCGAACTGCTCGGCGCCGTGGCCGGTCAGGACTTCTTCAACCTCATGCTGCAACTGCACCGTTTCCTGGCCATGGGCGACAGCGGCCGACAGATCACTGGCGCCTGCACCCTGCTGCTGATCTTCTTCTGCCTGTCCGGCCTGTACCTGCGCTGGCCACGGCGGGCACGGGACTGGCGGG
The DNA here is from genome assembly GCF_030658255.1 of Pseudomonas sp. RAC1. Classification (NCBI taxonomy): domain Bacteria; kingdom Pseudomonadati; phylum Pseudomonadota; class Gammaproteobacteria; order Pseudomonadales; family Pseudomonadaceae; genus Pseudomonas; species Pseudomonas sp. RAC1. The sequence goes on from NZ_JAUTXS020000014.1 coordinate 103,800, forward strand.
TGTGGCTGACCTTCGACTGGGCGCGCAAAGGTCGGGCGTTCAACTGGGATCTGCACGCCGTCGCCGGCACCTGGTGCCTGCTGTTCTATCTGCTGTTCGCCCTGACCGGCCTGTTCTGGTCCTACGAGTGGTACCGCGAGGGGCTGAACAGGCTGCTGGCCGACCCGCCTGCTGCCGGGCAGTCGACACTGTCGCGCAGCGAGCGCCGCGCACGGGCCATGGCACCGCCCGACAAGGACGCAGCGCCTTTGGTGGTGGATTATCCGGCCCTGTGGTCTGCCCTTCAGGTCGCGGCCGGACCGGGTCTGGCCTCCTACAACCTGCGCCTGCCCGCCACCGGTGGCCAACCCGCCAACGTCTTCTACATGCTGGACGACGCCGCACACCCGCGCGCCTACAACACGCTGACGCTGGATCCGGCCACCGGCGAGGTGAGCAGCCACGAGCGCTACACCGACAAGTCGTTCAAGGCGCAACTGCTGCAGAGCGTCTATGCCCTGCATGTGGGTGAATACTTCGGCCTGACCGGACGCATCCTGCTCACCCTCGCCAGCCTGAGCATGCCGCTGTTCTTCGTCACCGGCTGGCTGCTGTATCTGGATCGACGCCGTAAACAGCGTCAGGTGCGTGCCGCTCGGGGCTCGGTGGACCACGCCAGCGACGGCGAAGGCGGTTGGCTGATCGCCTTCGCCAGCCAGAGCGGCCTGGCCGAACAACTGGCCTGGCAAAGCGCCGGGCAATTGCAGGCCGCGGGCGTGGCGGTTCGGGTGCGCAGCCTCGCCCAGCTCGACCAGGCGCAACTGAGCCAGTCCTTGCGCGTGCTATTCGTGGTCAGCACCTTCGGCGAAGGCCAGGCACCGGACAGCGCCCGTGGCTTTGAGCGCAACGTGCTGGGTCAGGCCCTGGACCTGAGCCACCTCAGCTACGCCGTGCTCGCGCTGGGCGATCGTCAGTACCCGCATTTCTGTGGTTTCGCCCGACGCCTGCACGCCTGGTTGGGTGAGCGCGGGGCGACTTCAGCGTTCAGCCCGGTGGAAGTCGATAACGCCGACGCCGGTGCGTTGCAGCACTGGCAACAGGCGCTGAGCGCGCTGACCGGTGCCGCGGCCGTCACCCCCTGGCAGGCGCCGGACTATGGCAACTGGCGCCTGATCCGACGACAGTTGCTCAATCCCGGCAGCCAGGGTGCACCGGTGTTCCTGCTGGGCCTGAGCGCCGAACGACCGAGCACGTGGGAGGCCGGCGATCTGGTGGAGATACTGCCTCGTCATGGCCAGGTACGGATCGACGCGTTCTTGGCGGGCCTGGGCCTGGATGCCGCGCAGCCGGTGCACCTCGACGGACTGTCGCAGCCACTGGGACAAGCGCTGGCCAGTCGTCAATTGCCGGGCAGCCGCGAACACCTGGTCGGGCTGCATGCCCAGGCGCTGATCGATGCACTGATCCCACTCGGCACACGCGAGTACTCCATCGCCTCCATCGCCAGCGACGGCGTGCTGGACTTGATCGTGCGCCAGGAACGGCATCCCGACGGCAGCCTGGGGCTGGGCTCCGGCTGGCTGACCGAGTTCCTGCCACTGGACGGCCATGTGCGTCTGCGGGTACGCCGCAACAGCAGCTTTCACTTGCCAGCGGGGCCGGCACCGCTGGTGCTGATCGGCAACGGTACTGGCCTGGCGGGCCTGCGCAGCTTGCTCAAGGCGCGCATCGCCGCCGGGGAGCGGCACAACTGGCTGTTTTTCGGCGAGCGTAATCGAGCCTGCGACCTGCTCTGCGGCGAGCAGCTGCACGCTTGGCTGGACAGCGGCGATCTGGCTCGGCTGGACCTGGCCTTTTCACGGGATCAGGCGGAAAAGATCTACGTGCAGGATGTACTGCTGCAGCAGGCCGAGACGCTGCGCCGTTGGGTCGATGACGGTGCGAGCCTGTACGTCTGCGGCAGCCTTCAGGGCATGGCGACGGGCGTGGATGCGGCGCTCAGGGGGATTTTCGGTGAGGATGGGGTGGAGCACCTGATCGAAGAAGGCCGCTACCGGCGGGACGTGTATTGACCTCCCATCGGTGGCGGCCAGACCCTCTGGCCGCATGGCTCAGTGGATATCGAAGGTGTCGGCATCCAGGTTCGCCGGGAACCGTGCACGGTAGGCGGCCAGGTCCACGGCATTGAGCGCCACATGGAAGACACCATCGGCTTCGGCTGCGCCCAGCAGGCTCTCGCCCTGGAAATCCAGTACCTGACTGTCCCCCGAGTAGGCAAAGCCCTTGCCGTCGGTGCCCACCCGATTGACCGCCGCCACATAGCACAGGTTCTCGATCGCCCGCGCGGGCAGCAGACGGTTCCAGTGCTGGCGGCGCGCTGCCGGCCAGTTGGCGGTGTACAACAGCAGGTCGGTGTCGTGCGGGTCGCGGCTCCACACCGGGAAGCGCAGGTCGTAGCAAATCAGCGGACGCACGCGCCAACCCTTGAGCTCGAACTGTACCTGCCGCTCGCCCGGCGTGTAGTGCTGGTGCTCGCCAGCCATGCGGAACAGGTGACGCTTGTCGTAGTGCAGCACCTCGCCATCGGGGCGCGCCCACAGTAGGCGGTTGCGCTGGCTGCCGTCAGCCGCACGAATGATCACGCTGCCGGTGATCACCGCGTCGAGCTTCTTCGCCTGGGCCTTGAGCCATTTACAGGTGGGCCCCTGCTCCGGCTCGGCGAGGCGCTCGGAATCCATGGTGAATCCGGTGGTGAACATCTCCGGCAGAATCACCAGGTCCGCCCCTCGGGCTTGCTCCAGCAGCACCTCGAAATGTGCGTGGTTGCCTTCGCGGTCATGCCAGGCCAGGTGAGTCTGCACCAGGGCCAGGTTCAGGTTGGGCAGTTGGCTCAGATCGCGCATAGCTTTTCCGCTGCCTGACGCAGCGTCTCCTCACGTTTGGCGAAGCACAGGCGCACCAGGCGCTGCGCGGGGATGGGTTGCTGGTAGAACACCGACACCGGAATGCTCGCCACGCCGTGCTCGCGGGTCAGCCACAGCGCCATCTGCACGTCATCGAGGTCGGGACGGATCGCCGAGTAGTCCACCAGTTGGAAATAGGTGCCCGCCGCGCGGGTGAACCTGAAGCGCGAGGTGTGCAACAGGTCGCAGAACAGATCGCGTTTGGCCTGGTAGAAACCCGGCAGTTCGTCCACATGGGCCGGGTGTTCGGCCATGAAGTCGGCCAGCGCCCACTGCAGGGGGGTCACGCCACAGAAGTTGACGTACTGGTGCACCTTGCGCAGCTCCGCGCTCAGTGCTGGCGGCGCGACCACATAGCCGGTTTTCCAACCCGTGACGTGATAGGTCTTGCCGAACGAGCTGACCACGAAGGCCCGCGCGTACAACGCCTCGTGGGCCAGCACGCTGGCATGCTGCACCCCGTCGTAGACCAGGTGCTCGTAGACTTCGTCGCTGAGCAGGTACAGATCGCGCCCGGCGATCAGCGCCGCCAACTGGTCGAGGTCTTCGCGGGTAATCAGCGCGCCGCTGGGGTTGTGCGGGGAGTTGAGCACCACCAGGCGCGTGCGGGGTGTCAATGCATCGCTGAACGCTTGCCAGTCGATACGAAAATCACCATCGCTCAGTTGCAGATGCACGCAGCGACCGCCAGCCAGTGCCACGGCGGGTGCGTAGCTGTCGTAGCAGGGATCGAAGACGATTACCTCGTCACCGGGCTGAATCACTGCCTGGATGGCGCAGAAGAGCGCCTCGGTGGCGCCGGGGGTAATGGTGATTTCCTGCTCGGCGTCCACTTGAACGCCATACAGGCGGGCAATCTTCGCCGCGACCTGTTCGCGCAGTACAGGCAGGCCGGTCATGGGTGCGTATTGGTTGTGGCCGGCGTTCACATGCCGCGAGACCGCTTCGAGCAGCGCGGGCGGTGCGTCGAAATCGGGAAAACCCTGGGAAAGGTTGAGCGCGCCGGTCTGGGCGGCGAGCTGGGACATGCGGGTAAAGATGGTCGTGCCGACGTTCGGCAGTTTGCTGCGGATCATGGAGCCCTCTTTCCTGCGGACTGAGGGGGGATAAGCTACAAGCTCTGAATGGCAAGCGACAAGAGTGAAGGAGCGGCGGTTCGCCGCTCCTTCTGGGCTCAGCGCTTGTCTTTGCGCTTCTTCTCGGCCTTCTTGTGGTGTGACATCAGGCGGCGCTTCTTGTTGACCTGACGGTCGGTGAGGGTGTTCTTGTTGCCCTCGTAGGGGTTTTCGCCGCCTTTGTACTCTATACGGATCGGCGTGCCGACCAGCTTGAGGACACGGCGGTAGGTGTTTTCCAGATAACGCGAGTAGGAACGCGGAATCTTGTCGGTCTGGTTGCCATGGATCACGATCAGCGGCGGGTTGGCGCCACCGAGGTGGGCATAGCGCAGCTTGATGCGGCGACCGTTGACCAGCGGCGGCTGGTGCTCGCTGACGGCGTCCTCGAGAATCTGCGTCAGGCGGCTGGTCGGCCAGCGGGTGACCGCCGACTTGAACGCGGCCTGCACCGACTTGTACAGGTTGCCAACGCCCGTGCCGTGCAGCGCGGAGATGAAGTGGATGTCGGCGAAATCGACGAAGAACAACCGGCGCTCCAGCTCGGTCTTCACGTAGTCGCGCTCGCCCGACTCCATGCCATCCCACTTGTTCAGGGCGATGACGATGGCCCGGCCGGCTTCGAGGGCGAAGCCCAGCAGGTTGAGGTCGTGGTCGACCACACCTTCACGGGCGTCCATGACGAACACCACCACGTTGGCGTCCTTGATCGCCTGCAACGTCTTCACCACCGAGAACTTCTCGACTTCCTCGTGGATCTTACCGCGCTTGCGCACGCCCGCGGTGTCGATGAAGGTGTACTTCTCGCCATCGCGCTCGAACGGAATGTAGATGCTGTCGCGCGTGGTGCCCGGCTGGTCGTACACCACCACACGCTCTTCACCGAGCATGCGGTTGACCAGGGTGGACTTGCCGACGTTGGGACGGCCGATGATGGCGATCTTGATGCCATCCTTCTCGCTCGGCCCCGGAATGCGCACCGCCTCCTCGCCCTCGGCGACCTCAGCATCCAGCGCTTCTTCGACCTGGTCGCGCGGGATGTGGCCCAGCACAGCTTCCATCAGGCCATTGATGCCGCGGCCTTGGGAGCCGGCCACCGGGATGGCGTTGCCCATGCCCAGCGGCGAGAACTCGGCGCGGGCGACGTCGGCGTCGATGTTGTCGATCTTGTTGGCGACCAGGATCGCTTCCTTGTTCCGCTTGCGCAGATGCTCGGCGATCATCTGGTCGGCGGCGGTCATGCCGGCACGGGCATCGACCAGGAACAGGACATAGTCGGCTTCTTCGATGGCCATCAGCGATTGCGCGGCCATTTTCTCGTCCATGCCCACTTCGTCGCCGGTGATACCGCCGGTGTCGATGAGAATGTAGGAGCGACCCTGCCAGCTGGCGTCGCCGTACTGGCGGTCACGGGTCAGGCCCGAGAGGTCGCCGACGATGGCATCGCGGGTCTTGGTCAGGCGGTTGAACAGGGTGGATTTGCCGACGTTCGGCCGTCCCACCAGGGCGATTACGGGAACCATGCGGCTCTCCACTCTGAATTCTTGAAAATGCAAAGGCCGCTGCAAGGCAGCGGCCGGAGTTCGGGCGGCGCGTCCTGCGCCGCAGCCTGAAACCGAGGTCGGTTTCAAGCATAGCTTCAGCGGATGGTCAGTGCCTCGAGCTTGCCGCTGTTGCCATAGACGTAGATGGTGTTGCCCACCACCAGCGGACGGGCACGCAGGCCGTCGCTGTCGATGCGCTCACGGCCGACGAAGCGACCGTCGACCTGGCTGAGCAGGTGCAGGTAACCCTCGAAGTCGCCCACCGCCACGTAGCTGGAGAACACCTCCGGCGCGGACAGTTGGCGACGGGCCAGGGAGTCGTTGCTCCACAGGGCCGACGACGAGCGCTCGTCGATGCTCTCGACGGTGCCGGACGCCTCGCTGACGTACACGTTGCCCAGGCCCTGGGCGACGCCCACGTAGCTGGAGGCATCGCGCTGCCACAGGACACGACCGCTTTCCAGGTCCAGGCCAGCGACGCGGCCCTGGTAGCTGCTGACGTAGAGCACACCACCGGACAGTTGCAGGCCGCCGTCGATGTCCACCACGCGCTCCAGTTCCGAACGACCTTGCGGGATGGCGACGCGCGCCTCCCACACCGGTACGCCGTTCTGGGTATCGACTGCGACCACCTTGCCGGTGGACAGACCTGCCACGGCCATGCGATTGGTCACGATCGGCGCGCCGGTGCCACGCAGCGTCAGCACCGCAGGCGAGCTTTCGTAGATCCAGCGGCGGTCGCCGGTGTTGAAGTCCAGGCCGACCAGACGATCGTCCTGGGTCTGCACCACCACCACGTCACCGTTGGTGGCCGGCGGAGCCAGCACCTCGCTGGTCACGCGCGAGCGCCAGCGCTCTTCGCCGGTGCTGGCATCCAGAGCGATGACTTCACCTTTGAGGGTGCCCATCATCACCAGGCCGTAGCCCACGCCGACAGCACCGGACACTGGCACTTCCAGGTCCTTGTCCCAGATCACGTCACCGTTGAGGCGGTTCAGTGCGTAGACCTTGCCATTGACGTCGGCCGCGTAGATACGGTCGTTCTCGATGGCCGGCACCAGGAGGTTGTACTTTTCCCCCTGACCGTCACCGATCGAACGGCTCCACTGCTTGGTCAGCACCACCTCTTCGGTGAACTTGGTCAGTTCGGCCGGGGGCAGTTCCTTCTTGCTGTTGCTGCTGCAACCCGCGGCCAGGACGGCCAGGGCGAGCACTGCTGCTTGTTTCCAACCGGTCACTTCACGCGTCCCCTTTGGCCAGGTCATCGAGCTTCAGTTGCAAACCACCGATCGCGGCGTCGTCAGACAGCGCGGCCTTGGCTTTTTCGTAGGCACCATGGGCATCGTCGGTACGGCCCAATTGCACCAGCAGATCGCCTTTGAGCTCCTCGCGACTGGCCTGGTAGGCCTTCTCGGCGTTGCCGTCGAGCAACTTGAGTGCCTCTTCGGCTTTGTTCTGCGCCGCGAGCACGCGCGCCAGACGCTGACGGGCGAGCTCGCCCAGGGTCGCGTCGGCGGGTTTATCCACCACGCCCTTGAGTTCTGCGGCAGCGTCGTCGAGCTTGCCGCTCTCCACCGCCACTTTCGCCACGAACAGGCTGCCGTACTGGGCGTAGGCGGTGCCGCCGTACTCGCTCTTGAGCTTGCCGGACAACTCGGCCACCTTGGTCGCATCCGGCTTGCCGTCAGCCGACAGGGCCGTTTCGATCAACGCCTGATAGACCATCGAAGCGCCCTGCGACTGGTTGTTCTGGTACTTGTGCCAGGCCTGCCAGCCCATCACCACCGCCGCGGCGAGCAAAGCACCGGTCAGCAGCGGCTTGCCGTTGCGGTTCCACCAGTCCTTGGCTGCGACCAGGCCTTCATCATCGGTACTCGACACCCCAATACTCCTTTTCAGCAATTCGGCTGTATGACCGCTTCACGCCTGCGCGAGAGCAGCTTGCAGGTGCTCGGCCAGAGCATCCCAGGCAATGTTCTGTTGTTCGCCCTGGCCACGCAGGGGTTTGAAACCTACCACTTGTTGCGCCAGTTCGTCGTCCCCCAGGATCAGGGCGAACAGCGCCCCGCTGCGGTCGGCCTTCTTGAACTGGTTCTTGAAATTGCCACCGCCGGCGTTGACGGCAAGGCGCAGCGCCGGCAAGCGGTCGCGCAGTTGCTCGCTGAGCGCCAGCCCCGCCAGCTCGGCCTGCTCGCCGAAGGCGCACAGGTACACATCCAGCGTGCGCGCAATCGACTCGGGCACCTGACCCAGGGTTTCGATCAGCAGCAGCAGGCGTTCGATACCCATGGCGAAACCCACGCCAGCGGTAGGCTTGCCGCCCATCTGCTCGACCAGGCCATCGTAACGGCCACCCGCGCAGACCGTGCCCTGGGCGCCGAGCTTGTCGGTGACCCACTCGAAGACGGTCTTGCTGTAGTAATCCAGGCCACGCACCAGCTTGGTGTTGATCACGAACGGGATACCGGCGGCGTCCAGGCGCGCCTTGACGCCTTCGAAATGCACGCGCGACTCTTCGTCCAGGTAATCCTCCAGCTTCGGCGCACCGACCAGCGCGGCCTTGGTGCCCTCGTGCTTGCTGTCGAGGATACGCAGCGGATTGCTCTTGAGGCGGCGCTGGCTGTCTTCGTCCAACTGGTCGAGGCGCTCGGAGAGGAACTCGACCAGTGCCTCGCGATAGCGCCCGCGCGCTTCGCTGGTGCCCAGGCTGTTGAGTTCGAGGGTGACGGCATCCTGAATACCCAGGCGCGCCCACAGGCGCCAGGTCAGCATGATCAGCTCGGCATCGATGTCGGGACCGGCCAGGTTGAACACCTCGACGCCGATCTGGTGGAACTGGCGATAGCGCCCCAATTGCGGGCGCTCGTGGCGGAACATGGGCCCGACATACCAGAGTTTCTGAACCTGGCCGTTGCCGATGATGCCGTGCTCGAGCACTGCACGCACGCACGCGGCGGTGCCTTCGGGACGCAAGGTCAGCGAATCCTTGTTGTCCTGAAAGGTATACATTTCCTTTTCGACGATATCGGTGACTTCACCGATCGAACGCTTGAACAGTTCGGTGAACTCGACGATCGGCGTGCGGATCTGGCTGTAGCCGTAGGTGTCCAGCAAGCTGGCCACGGTGCCTTCGAAGTAGCGCCACAGCGGCGATTGCTCGGGCAGGATGTCGTTCATGCCACGAATGGCTTGCAGCGATTTGCTCACGAAAAGTCCTTACGAATCTGTATATCAGCCGCGGGCGATCAGCGCCGCGTCGGCCTCGACCTTTTCGGCCGCTTTCTGGCGGATGAGCTTTTCCAGCTCATCGACCAGGTTGTCGTTGGTCAGCTTCTGTGCCGGCTTGCCATCGATGTACACCAGGTTGGGCGTGCCACCGGTCAGGCCAACATGCGATTCCTTGGCTTCGCCCGGTCCGTTGACCACACAGCCGATCACCGCGACGTCCAGCGGCACCAGCAGGTCTTCCAGGCGCCCTTCCAACTCGTTCATGGTCTTGACCACATCGAAATTCTGCCGCGAGCAGCTCGGGCAGGCGATGAAGTTGATGCCACGCGAGCGCAGGTGCAGCGACTTCAGAATGTCGTAGCCGACCTTCACTTCCTCGACCGGATCGGCCGCCAGCGAAATGCGGATGGTATCGCCGATGCCTTCGGCGAGCAGCATACCGAGGCCGACGGCGGATTTCACCGTTCCGGAACGCAGTCCTCCCGCTTCGGTGATGCCCAGGTGCAGGGGCTGCACGATCTGCTTGGCCAGCAGGCGATAGGCTTCGACGGCCATGAACACGTCGGAGGCCTTCACGCTGACCTTGAAGTCATGGAAATCCAGGCGGTCGAGGTGCTCGACATGGCGCAGCGCCGACTCGACCAGCGCGGCCGGAGTCGGCTCGCCGTACTTCTTCTGCAGGTCTTTTTCCAGGGAGCCGGCGTTGACGCCGATGCGGATCGGAATGCCACGATCGCGAGCGGCATCGACCACCGCGCGCACTCGGTCTTCACGGCCGATGTTGCCCGGGTTGATGCGCAGGCAGTCGACGCCGAGCTGGGCGACGCGCAGCGCGATCTTGTAGTCGAAGTGGATATCGGCGACCAGCGGGACGCTCACCTGCTGCTTGATCTTGCCGAAGGCTTCGGCGGCGTCCATGTCGGGCACCGACACGCGGACGATATCGACACCGGCATCCACCAAACGCTGGATCTGCGCCACGGTGGCGGCCACATCGTTGGTGTCGGTGTTGGTCATGCTCTGTACCGCGATGGGAGCATCGCCGCCCACCGGCACATTGCCGACCCAGATTTTGCGGGATTCGCGACGTTTGATCGGGGATTCACCGTGCATGACTTACTGTCCCAACTTCAGGCGAGCGGTCTCGCCACTGGTGAACGGGGCGACATCGACGGGCTGGCCGTTGTAGCTGACCTGGGCGCCACGGGCAAAGCCCAGGCGCACGGCGAACGGCGGCTTGCCTGCCAGTTCGAGGCTATCGCCCTTGCGCTTGATGGCGCTAAATAGCACCTTGCCATTTCCGTCGGTGACCTGGGTCCAGCAGTCGGCGACGAACTGGATGGCGACCTTGCCTTCCCCTGCGATCGGCGCAGCAGGCTCGCTGGCAGCGGGCGCAGCAGGGGTGGTCGAAGGCGCGGTGGTGGTCGTGGCAGCCGGCGCATGCGGCTGGGCTGGGTTCTGCGCAACCGGCGCAGTAGGCGCGACCGCGGACGCGGACTGTTCAGGTGCCTGGGCGGCGGTTTCGTCTTCGCCCTGCGCTGCCGTGTCCTGCCCCAGCGGCAGCGGCGCGCTTTCGGGCTGCTGGCCAGCGCTCACGGCCTGGTCCTCGGGCTCGTCGAGGGTGTGGATCTGGGTGGTGCCGTCGGCGCTTTCGACCTCGACATGCTCCAGGGCGATCTTGCTCAGGTCCTTGCCATGCTGGCCGCTCTGGTCCTGCCACCAGAAGAAGCCACCGCCGACCACCACCACCAGCAGCAGCAGGCTGACGCCGCGCAGGATGTTGTGCGACAAGCGCACCGGCTCCTCGATACGACCCAGCGAATGCACTTCGCTGCCTTTGGCATGGGTGCCGGTCACGCGATCAAAGGCCTCGACCAACGGGGCCTGATCCATGTCCATGAGCTTGGCGTAGGCGCGAATGTAGCCGCGGGCGAAGGTATGCCCGGGAAGCTTGTCGAAGGCACCGGTTTCCAGGTAGTTCAGCGAGGTGACGGTCAGGTTCAGCCTACGGGCGACCTCGGCTTGCGACCAGTTCCGGTGCTCGCGCGCCTGGCGCAGGACGTCACCGGGATGCTGCTCAAGCGCTGCTGCTGATTCGGGGTGCGCGGCGTTCATCGTTGCTCCGACAGGTATTGCTGATATTCCGGCGTACCGGGATAAAGTCGTTGTAGTGTGCGGCCCAGTTCGTCAGCGGCACCGTGCTCTTCGACGATTCGCGCCAGACGACTGCCCAACAGCAGGCTGCGGGCATCATGCTGGCCCTGCTGGCTGAAACGTTCGTAGTAATCCCAGGCCGGCACATAATGCCTGTTTTCGTAGGACAACTCAGCCATTTCCAGTAGCGCCCGCGGTTGTCGCTGATCGAGGCGCAGGGCTTTTTCCAGATAGGCCTGTGCTTGCTCGGCGCGGCCTTGCCTGAGCGCGGTCAGGCCCAGGTTCTCGTACACGCGCGAGCGCTCAGGATACAGGGTATCGGCGGCGGCTTGGCGAAACATCTGCTCGGCCTGGCGAAAATGCCCTTGAGCATAGAGGAAACTGCCGTAATTGTTGCGAATGCGCGCATCGTTCGAGCGCTGTGCCAGGGCGTGACGAAAATGCTCATCCGCCAGCTCCGGCTCGCCTTGAGCCTGGAACACCAGGGCCAAAGCCGCATGGGCATCGGCGTCACGCGAGTCCAACTCGAGCGCGCGCGCCAACGGCACCTTGGCCTGCTCGCTCATGCCCTGCTGCAGATAGCCCAGGCCCAACTGCACGTAGGCACGCCCCGCCTCTGCCCGACCCTGCTCGCTGGACAGCGGATGGCCGCTGCCGCCGGACACGCAGCCAGCCAGCAACAGCAGTGACAGGATCGACAGCGCGGCGCGCAGGGTCATGGGCGGCGGTGTCCGTCAGAGGCGCACGGCGCTGTCTGCCGACTCGCTACCGTCGGCGTTGAGCTGGCGCACGGCAATGTAGCGCTCGCTGCGGCGGGTGCGGTCCATGACCTGACCGACCAACTGGCCGCACGCCGCGTCGATGTCTTCACCACGGGTGGTCCGGGTGGTGACGTTGAAGCCACCGTGGTGCAGCAGGTCCTGGAAGCGACGGATCGCATTGTTGCTGGGCCGCTCGTAGCCGGAGTGCGGGAACGGGTTGAACGGGATCAGGTTGATCTTGCACGGCACGTCGCGCAGCAGCTCGATCATCTGCGCGGCGTGTTCGGGCTGGTCGTTGACATCCTTGAGCAGGGTGTACTCGACCGTCAGCACGCGTTTGCCGCCGAGCGTGGCCATGTAGCCCAGGCAAGACTCGAGCAGTACCTTGAGCGGGTACTTCTTGTTGATCGGCACCAGCTTGTTGCGCAGTTCGTCGTTCGGCGCGTGCAGCGACAGCGCCAGCGACACGTCGATGTGCTTGGCCAGTTCGTCGATCATCGGCACCACGCCCGAGGTGGACAGGGTGACGCGACGCTTGGAGATGCCATAGCCCAGATCGTCCATCATGATCTTCATGGCGGCGATGACATTGTCGAAATTGAGTAGCGGCTCGCCCATGCCCATCATCACCACGTTGGTGATGGCGCGGTCGATCTTGGCCGGGACGGTGCCGAAGGATTTGTTCGCAAGCCATACCTGGCCGATGACTTCGGCGGCGGTCAGGTTGCTGTTGAAGCCTTGCTTGCCGGTGGAGCAGAAACTGCAGTCCAGGGCGCAGCCAGCTTGCGACGAGACGCAGAGCGTGCCGCGGTCGTCGGTGGGAATGTAGACGGTCTCGACGCAGCTGCCGGAGGCAACGCGCACGACCCATTTGCGGGTACCGTCGGCGGAAATGTCTTCACTGACCACTTCCGGAGGTCGAATCTCGGCAATGGCCTCGAGCTTTTCGCGCAAGGCCTTGCCGACGTTGGTCATGTCCGCGAAATCGGACACGCCAAAATGGTGAATCCATTTCATCACCTGACCGGCACGGAAGCGCTTCTCCCCGATCGAGTCGAAGAACTGTTCCATTTCCGGCAGGGTCAGCCCCAACAGGTTGATTTTGCCAGTAGATGTCGTCATGGATTCACCCTCACTCGAAAGCGTTCGCTTAGCGAGTGGTTACCTCGGTAGCTGCGAAGAAGTAGGCGATTTCGCGAGCGGCAGCGGCTTCGGAGTCCGAACCGTGGACGGCGTTGGCGTCGATCGACTCGGCGAAGTCGGCACGGATGGTGCCGGCAGCGGCTTCTTTAGGGTTGGTAGCGCCCATCAGCTCACGGTTCAGAGCGATGGCGTTTTCGCCTTCCAGCACCTGGACAACGACCGGTCCGGAAGTCATGAAGGCAACCAGTTCGCCGAAGAAGCCACGCGCGCTGTGCTCGGCGTAGAAGCCTTCGGCTTCGGCCTTGGACAGTTGCTTGATTTTCGAGGCGACGACTTTCAGGCCGGCTTTTTCGAAACGAGTGGTGATCTCACCGATGACGTTTTTGGCGACGGCGTCAGGCTTGATGATGGAGAAAGTACGTTGAACAGCCATGGAAAACTCCAGAATATTGAGTGTTGCGAAAAATTAAACCCGCGAATTATACGCGGGTTCGAGGGCATTGCCTAACCTGCGGGTGTCACTCAGTCGGCTTCTTCGATCCAGGCCGCCTGGATGGCTTCCAGGACCTTTTCGCCGCCGCGCGCCGGATCGTCACTGAAGTCAGGCAATTCCATCACCCAACTCCGCAGATTGACGAAATTCACGTAACGAGGATCGACGTCCGGCTTGCTTTCTGCAAGCTGAATGGCGATTTCAAGTACATCAACCCATTTCAGACTCATTCCGTGACCCTCAATGTGGCGCTTCGGCAGCGTGGTTGAGCGAATACTTGGGGATTTCGATGGTCAGGTCCTGGTCGGCGACCACCACCTGACAGCCGAGACGCGACTGCGCCTCCAGACCCCAGGCCTTGTCCAGCATGTCCTCTTCCAACTCGTCGGCTTCCTCGAGGGATTCGAGGCCCTTGCGCACGATGCAATGGCACGTGGTGCAAGCCTTCACGCCGCCACAGGCACTTTCCATTTCGATATGGTGCTCATGGGCCAGCTCCAGGATGTTGGTGCCGGACGCGACCTCGACGGTCAGCCCCTCGGGGCAGAATTTCTCATGCGGCAGGAATGTCACCAGCGGCATCGATTACTCCTCGATCTCATTCAGGTTGCGCCCGGCCAGTGCGGCTTTGACCGTCGAATCAAGGCGACGGGCGGCAAAAGCATCGGTCACCTGCGACAGACGCTTGGTCTGCTGCTCGATGGCCGGGCCATCGGTGCCGTTGAGCAAATCACGCAGTTCTTGCATCTGGAACTCGATGGCCTCGCGCTCCTCGCCACTGAGCAGGCGCTCGCCGTCCGCCTCGAGGGCACCCTGTACCGCTTCGAGCAGGCGTTCGCCATCGACCTGGTGCTCGCGCAACTGGCGCGCCTGCTTGTCGGTACCGGCGTGCTCGAAGGAGTCCTTGAGCATGCGGGCGATCTCGCCGTCGGTCAGGCCGTACGAAGGCTTCACCTGAATACTCGACTCCACACCCGAGCCCAGTTCGCGCGCGGCGACGCTCAACAGCCCATCCGCATCCACCTGGAACGTGACGCGGATCTTCGCCGCGCCGGCGACCATGGCCGGAATGCCACGCAACTCGAAGCGCGCCAGCGAGCGGCAGTCGCTGATCAGCTCGCGCTCGCCCTGCAGGACGTGGATCATCATGGCCGACTGGCCGTCTTTGTAGGTGGTGAACTCCTGGGCGCGCGCCACCGGAATGGTGGTATTGCGCGGGATCACCTTCTCCATCAACCCGCCCATGGTCTCCAGACCGAGCGACAGAGGGATGACATCCAGCAACAACAGTTCACCGCCTTCGCGACGATTGCCAGCCAAGGTATCGGCTTGAATCGCCGCGCCGATGGCCACCACTTGATCGGGGTCGATCGAGGTCAGCGGCGCACGACCGAACAACGTGCCGACCGCGTCGCGCACACGCGGCACACGGGTCGATCCACCCACCATGACCACCGCCCCCACCTCTTCCAGCTCGACGCCGCTGTCGCGCACGGCGCGGCGGCAGGCCTTGAGGCTACGGGCGATCAACGGCTCGATCATGCCTTCGAAATCGGCACGGCTGAGCTCACCGCTCCAGGCGCCGTGGCTGACGCGAACGCTATCGGCATCGGTCAAGGCTTCTTTGGCGGCGCACGCCGCCTGCAACAACTGGCGCTGAGTGGCAGGATCGAGGTCAGCGGACAGGCCCGCCTGTTCAATGATCCAGCCCGCGATGGCATGATCGAAATCATCCCCGCCCAGGGCCGTGTCACCGCCCGTGGCCAGCACTTCGAACACGCCGGCCGTAAGGCGCAGAATGGAAATGTCGAAGGTGCCGCCGCCCAGGTCGAAGATCGCCACCACGCCTTCGGCGTTCTGGTCCAGACCATAGGCCACCGCCGCTGCGGTGGGCTCGTTGAGCAGGCGCAGCACGTTCAGCCCGGCCAGACGCGCAGCATCCTTGGTGGCCTGACGCTGAGCGTCGTCGAAATAGGCCGGCACGGTGATCACCGCGCCCACCAGTTCGCCACCCAAGGATTCCTCGGCGCGCTGACGCAGCACCTTGAGAATGTCGGCCGACACCTGCACCGGGCTCTTGGGCCCCTGAACGGTGTCGATGAACGGCATGTGCGACTCGCCGCCGACGAACCGGTATGGCAGCTGTTCACCCAACTGTTTGACGTCTGACAGGCCTCGGCCCATCAGGCGCTTGACCGACAGGACGCTGTTGAACGGGTCGCTGGAGGCTGCATCGCGGGCAGCCTGGCCGACTTCGCAGCGGTCCTCCAGGTAGCGCACCGCGGACGGCAGGATGAGGTTGCCCTGGGCATCGGGCAGCGGCTCGCTGCGGCCGCTGCGTACCGCGGCGACGAGCGAGTTGGTGGTCCCCAGGTCGATGCCCACCGCCAGGCGGCGCTGGTGCGGCTGGGGGCTCTGACCGGGTTCGGCGATCTGCAGTAGGGCCATGCTTATCTTGATACCTTGGGCGCCGTCACGGTGGCGCCGGGGTTAATCGTCGAGGCGCTCTTCGAGTTGGCGCACTTCCTGGGCGAGCTTGTCGAGGAACTGCATGCGGCGCATCAGGCGCTCAGCCCTGTCGCGCTCGGCAGCTTGATCCCAGCAAGCGGCGAATTCCTCGTCGAGAGTGCTCTGGGCACCCTTCAGGCGCTGCTTGAACACGGCAACGCCGTCGAGGTCGGCTTCGTCCTGCAGTTCCTCGAGTTCTTCGCGCCACTGCATCTGCTGCAACAGGAAGTCGGGGTCGTGGACCGTGACTTCCTGAGGCACCTCCTGGCCGCTGATGGCCAGCAGGTAACGCGCGCGACGCGGCGCACTGCGCAGCGTCTGGTAGGCGTCGTTGAGGGCTGCGGAGTTTTCCAGGGCCACGCGCTGCTCACGCTCGGAGGCGTCGGCGAAGCGGTCGGGATGGACCTCGCGGGCCAGCTCGCGATAACGCGCGGCCAGCTTGTCGAGGTCCAGGCGGAAGCTCGGTTGCAGGTCGAACAGAGCGAAATGGCAAGGGCTACCCACGTCAGGCCTCAGACATTGAAGCTTTCGCCGCAGCCACATTCACCGCGCACGTTGGGGTTGTTGAACTTGAAGCCTTCGTTCAACCCTTCCTTGACGAAGTCCAATTCGGTGCCATCGAGGTACACCAGGCTCTTCGGGTCGATGATGACCTTCACGCCGTGGTTCTCGAACACCTGGTCTTCGCTCGCCAGCTCATCGACGAACTCCAGCACGTAGGCCAGGCCCGAGCAGCCGGTGGTACGCACGCCCAGGCGAATGCCTTCACCTTTGCCGCGTCCGTCGAGGGAGCGGCGAATGTGGTTGGCGGCGGCTTCTGTCATGCTGATAGCCATCGGAACTCCTTCGCGTGGGCGACTTAGATCAAGCCTTTCTTCTGCTTGTAATCGCGTACGGCTGCCTTGATGGCATCCTCGGCGAGCACCGAGCAGTGGATCTTGACCGGCGGCAACGCCAGTTCTTCGGCCAGCTGGGTGTTCTTGATGGTTTCGGCTTCGTCCAGGGTCTTGCCCTTCATCCACTCGGTGGCCAGGGAGCTGGAGGCGATGGCCGAGCCGCAGCCGTAGGTCTTGAACTTGGCGTCTTCGATCACGCCTTGTTCGTTGACCTTGATCTGCAGGCGCATCACGTCGCCGCAGGCCGGAGCACCGACCATGCCGGTGCCGACGTCTGGGTCTTCCGCATTCATCTTGCCGACGTTGCGCGGGTTCTCGTAGTGGTCGATGACCTTTTCACTGTATGCCATGGTGCAATTCCTTCCTCGTCAGGGAGCCGCTCTTGCTGGCGACTGCTTAGTGGGCGGCCCACTCGATCTTGGAGATGTCGACGCCGTCCTTGTACATATCCCACAGCGGCGACAGTTCACGCAGTTTGTTCACGGCCTTGCAGACTTCCTGCGCGGCGTAGTCGACCTCTTCCTCGGTGGTGAAACGACCGAAGGAGAAGCGGATCGAGCTGTGCGCCAGCTCGTCGTTGCGGCCCAGAGCGCGCAGCACGTAGGACGGCTCGAGCGACGCGGAGGTGCACGCCGAGCCGGACGATACCGCGATGTCCTTGAGCGACATCAGCAGCGACTCGCCTTCCACGTAGTTGAAGCTCAGGTTCAGGTTGTGCGGTACGCGCTGGGTCTGGCTGCCGTTGACGTACAGCTCTTCGAGGTCCGAGACCTGCTTGAAGAAGCGGTCGCTCAGGGCCTTGATGCGCACGTTTTCGGCGGCCATTTCCTGCTTGGCGATGGCAAACGCCTCGCCCATGCCGACGATCTGGTGAGTCGGCAGGGTGCCCGAACGCATGCCACGCTCGTGACCGCCGCCGTGAATGATGGCCTCCAGACGTACCCGCGGCTTGCGGCTGACGTACAGCGCGCCGATGCCTTTAGGCCCGTAGGCCTTGTGCGCGGAGAACGACATCAGGTCGACCTTGAGCTTTTGCAGGTCGATCTCGACCTTGCCAGCCGACTGCGCGGCATCGACATGGAACAGCACGCCGCGAGCGCGGGTGAGTTCACCGATGGCAGCGATGTCGTTGATCGAGCCGACTTCGTTGTTCACGTGCATCAGCGAGACCAGGATGGTGTCGTCACGCAGCACCGCCTCGACCATCGCCGGGGTGATGATGCCGTCTTCACCGGGTTCCAGGTAGGTGACTTCGAAACCTTCGCGCTCGAGCTGGCGAGCGGTGTCCAGGACCGCCTTGTGCTCGATCTTGGAGGTGATGATGTGCTTGCCCTTGGTCTGATAGAAGTGCGCGACGCCCTTGATGGCCAGGTTGTCGGACTCGGTGGCACCGCTGGTCCAGACGATCTCGCGCGGGTCGGCATTGATCAGTTCAGCGACCTGGCGACGGCCGTTCTCGACGGCTTCCTCGGCACGCCAGCCGAACACGTGGGAACGCGAGGCCGGGTTACCGAAGTTTCCGTCGACCAGCAGGCAGTCGGCCATTTTCTGCGCGACACGGGGATCGACCGGCGTGGTCGCGGAGTAATCGAGGTAGATCGGCAACTTCATTGAATATCTCCTATCAGGCGTTGGCGTCGCTCGTCGCATCAGTCGACGGCGGACGTCTCAATCTTGTCCAGCTGGGCAACGCGACCGGCGACACGGCGCAGGTCCTGGCGCTGGGCGACTTCCTGCACCTCACGGCGCATGACGAGGTCGGCCAGACTGATGCCGCTGAGGAATTCATGGATCTGCTGGCTGAGGTCGCACCACAGATGGTGGGTCAGGCAGGTGTCACCGGAGTGGCAGTCGCCGAGGCCTTGGCAGCGGGTCGCATCGACCGACTCGTTGACCGCGTCGATCACCTGAACCACCTGGATGGTTTCCATGGTTCTGGACAACTGGTAGCCGCCACCGGGACCGCGCACGCTGGAGACCAGACTGCTGCGGCGCAACTTGGCGAACAGCTGCTCCAGATAAGAAAGGGAAATGCCCTGACGCTCGGAAATGTCGGCCAGGGATACCGGTCCATGCTGCGCGTGCAACGCCAGGTCGAGCATGGCGGTGACGGCGTATCGGCCTTTGGTAGTCAATCGCATGGCTATGGGTACCACGGGAGTTACAGGATGTGTGCGAGTATGCGATTCCCGAGCATTTAAGTCAACTATAAGACCTAGTGCTTTAGTCGGGTTTGAACGCGGGAGGCGGCGCGATGATAGCAGACACGGGCCGGCAGCACACGCCCTTGGCCAATGCGCCGACCCGTGTTGACGGAATCAGTGCGCCGCCGCGTCGCTCTTGATCGCCGGCTTGACCTCGGCAAAGTCCTCCTCGGGCAGTGCCGGCAGCGCCTTGGCGCTGTAGTCGCTGCCCAACTGAGTGAGCGCAC
The DNA here is from genome assembly GCF_030658255.1 of Pseudomonas sp. RAC1. Classification (NCBI taxonomy): domain Bacteria; kingdom Pseudomonadati; phylum Pseudomonadota; class Gammaproteobacteria; order Pseudomonadales; family Pseudomonadaceae; genus Pseudomonas; species Pseudomonas sp. RAC1. Next base: position 123,015 of record NZ_JAUTXS020000014.1, read on the forward strand.
CGCACATGCCTTCGAGGCGCTCGTCGACCGCCTGCAGGTGATCGAGCATCTGGTCGATGGCGCGGGCCACCGGGTCGGGCATGTCGGCGCTGACGCCGTAGGCATCGAAGCCGATCTTCTCGGCCATGGCCTTGCGCCGCGCCCCCGCCTCATCGTCCTGCTGCCTGACGATGATGCGCCCGGGAATGCCCACGGCGGTCGCCCCCGCCGGCACCGCCTTGGTGACCACGGCATTGGAGCCGATCTTGGCTCCAGCGCCAACAGTGAATGGGCCGAGCACCTTGGCGCCGGCCCCGACCACCACCCCGTTTTCCAGCGTGGGGTGGCGCTTGCCTTTATTCCAACTGGTGCCGCCGAGCGTCACCCCTTGGTACAAGGTGACGTCGTCGCCGATTTCGGCGGTCTCGCCGATGACGATACCCATGCCGTGATCGATGAAGAAGCGTCGGCCGATGGTTGCACCTGGGTGGATCTCGATCCCGGTGAGCCAGCGCCCGAAGTTCGACACCAGCCGCGCCAGCCACTTGAAGTCGCGGCGCCACAGGGCGTTGCCCAGGCGATGCAACCAGATGGCATGCATACCGGGATAGCAGGTCAGCACCTCGAAGGCGTTGCGCGCGGCCGGGTCGCGGTGGAATACGCTTTGGATGTCTTCACGCAGACGGTCGAACATAGGGTCTAGTCCTTGCGCTTGTGCGCGTCACCCCGGACGACCTTCTGGGTCTCGGTGAGGATGCCACGCAAGATGCTCATTTCCGAACGATTGACCGAGCTGCGCCCATACAACCGGCGCAGACGCGGCATCAGGTGCTTGGGCTTCGCCGGATCGAGGAAGCCGATGTCCACCAGGGTCTTTTCCAGGTGTTCGTAGAACCGCTCCATCTCGTCCATGGTGGCCAGGTCGTCGCTGGGCGGCGAGCCGGCCTCCAACGCCTCGACCGCCGAGGGCGCTTGCTGAGCGGCCAGCCAGGCCATGCGCACTTCGTAGGAAAGCACCTGGACGGCCGCCGCCAGGTTCAGCGAGCTGAAATCGGGGTTCGAGGCGATGTGCACATGGAAGTGACATCGCTGCAGCTCGTCGTTAGTGAGCCCGGCATGCTCGCGCCCGAACACCAGAGCGATCTCCTCGCCGCCGGCGGCATGCGCCACTGCCTTGGCACCGCACTCGCGGGGATCGATCAACGGCCAAGGAATGCTGCGCTCACGGGCGCTGGTGCCCATGACCAAGGTACAGCCGGTCAGGGCTTCTTCGAGGCTGTCGACCACCTGCGTGCTCGCCAGCACATCGTCGGCCCCGGAGGCCCGCGCCGCGGCCTCATCGGACGGAAACACCTTCGGCTGCACCAGTACCAGCCGCGACAGGCCCATGTTCTTCATGGCACGCGCAGCGCCGCCGATGTTGCCGGGGTGGCTGGTATTGACCAGAACGACACGAATATTCTGCAGCACGGTGACACGCTCACGAAGGCACACGACAAGGCCCGCGATGTTACCTAAGCGAGGGGCGTAACGCCACGAAAGTGCATGTCACCCTTCTGCCGGAACAGTTTTCTGATAGACTAGGCGGCTTTCTTCTTTAACATCTCCAGGTGAAACGCCCATGCAGCCTATGCTGAATATCGCCCTGCGCGCCGCTCGCAGCGCCAGTGAACTGATTTTCCGCTCCATCGAACGCCTGGATAGCATCAAGGTCGACGAGAAAGAGGCCAAGGATTACGTCTCCGAGGTCGATCGCGCCGCCGAGCAGACCATCGTCAACGCCCTGCGCAAGGCTTATCCGAACCACTCGATCCAAGGCGAAGAAACCGGCCTGCATGCCGGCACCGGCGAGGAAGGCAAGGACTACCTGTGGATCATCGATCCGCTGGACGGCACCACCAACTTCCTGCGTGGCGTCCCCCACTTCTCGGTCAGCATCGCCTGCCGCTACCGCGGTCGCCTCGAGCACGCGGTCATCGTCGATCCTGTGCGCCAGGAAGAATTCACCGCCAGCCGCGGTCGCGGCGCCCAGCTCAATGGCCGTCGCCTGCGCGTCAGCTCGCGCACCAGCCTGGAAGGCGCCCTGCTCGGCACCGGCTTCCCATTCCGTGACAACCAGATGGCCGACCTGGACAACTACCTGGGCATGTTCCGCGCCCTCACCGGCCAGACCGCCGGCATCCGCCGCGCCGGTTCCGCTGCGCTGGACCTGGCCTACGTAGCGGCCGGTCGTTTCGACGCCTTCTGGGAGTCGGGCCTGTCGGAATGGGACATGGCAGCCGGCGTGCTGCTGATCCAGGAAGCGGGCGGCCTGGTCAGCGACTTCAATGGCGGCCACGACTTCCTCGAGAAAGGCCACATCGTTGCCGGCAACATCAAGTGCTTCAAGGCGGTGCTGACGGCGATCCAGCCGCACCTGCCGGAAAACCTGAAGCGCTGAGGCGATCTCGGCGGCACAAAAAAAGCACCTCTCGAGGTGCTTTTTTTTATTCAACTGCGCCTGAAAAGAACGCGATCCGCCGTCACTGCCCAGGCTGCGCCTGACTCAACACCAGCTTGCCATTCTTGTCCAGCGGAATGGTCGAACCCGGCTCGTGATCCATCTTCACCACACCTGCCTGATCACCGATGGTGTACTTGACCGTATAGCCCACCACCTTGTCGCTGAGGTCATTGACCGTGTTGCAGCGGGTCTGCGTGGTGGTGTAGGTGTCACGCTGCTGCATGCCTTCCTGCACCTTGTTGCCGGCATAGCCGCCGCCCACTGCACCGGCCACGGTGGCCAGCTTCTTGCCGTTGCCGCCGCCGATCTGGTTACCCAGCAGGCCGCCCGCCAACGCACCCACCACCGTACCGGCGATCTGGTGCTGGTCCTGCACCGGACGCTGCCGGGTCACGGTCACGTCCTTGCACACTTCGCGCGGCGTCTTCACCTGTTGCTTGATCGGCTGCACATCGGTGACCTGGGCGTATTCAGGCCCTTTGTTCACCAAGCTGTAGGTCGCCACAGCACCTCCGGCAGTGACACCGACAGCACCCAGAACCGCACCCACCAGCATTGATTTGTTCACGTGGACTCTCCTGATCGTACTCACGGGGCTACGCCCGCCTTCTCCCTGCCTTGGAGCAAAAAAAAAGGCGCGAGTTCAACACTCGCGCCTCTTGTTACGCCAAACGGCGTAGGAGATTACTTACGGTCGGTCGTCCGCACCCTCGGCCTTGACCGGCGGGATCAGGTCTTCGCTGTTCAGATTCAGCCAGATCAGCACCACGTTGGCGATGTAGATCGACGAGTAGGTGCCGGCCATGACGCCGATGAACAGCGCCAGGGAGAAGCCGAACAGGTTGTCACCGCCGAAGAACAGCAAGGCGGCGATGGCCAGCAGGGTCGACACCGAGGTGGCGATGGTGCGCAGCAGGGTCTGGGTGGTCGAGACGTTGATATTCTCGATCAACGAAGCCTTGCGCATCACCCGGAAGTTCTCGCGCACCCGGTCGAACACGACGATGGTGTCGTTGAGCGAGTAGCCGATGATCGCCAGCACCGCTGCCAGCACCGTCAGGTCGAAGGTGATCTGGAAGAACGACAGGATGCCCAGGGTCACCACCACGTCGTGGATCAGCGAAACGATGGCGCCCACGGCAAACTTCCATTGGAAGCGGAACGCCAGGTAGATGAGGATACCGCCCAGGGCCAGAAGCATGCCGAGGCCGCCCTGGTCGCGCAGCTCTTCACCCACCTGCGGGCCGACGAACTCGACGCGCTTGACGGTCGCCGGGTTGTCGCCGCCAAGTTTCTGCAGGGCGCTGGCCACGCGATTACCCAGTTGTGGGTCGTCGCCAGGCATACGCACCAGCAGGTCGGTGGTGGCGCCGAAACTCTGCACCACGGCCTCATGGAAACCGGACTCGACCAGCTCGGCACGTACCGCCTTGAGGTCGGCCGGGCGTTCGTAGGTCAGCTCGATCAGCGTGCCGCCGGTGAAGTCCAGGCCGAAGTTCAGACCCTTCTGCCACCAGCTGAACAGCGCCAGCACGGTGAGGAGCATGGTGATGGCGAACGCGACATTGCGCACGCCCATGAAGTTGATGGTTTTCATCGCAGCTCCCTCAAACCCACAGCTTCTTGATGTCACGCCCGCCGCAGGTCAGGTTGACCATTGCGCGGGTCACCATGACGGCGGTGAACATCGAGGTGAAAATCCCGAGGGACATGGTGACCGCGAAGCCCTTGACCGGGCCGGTACCCATGGCGAACAGGATGCCGCCGACCAGCAGGCTGGTCAGGTTGGCGTCGATGATCGCGGTATAGGCGCGGTTGAAACCTTCATGGATGGCGCGCTGCACCGACATGCCGGTTTTGAGCTCCTCGCGGATACGCGAGAAGATCAGCACGTTGGCGTCCACCGCCATACCCATGGTCAACACGATACCGGCGATACCCGGCAGCGTCAGGGTGGCCCCCAGCAGCGACATCAGCGCCAGCAGCAGCACCATGTTGCCCGCCAGGGCGACGGTGGCGATCACGCCGAAACCGCGGTAGATGGCGATGATGAACAGCGAGACGAACAGCATGCCCCACAGCGACGCATCGACACCCTTGGTGATGTTGTCGGCACCCAGGCTCGGGCCGATGGTCCGCTCTTCGGCGAAGTACATCGGTGCGGCCAGGCCACCGGCACGCAGCAGCAGCGCCAGCTCGGACGACTCGCCCTGACCGTTCAGGCCGGTGATGCGGAACTGGCTACCCAGCGGCGACTGGATGGTCGCCAGGCTGATGATCTTCTTCTCTTCCTTGAAGGCCTGGATCGGTACGTCTTTCTCGACGCCATCGACCACCTGCTTCTCGTAGCGGGTCATCGGACGCTGCTCGATGAAGATCACCGCCATGCTGCGACCGACGTTGCTGCGCGTGGCGCGGCTCATCAGCTCGCCACCGTGACCGTCGAGGCGGATGTTGACCTGTGGACGACCGTGCTCGTCGAAGCTGGCCTGGGCGTCGGTGACCTGGTCGCCGGTGATGATCAGGCCGCGCTCGACCGCCGCCGAACGATTGCCGTCGCGGAACTCGAACACCTCAGTCGTGGCTTTCGAAGCGCCGGGCTCGGCGCCGAAGCGGAACTCCAGGTTGGCGGTCTTGCCGAGGATACGCTTGGCTTCGGCAGTGTCCTGCACGCCCGGCAGTTCGACCACGATGCGGTTGCCGCCCTGACGCTGGACCAGCGGCTCGGCCACACCCAGCTCGTTGACCCGGTTGCGCACGGTGGTGAGGTTCTGCTTGACCGAGTACTCGCGGATTTCCGCGACCTTGGCCGGCGTCAGCGCCAGGCGCAGGACCGACAGCTCGTTGCGCTCGGTGGTGGTGATGTCGAAATCACTGAAATTCTTGCGGACCAGGGCACGGGCCTGTTCGCGGGTGGCGTCGTCGGAGAAGCCGAGCAGAATGGCACCGTCCTGCTGAGGCAGGCTGCGGTAGCGCACGCGCTCCTTGCGCAGCAGGGTCTTGACCTCGCCGTCGTAGACCTTCATCCGGGCGCTCATGGCCTTGTCCATGTCCACTTCGAGCAGGAAGTGCACACCACCGGAGAGGTCCAGGCCCAGCTTCATCGGGCTGGCGCCCAGGTTGCGCAGCCATTGCGGGGTGGTTTGGGCCAGGTTCAGCGCGACGACGTAGTCGTCACCCAATGCCTTGCGCACCACGTCCTTGGCCGGCAGTTGATCTTCCTGGTTGGTCAGGCGCACCAGCGCACTGCCCTTCTCGCCCAGGCTGCCGCCCTTGACCGCAATACCGGCATCGGTCAGCGCCTTGGTGGCGCGGTCGAGGTCGGCCTGGCTCACGTGCAGGGCCGAGCTTGCGCCGCTGATCTGCACCGCCGGATCGTCCGGGTAGAGGTTGGGAGCGGAATAAATAAAGCCGACCGCCAGTACCACCAGGATCAGCAGGTATTTCCACAGAGGGTATTTGTTCAGCATCACGCCGCCCGTTCAAGACGCGGGGCGCGTTGCGCGCCCCGACTGGAAAAATGAAACCGGTAACTCAGATAGCCTTGAGCGTACCTTTCGGCAGGGTCGCGGCGATGGCGCCCTTCTGGAACTTCAGCTCGACGGTGTCGGACACTTCCAGCACCACGAAATCATCCGATACTTTGACGATCTTGCCGGCGATACCGCCGTTGGTGACCACTTCGTCGCCTTTCTGCAGCGCATTGAGCAGGTTCTTCTGCTCCTTGGCGCGCTTGGCCTGAGGACGCCAGATCATCAGGTAGAAGATGACCAGGAAGCCGACCAGGAAGATCCACTCGAAGCCGGTACCGGCGGGGCCGGCGGCCGGGGCTGCAGCGTCCGCGTAAGCGGCGGGAATCAGAAAGCTCATGTAGCACTCCAGTTGCTTAATTTAGTGTTGTGTACGAACAGTCAATCCAAAGGCGGTACGGGAAGTCCGCGCTTGGCATAGAAGGCGTCGACAAAGGCGGCCAATTTACCCTGTTGAATAGCCTCGCGTAAACCGGCCATCAAGCGCTGGTAATGGCGCAAGTTGTGGATGGTATTGAGCATACTGCTCAGCATTTCGCCGCACTTGTCCAGGTGATGCAGATAGGCGCGGGAGAAGTTGCTGCAGGTGTAGCAGTCACAGGTCGGATCCAGCGGCGAATCATCGTGGCGATGGAACGCATTGCGGATCTTGATCACCCCTGTATCGACGAACAGATGACCGTTGCGCGCGTTGCGCGTGGGCATCACGCAGTCGAACATGTCGACGCCGCGGCGCACACCCTCAACCAGATCTTCCGGTTTGCCTACCCCCATAAGGTAACGAGGTTTGTCAGCAGGCATCTGCGCCGGCAGGTAGTCCAACACCTTGATCATCTCGTGCTTGGGCTCACCCACCGACAGGCCACCAATGGCCAAGCCGTCGAAGTCGATGTTGACCAGCGCTTCCAGCGAACGCATGCGCAGGTCCTGGTACATGCCACCCTGAACGATGCCGAACAGCGCGGCGGTATTGTCGCCGTGGGCGTTTTTCGAACGCTGGGCCCAGCGCAGCGACAGCTCCATGGAGGTGCGCGCCACGTCATGCTCGGCCGGGTACGGCGTGCACTCGTCGAAGATCATCACGATGTCCGAGCCCAGGTCGCGCTGCACCTGCATCGACTCTTCCGGCCCCATGAACACCTTGGAACCGTCCACCGGCGAGGCGAAGGTCACGCCCTCTTCCTTGATCTTGCGCATCGCACCCAGGCTGAACACCTGGAAGCCGCCGGAGTCGGTGAGAATCGGGCCTTTCCACTGCATGAAATCGTGCAGGCCGTTGTGCTTCTTGATCACCTCGGTGCCCGGACGCAGCCAGAGGTGGAAGGTGTTGCCCAGGATGATCTCGGCACCGATGGCCTCGATGTCACGCGGCAGCATGCCCTTGACCGTGCCGTAGGTGCCCACCGGCATGAACGCCGGGGTTTCCACGGTGCCACGGGGGAAGGTCAGCCGACCACGACGGGCCTTGCCGTCGGTGGCCAGCAGTTCGAAGGACATACGACAGGTGCGACTCATGCTTGATCCTCGGGGCCGCGCGGCGCCGGATTGCGGGTGATGAACATGGCATCACCGTAACTGAAGAAGCGATACCCCTGCTCGACCGCCGCCGCGTAGGCCGCCATGGTCTCGGGATATCCCGCGAAGGCCGAGACCAGCATCAGCAGCGTGGACTCGGGCAAATGGAAGTTGGTCACCAGCGCATCGACCACATGGAACGGCCGACCGGGGTAGATGAAGATGTCGGTATCGCCGCTGAAGGCCTTGAGCACGCCATCGCGCGCCGCGCTTTCCAGCGACCGCACGCTGGTGGTCCCCACCGCGATCACCCGCCCGCCCCTGGCGCGGCAGGCGTCGATGGCATCGACCACGTCCTGACTCACCTCCAGCCATTCTTTATGCATGTGGTGGTCTTCGATCTTGTCGACCCGCACCGGCTGGAAAGTGCCGGCGCCCACATGCAAGGTGACGAAGGCGCGCTCCACGCCCTTGGCGGCGATCTGCGCCAGCAACGCCTCGTCGAAGTGCAGCCCGGCAGTGGGCGCCGCCACCGCCCCGGCGCGCTCGGCGTAGACGGTCTGGTAACGCTCGCGGTCGGCGCCCTCGTCGGGACGGTCGATGTACGGCGGCAGCGGCATGTGCCCGACGCGGTCGAGCAGCGGCAGCACCTCTTCGCTGAAGCGCAATTCGAACAGCGTTTCGTGGCGCGCCACCATCTCGGCCTCGCCGCCGCCGTCGATCAGCACCGTGGCCCCGACCTTCAGCGCCTTGCTGGCGCGCACATGGGCCAGCACCCGGTGGCTGTCGAGCACGCGCTCGATCAGCATTTCCAGCTTGCCGCCGGAGGCTTTCTGGCCGAACAGCCGCGCCGGAATGACCCGAGTGTTGTTGAACACCATCAGGTCGCCCGGGCGCAGGTACTCGAGCAAGTCGGTGAAACGCCGGTGCGCCAGCTCGCCGCTCGGCCCGTCGAGGACCAGCAGACGACTGCCGTGGCGCTCGGCCAGGGGATGACGGGCGATGAGGGAATCGGGGAGTTCGAAGGAAAAATCGGCGACGCGCATGATCGTGTTCGGTTTGGCAGGGCCGGGAAGTTTAGCCCAATGCATGAAAATTGACCATGAAAGCCGATTGACCGAGTCGAAGACCCTCACTATACTGCGGCGCCACAAGCCCTGATGGCGGAATTGGTAGACGCGGCGGATTCAAAATCCGTTTTCGAAAGGAGTGGGAGTTCGAGTCTCCCTCGGGGCACCATGATTGAACAGGAAACCGACCTTAGGGTCGGTTTTTTTGTGGGCGGGTTTTGGGTTTTAAATGGCCAAACCAGAGAGGGGCTACGAGACGGTATGGCGCTGCCTGTGCGACGCTGAGCCGGACATTGCCGGATTCTCATGCTGTTGGGTAAGGCACCTCAGTTCACGGACGCTTTCAGGGCTGGAACCATGCCGGGTATGTCAGAAATTTTGTGTTCGGGCATAACATGAGCAAGAGGTGCATGTATGCCAACCAAGAAGAAACCCCTGCGTGACCTACCAAAAATCCCCAAGGAGCTGCTCGAGCAGTTCGGTGAGGGCCTGATGACTGCGG
>NZ_JAUTXS020000015.1:0-12838 GCF_030658255.1 Pseudomonas sp. RAC1
TGCGCTGCGGGGTTCCCTCGCGCCGGTGGCACTCCGGGGGTACCGCGCTTAGGGGCCATCCATGGCCCCAAGCGCTTGACGGGCATCCATGCCCGTCAACCCCCTCCATGCCACCTCTGCTCGGCCTCCTGAGGTCGCGATGGGCGGTGTCTGAACTATCGCGCGTTTAGAAGCTAGCGGTGGGGCAGATGTTCTGGAGCGCTGCGCGATCAAACCGCCGTTGCCGTTGCCGTTGCCGTTGCCGTGATCTTGGTCTTGATCTTGATCTTGGTACGCGGTAGCTCGAACACCGCCAAACGCGACCTCAGGAGGCCTCGCGACGTCGTTGCGCAGGGAGGTGACGGGCATGGATGCCCGTCAAGCGCTTGGGGCCAGGACGGCCCCTAAGCGCGGTCCTCCCGGAGCGACGCCGGCGCGAGGGAACCCCTGCGCGCAGCGCAGGGGCCGTATGCGGGAGCAGGCGGTTTTTGCCCCTCTTTTTTCCAAGGAAAAAAAGAGGGTCGCCGTAAGGGCGAAAAGGTGACTAAGCCCCACCAAAGCCAACGGATAAGCCCCCCCGGCCAGGAAAAATCACCGATCCCACCCCAGAATCCGCCCCCGACAATGCTTCATGGCATTAACGATATGCTTCTCGACCATCCCCTGCGATATCCCAAGCCGCGCCGCGATCTCCCCATGCGACAACCCCTCAAGCTTGCGCAGCAAAAAGCATTCCCGGCACGTCCCGCTCAGTTCATCCAGCGCCCGCCGCACCATCGCCAATCGCTGCTCAAGATGCAGTTGCTGCGAAGGCGCCGGACTGTGCCAGCGCTCATCGTCCTCCAGCACTTCCAGCGGCTCGACCTGCCGCACCAACTGCCGCCGATGCCTGTCGATGACCAAATTCAGCGCCGTACGATAGAGGAAGGGGCGAGGCCGTTCGATTGGCGGCTGACCGCTGCGCTCAAGTAACCGAACCCAGACATCGTGCGCCACATCCTCGGCCGCATGCCGACTGCCCAGCCGCGCGCAGAGAAAGCTCAACAGTTCGCGATAGTAATGCTCCACCACGGCCTTCGCTTCTCCTCCAGGCAACACCGATAAAGTTGAGAATGCGCATCGGTGATATCAGTGTGACATATTACAAATTACACCCATTCTCAGCAACGCAGCCCACCCGGTCCGCTAAATCCCGGTGCACAAGGTTCGTCTATCGGTGACGTTCGTATGTGCCTGCACGCCATGCCACGCCTCATACCTCCGCCTGGAAGTCTGCAATGAGACGCACCTCCCCGCTCCCCCGTCGACTGCTGCTCGGCGCCCTGAGCCTGCTGGCACTGGGTACCCTGCTGGCCTGGAAAACCCTGCCCCTCGGCGCACCATCGCTGAGCACCGTGCCCGTCACCCGCGCCGACATCGAAAGCAGCGTCACCGCACTGGGCACCCTGCAGCCGCGTCGCTACGTCGATGTCGGCGCCCAGGCCTCCGGGCAAATCCGCACGCTGCACGTCGAAGCCGGCGACCAGGTGAAAAAGGGCCAACTGCTAGTGGAGATCGACCCGTCCACCCAACAGGCGCGCCTGGATGCCGGACGCTATTCGATCGAGAACCTCAAGGCCCAGTTGGCCGAGCAGCGCGCACAGCACCTCTTGGCCCAACAACAGGTCAAGCGCCAGCAAGATCTGGCTCGCGCCGGTGCCACACGCGAAGAGGACGTGCAGCGCGCTCAGGCGGAATTTAAAGTGACCCAGGCCCGGATCGACATGTACCAGGCGCAGATCCTCCAGGCCCAGGCCAGCCTGCGCAGCGACGAAGCCGAGCTTGGCTACACACGCATCTACGCGCCGATGGACGGCACCGTGGTGGCGGTCGATGCCCGTGAAGGCCAGACGCTCAACGCCCAGCAGCAGACGCCGTTGATCCTGCGCATCGCCCGGCTGTCGCCCATGACCGTCTGGGCCCAGGTTTCGGAGGCGGACATCGGCCAGGTCAAACCGGGCATGACCGCCTACTTCACCACCCTGGCCGGTGGCAAGCGACGCTGGACCAGCACCGTGCGGCAAATCCTGCCGATCCCGCCCAAGCCACTCGACCAGAGCAGTCAGGGCGGTGGCAGCCCGACCAGCGCCAGCAGCGGCAGCACGGGCAGCAAAGTGGTGCAGTACACCGTTTTACTCGACGTGGAGAATCCCGATGGCGCGCTCATGGCCGAGATGACCACCCAGGTGTTCTTCATCGCCGGCCAAGCTCGCCAAGTGCTCACCGCGCCGCTGGCCGCGCTGGACGATGCACCTGATGACAGCCTGCGCCTGGCCCAAGTGCTCAACCCGGACGGCAAGGTCGAACAGCGCCAGGTGCGCACCGGGCTCAGCGACCGCCTTCGGGTGCAGATTCTCGACGGGCTGCGCGAAGGCGAGCACCTGGTCATTGGCGCGCCGCGCGCCAGTGGAGGCTGAATGAGTGCAGCGCTGATCGAGCTCGACGACATCCACAAAGTCTACGGCGGCATCGACTCCCCCGAGGTTCAGGTGCTGCGCGGCATCAGCCTGAGCATCCAACCCGGAGAATTCGTCGCCATCGTCGGCGCCTCTGGCTCGGGCAAGTCCACCCTGATGAACATCCTCGGCTGCCTCGATCGCCCGTCCAGCGGCCGTTATCGCTTCGCCGGACGCGATGTCGCCGAACTGGACAGCGACGAACTGGCCTGGCTACGCCGCGAAGCCTTCGGTTTCGTGTTCCAGGGCTATCACCTGATTCCCTCAGGCTCAGCCCAGGAAAACGTCGAGATGCCAGCCATCTACGCCGGTACGCCTGCCGACCAGCGCCATGCCCGGGCCGCCGCCCTGCTCGAGCGGCTGGGCCTGGCCAGCCGTACCGGCAACCGACCGCATCAGTTGTCCGGCGGTCAACAGCAGCGGGTGTCGATTGCCCGCGCGCTGATGAACGGCGGCCATATCATCCTCGCCGACGAACCCACCGGAGCCCTCGACAGCCATAGTGGCGCCGAGGTAATGACCCTGCTCGACGAACTGGCGAGCCAGGGCCACGTGATCATTCTCATCACCCACGACCGAGAAGTGGCCGCGCGGGCGCGACGTATCATCGAGATTCGCGACGGCGAGATCGTCAGCGACTCGGCCAGCGCCGAGCCACCTGCCGCGCCCGGCGTGCAGGCCGATGAACTGCGCCGCCGCCTGGACCGGGGTGCAAGCCTGCGCGGCGCTTGGAAAGGCGAGCTGATCGAGTCGCTGCAAGCGGCTTGGCGGGTGATGTGGATCAACCGCTTCCGCACCGCCTTGACCCTGCTCGGCATCGTCATCGGCGTGGCCTCGGTGGTGGTGATGCTGGCGGTCGGCGAAGGCAGCAAGCGCCAGGTGATGGCGCAGATGGCCGCCTTCGGCTCCAACATCCTCTACATCAGCGCCAAGCACGCCACCTCACGCGAAGCGGCCGGCCAGATCACCCTCGACGATGTCGCCGCCATCGGCGGCCTGCCCCAGGTGCACCGCATCATGCCAGTGATCGGCGGCGAGCTGATGGTGCGCCACGGCAACAACAACCAGACGTTCTACGTGGGCGGCAACAACACCGAATTTCCACAGATCCTCAACTGGCCGGTCGTCCAGGGCAGCCTGTTCACCGAATCCGATGAACAGCGCGGCGCGGCCGTGGCAGTGATTGGCCAGAAAGTCCGCGACAAGCTGCTGGCACCGGGCAGCGACCCGCTGGGCCAGTACCTGCTGATCGAAAATGTGCCGTTCCAGGTGGTCGGCGTGCTCGCTGCCAAGGGCGCCAGCTCCGGCAACCAGGACAGCGACGAGCGCATCGTGGTGCCCTACTCGGCCGCTGCGACCCGCTTGTTCGGCTCGCGTGACCCCGAATACGTGATCATGACCGCCGCCGACTCAAGCCGGGTGTCGGAAACCGAGGCCGCCATCGACCAGTTGATGCGCAAGCGGCGCCAAGGCAAGCGCGATTTCGACCTGACCAACGACGCTGCACTGATCCAGGCCGAGGCGCGCACCCAGAACAGCCTGTCGCTGATGCTCGGCGCGATTGCCGCCATCTCGCTGCTGGTCGGCGGCATCGGCGTGATGAACATCATGCTGATGACCGTGCGCGAACGCACCCGCGAAATCGGCATCCGCATGGCCACCGGAGCCCGTCAGCGTGACATCCTGCGCCAGTTCCTCACCGAAGCGGTGATGCTGTCGATGGTCGGCGGCGTCACTGGCATCGCCCTGGCCCTGGGTATCGGCGGCGCGCTGCTGCTGGCCGATATCGCCGTGGCCTTCGCCCTGCCCGCCATCCTCGGCGCCTTCGCCTGCGCCGTGATCACCGGTGTCGTGTTCGGCTTCATGCCAGCGCGCAAAGCCGCCCGACTCGACCCGGTCAAAGCCCTTACCAGCGTGTAGCCCATGACATTGCCGAGCCGCATCAGCCTGCTGACCCTGAGCCTCTGCCTCGCCGCCTGCGCCACTGCGCCTGCGCCGCAGACGCCGATAGAACTGCCGAGCACCTGGCAAGGGGCTGCCAATCCGACAGCCGCGCTGCCGGATCAAGCGTGGTGGCAAGCGTTCTCCAGCCAGGAACTGGACCGTTTGATCCTACGTGCCCGCGAAAACAGCCATGACCTGGCCGCCGCCGCTGCGCGCGTGCGCCAGGCCCAGGCCAGCACCGTGATCGCGGGAGCGCCGTTGTTGCCGCAGGTGCAATTCGGGATGGACGGTAGCCGTCAGCGCCTGCTGCGTGGCGAAGGCAGCGATAGGCTCGATGCCTCGAGCAGCGAACGCACCAGCACCGCCTTCAGCACGCGCCTGAGCGCCAGCTACGAAATCGACTTCTGGGGCGGGCTGCGCGGCGTGCGTGACAGCGCCTTGAACACACTCCAGGCCAGCCGCTTCGACCGTCAGACCGTAGAGCTGACCTTGACCAGTGCTGTCGCCGACAGCTACCTGCAAGGCCTGGCCCTTGAGGAGCAATTGCGCATCGCCCGCCTCAACCTGGCCAATGCCCGCGACGTATTGAACCTGGTCGAAACACGCGAGCGTACCGGCGCGTCCACGCGCCTGGAACTGGCTCAGCAGCGCAGCCTGGTAGCGTCCCAGGAGCGGCAGGTGCCGCTGCTCGAGCAGCGCTGGAAGGACAACCGAGTGGCCCTGGCCACGTTGCTCGGCGAGCCGGTACAGCGCTTGCGCACCGGCAGCGAATCGCTCGCCCAACTGAGCTGGCCGGCGATCGGCAGTGGCGTGCCCAGCGAGCTGCTCAGCCGTCGTCCCGACATCGCCGCTGCCGAAGCTCGCCTGGCAGCGGCCCGTGCTGACGTGCAAGTGGCCAGGGCGGCGCTGTTGCCGCGCGTGGTGCTCGGTGCCGAACTGGGCAGCGGCGCGCGAACCTTCGCCGACGTCCTTGACAGTCCGTTCTACACCCTGACCACCGCGCTCACCGCGCCGATCTTCGACCATGGGCGGCGCAGTGCCGAGCGCGACCGGGCCACGGCACGCCAGCAGGAGCTGCTGGAAACCTATCGCCAACAGATCATCGCGGGCTTCGGCGACGTGGAGAAAGCACTGAACGCCATCGACGGCTTCGAGCGTCAACGCCAGTGGCAGGACCAAGAGGTGGAGCAGGCGCGCATCGCCTTCAGCCTGGCCGAGCAGCGCTACGCCGCCGGCGCCGAGACGCTGCTGACGGTACTGGAAACCCAGCGCACCCTGTACCAGGCCGAGGATCAGCAGGCCCAACTGCGCCTGGCTCGCCTGCAAGGCAGCGTGGCACTGTACAAGGCCTTGGGCGGCGGCTGGAGACTTTGAGGCAATGGACGCCGCCTGCAGGAGTGCGGGCGGCAAACACAGGGCGACACCCGCCGCTCAGGACAGGATGTTCCTCATCGACAGGTGCCGCGCATACCACGGCCGACGCGGCACACGGCGCAGCCACTGATCGAGCGAGTCCGGCTCGCCAAAGGTGATGCGCAGCGCCAGCTTCATCACCTCAGGGTCCATTTCGACGCTCTTGCCGGGACGAATACCTGGCAGTGTGCTGCAGCCATGGGTATCCGGGCCGAGCCAGGGATCGGCCACCTCGACCCAGGGCCCCGGCGCGAACCATTGCACGCCATTGACCTCCAGGCGGCGGACCTGGCCGGGATGGTGTCGCTCGTGGGCGCGATACCAGTCCTCGATGCGGTCGTCGATCCACCCATGAAAGCCCCAGAACACCGGGTGCACATGGGATGAAAACGGGTCGCCGAGAAAATCGTTCTCGCGCGCGAACCAGCGTCCGGCGAAGTCGTCCTGCTCACGCGCGAACGGCACCGGCACACCATTGGACGGATCGCGCGGCACCGACGCCCAGCACATGTGCAGCCAATCGTGCAGGTTCATTTCCAGCTCGGAACCGAAGGCGCCCAGGCTCAACTTGGACAGGTAAAGCGGGTCCTGGTACTGCGACTCCCACACCTGGAAGTTGCTGGTGAAGGTCTCGCCGGCCTTGATCGCCGACACCCACTGCCCATAGTCGTCGTCGCCCGGCGCTCGCCAGGGCGGCGGCACGCGGCAACCGTCGTGGTTGTCGAAGTAACGGGCAAAGCCTTGGCGATCGAACTCGACGCTGGGCTGCGGCAGCGGAAACTGCTGCCAGGACGGCAGGTCCTGCAACGCTCGGGCGGTGCCGAGCATGTGCCGGTGCATGAATAGAAAGTCTACGCCCGAGCCATTACGGTGTTTGCGCGGCCCTCGGGCATCACGCTCGCGATCGCGCGGCCCCGGTTGCCAACCCAGGCCCCTGAGCGCGTTGCGTTTTTCGTCGGACATCTTGTGCCATTGGTCGCGACTGGCGTGCCAAAGCTGATGGAACAAGCGGTGCTCGGGACTGATCACCCAGGCTTGCATGGCCGCGTTGTAGGGCAGGCGTTCGCGGGCTTCGGGAAACAGGCGCTTGACGGCCACGAAGCGGCTGTCCGGCACCGGCAAGGTCAACGGGCGGTCCAGGCGCTGCAAGCGGCCGCTGAGCGTGCCACTGCCGGCGTTGGCGAATGCGCCCCAGACCTCGTCGAGGCTGGCCACGCACTCATAGCTCGGTCCGCCGCGCTGGCCGATGAGACGCCAGCGCACCTGGGCCGACGATGCGCCGACCAGGTCGCCCAGCACCCGGTAGGCGGCAGGGCCTACGCCACGCAGGCGCTCGCCGGTGTCGACGAAGCCGCGCAGGCCGCGCCCCTTGGTAGCGATGTCGAAAAACACCTCGACGCCCGCGCCCGGCAAACCCTCCAGGCCACCGTCGCGGCCCTCGAAACGAATGTCCCAGATCCCGCGCAGTTGGTCGGCGAGCCATTGCCCGGCCAGGTCGGCGAGCTCGACGCTGGCCTCGCCTGGGGTGACGACATCGTCCTGCGGATCGTGGGTCAACACCTTGTGTGCATGATAGGCCGCGCCCCCCGCGGCCCCCGCCACTGCCAGGCCTGCGATGAATCCTCGTCGGGAAATGGTCATTGCGTCTCTGTCCGTTGCAGCCATGCTGCGGCCTCTATCCAAGCTAGAACGTACCCTGCGCCAGAAAATTTACCGGGGTCGGCAGGTGGTAATCGGCTACGGCCCGGCCGCTGACGCCGCCGCCTAGCATCGCAGCCTCATCCCCACAGGAGCAGTGCCGATGCCAGCCCCTCACCCCTCCCCGACCCTTGATTTCATCCATGCCCGCCTGCCTGCATGGATGCACAGCGCCACACCGGGGCAACGCGACCTGCTGCAACGGCGCGTGCAAGACAGCGTCAACGCTGCCCGGAGGGTGCGCGAGGTGCTCGCCCAGGTGCAGGATGTCGACAGCTTCTGCCGCCCGTTGCTGATCGAGGCGCTCGCCAGTTGGTATCCAGACACACCGCTGCCTGCGCCTGAGCAAGGCATCGTGCAACGCCGCGACCCTGTGCGTGAAAGCACGTGGCTGGAAGCGGCCCTGCAGAATTTCGATGCCAACGAGCCGATCTCGCTGCATGTCTCGGCCCAAGACCTGCGTCCGCTGCCACTGGACAGCGCGCGGTTCGTCAAAGGCGTGCGCAACCTGGACCTGGGATGGCGCTACCAGAATCATCTGCGCGAGCACCTGGACAACGACGACTACCGTGGGCGGCTGCTGCAGCAAGACCGAAGTGCATTCGCCGCCGAGCTACTGCTCGCCGTACTGGAGCGGCGCATCGACAGCCGCGGCCAGATGCTGGGCGACGCCGTGCTGTCTGGACAATTCGACTTGCCGATGGCCGATGGCCAAAGCAGACGGCTGCAGTGTGCGTATTTGAGCGTGTTCGGCATCCCGCTGCACGGCCCGCTGCTGATTCGCCTGGAACCCCGCGACGCGACCGAACCCTGCTTGCTCTATCTGCCGGGGGCGCCAGGCGAATCCCTGCACCAGTACCCCTCGATGCAGGCGCTGGGCAGCGGGCTGACCCGCAAGCTCTGGAAAGCGGACGTTCGTCGCTACTTCGCCGGTTTCGTCAGCCATAAGCAGTTCACGCTGTTCGCCACGCGCCTGCGCCAGGCGCTGTATCCGCTCTACCCCTACAGCACCGTGCAGCACGACCCGGTCCTGGAGAAGGGCCAGGCGATCAGTTGGCTGGAGCGTGCGTTTCCCTCGCCGCACAGTATCTGGCAGCCAACACTGGACAAGAATGCGCGATTGCCTTGGACCTGCGGGCTGTGGTCCGGCGACCCGTTCGCTGCGCGTGCCCGGCACAACGTCGTCCGCGCGTTGGCTGACGCTGCCACCCTGGCCGTCCCCGTTGCCGAGCGTAACGCTGCCGCCCAGCGCGAGCGCCTGGAGGGGTGGTTGCAGTTAGGTCTTAATGTGGCCAACCTGGCCGGGTTGTTCGTTCCGGCCCTGGGCACGGTGATGATGGTCGTCGGTGCTGCACAGGTGGTGGACGAGTTCCTCGATGGCGTTCACGCACTCAATGAAGGCGACAGCGATGCTGCCATCGCACACCTGTTCGGCGTGTTCGACAGTCTGATCACCTTCGCGGCCCTGGGCGCCGCAGCCCGCTACGTCGAGGTCGAAGGTCCGTTGCAGGATTGGCACTTGCTGGAACACCAGGGCAGGCAGCGCCTGTGGAACGGCGACACGACATTGTTCGCGGCTAATCGCCCTTGGCCGTCAGGGACCAACGTCTCTGCCGATGGTTTGCTGCACTGGCAGGGCCGGCAATGGCTGGAGATCGACGCCAAGGCTTATGCGCTGGGCCGTGACACCGATGCGCGCTGGCGTTTGAACAATCCTGCCGGGACCCACACCGTCACACCCGCGTTGAGAGGACATAGTGCGAGCGTGCCGGTATTCGAACACGAAAATCCCTTGGCCTGGGATCGACAGACCTTGCTCAGGCGTCTGACACCGATCAGCACGGGGCTCGACGACGCCAACCTGGAACGGGCGCTGCGTTGCAGCGGTTACAGCGAAGCCGAAGTAAGACAACGGGTGGTCGATCATCAGCCGCTGCCCGCCCTGCTTCTGGACAGCCTGCAAACCCAAGGCGCCAGCGGCTTGAGTGACGCCGTACCGCTCGGCCCTGAGGCCGAGGTGCTGGCCCGGCATTTTCCGTCGCTCAGCGAGCGGGTCCGCAGCGAGTTGCTGGCCAGCGCCCAGCACGACGACCTGCGCCAACTGCAACGCAGCCAGCGGCTGCCGCTGGCGATTGGCGAAGCGGCTCGGCTGTACCTGCGCAATGCCCGCCTCAACCGCGCCTTGAGCGCCTTTCAACTCGATACTGGCGCGTACGCTGACCGCGACCTGATCGTCCTGCACCAGTTGCAACGCTTACCAGGCTGGAGCGGGAACATCCGGGTAGAGCTGCGCGAACAGCGCCTCGCCGGTCGCCTGCTGGCGGCCGCCGGCCCGCAGGAAGGGGCCTGCAAAGTGATCGTGCGCGATGGCGGTCGCTACCGTCCCTTCGATGAAACCGGCCTCACCCTCGGCAACGACACCGACCTGTTCCAGGCCCTGCTGCAGGCACTGCCGGACGCCGAGCGCGTCGCGCTGTCCATCGACATCCACCAGCCACAGCGCCTGAACGATGCACTGTTCGACTTGGCCGCCAACGACCGCGAGGGCTGCGCCCAAGCGCTGGGCATGCAGCCCATCCGTCCTCTGCTGCGCCTGCCGATGCGTCAACCCGGCGATCCACGCCTGGGCTACCGCCTCAGCGGTCGCGGCCGAGGGTGGGTCGACCCCGATGCGCTGTTCGACGAGCTGTATCCCAGTACGCCTGAAGACGACCGCCAGGCCCTTCGTAACCACCTGCGCCAGCAGGCGGGCGCCGCGCCCCATGCCTTCTCGCGCCTGCTGCTGGAACTGCGCGAGGATTACCGGCGTCTGAACAGCGCATTGGAATTGTGGGTGGAGGAACCGCACACCCCGCCACTGGAAAACCCCGAGGCTCGGCGCACGGCGCGCATCGCTTTCGCCCAGAGCATACGCCAGGCCTGGCGGCGCGAAGCGCCCATGCATGGGTTGGGCGGTTTCGACCGCTTGGTGCTGCATCTGAACGCCAGCCGCGTGGGCAGACTGCCGAACTTGCCAGGCCCTTTGACCCAGGTTCGATCATTGAGCCTGGTAAATCTGGACGGTGGCCAAACCTCGAACCTGGGTGGTTTTCTCGAGGCGTTCCGCGCCGTACGCCACCTGGACCTCTCATCCTGCCTGCTGGGTCGTCTGCCTGCGCAGCTCGGCAGGCTGAGGGCGTTGGAGAGTCTGGTGCTGGCGGAGAATCTCATCGATCTACAGATCGCGGAGAACGTCGAGGTCATTGCCCGGCTGACCCGGCTGCGCCAACTCAATCTGACGGACGCTATTTCCCACCTGCCGGTCACGGCCCTGCAACGCTGGGCGCACCTGCCGCGTCTGGAAGCGCTGCAAATCGAATCCAACAACCTCAATCTCGACGCGGCCCAACTGCAGGCACTGGAACAGTGGCCGGAACTACGGGCGCTCAGCCTGCGAGACAACAGCATCCACCTGACCGTACAGAGCCGCGATGCGCTGGCGCGACTCAACCGCCTCGAACAGCTCTATCTGAGCGACAACCCTCTGGAACTGTCGCCCGTTTTCACCGGCTGGACGCGCCTGGAATTGCTGGACCTGCAGGACACTTCTATCTTCGAATGGCCGGTGGGCCTCACGGCACTGCTCGACCAACGTCCCTTGCGCCTTCGCCAAATCGACCTGAGTGACAATCTGCTGACCGAAATCCCCCCCCTGGCTGACACCCAGTTCGCCCAGGCGGTCGCCGCAGAGGAAGGGACGCTCTACAACTTCGACAACAACCCGCTGGATGAGCAAAGCCTGCAACGCTTGACCGATGCCGGTCTGTCCGCTTCACCGGACTACCCGATGCAAAATGGCTGGTATTTCGACTGGCCGATGGATCTGCTCGACCATATCTCCGACACCGCTGAACACCCCCAGTGGCAGCCGCTCTACGCGCTGTTCGCACGGATGCCCGACACCGCCGAGTACCAGCAGCATCCGGCACAGGTGATCCAGCGCATGCAGCAGGTGGTGCGCTTGCTCAGCGAGCCTGTCCAGCCGGGCGCCGAGGGTGGCTGGGGGCGGGCCGAGCTCTTGCAGCAGATCAGCGCACGCCTGGAAGATGCGGCACAGACCTGTGTCGATCAGGCCAGCCTGTTGTTTCAGCAGACAGAAACCGATGTATTGATGTGGCATATGTTCTCGCACGCCGGCCCGTCGGCGGACGATGCCCAGGCCCTGCTCGGCAGTGCGCTTGGCGTGTTGCGCCAGCACCTGCTGGATGAGCGTATCGCCCGCCTCTACGACGCTCGAGTCGCCCGTAGACGGGCCCTGGCCGAGGCTCGTGACACGGGGCGGGCCACTCAACCTCCGCCTCTGCATCCCGATGACGACCTGGACGACGCCAGTTTGGGGGCAGCCAATTTCCTGATCGATGAGATCGAAATCCAACTCGATGCCAGACGGCGCCTGCAGGCACGCCTGGGACTGCCGCCGCAGCCGCAGGCAATCGCATTCGGGTATCTGGCGCAGCTGAGCGAGGCGACCGTCGAGCGGCTGGGGGCTGCGGTACTGGCGGAGGTCGATGCCCAGCGCTTCAGCGATTGGGCGGTGCAGCAGCCGCTGTGGCGCGACTGGATCCAGCGTCTGCATCAGCCTGCCTTTCAGGCCCAGGAGCAGGCCTGGGAGGGCGCCGTGGACTATCACTCCAGCCTTAGCGAGGCCACTGAGCAGGTGGGGGCCTATGAAGGCGCGGTGGTCGCCGAGCCCTACCTGGTCGCGCTCGAACAGCACCTGGGGGATATTCCGGGGTTGCGGTGGCGGGTGGATGGGGTGGTGCAGAGGGTTGATCTGGTGTCTGGGCGGTATGCCAATGAGGGGGAGGTGTATCGGCGGGCCAGTGAATTGTTGGTGAGTAGTCGGGCGATTGCGTTGGATGGGCTGATTCGGGAGATTACCTGGGCTATGGTTGATAGGGGGTGATTTGGTTTGTTTGCTTTGGCGGGGGTGGTGGTTTCCGGGGCGGATATTCGGATTTTGGGGTGAATATTCGGATTTTGGGGTGAATATCCGGACTCTGGAGTGAATATCCGGATTCTGGGGTGAGGCTGAGTCACCTTTTCGCCTTTACGGCGACCCCCTTTTTCTCTTGGGAAAAAGGGGGCAAAAACCGCTTGCTCCCGCATCCGGCCCCTGCGCTATGCGCAGGGGTTCCCTCGCGCCGGCGTCGCTCCGGGAGGACCGCGCTTAGGGGCCTTCCTGGCCCCAAGCGCTTGACGGGCATCCATGCCCGTCACCTCCCTGCGCAACGCCTCTGCTCGGCCTCCTGAGGTCGCGGTTGGCGGTG
>NZ_JAUTXS020000016.1:0-92647 GCF_030658255.1 Pseudomonas sp. RAC1
GGGGCCATGGATGGCCCCTAAGCGCGGTACCCCCGGAGTGCCACCGGCGCGAGGGAACCCCGCAGCGCAGCGAAGGGGCCGGATGCGGGAGCAAGCGGTTTTTGCCCCCTTTTTTCCAAGAAAAAAAGGGGGTCGCCGTAAAGGCGAAAAGGTGACTAAGCCTCACCACCGCAAACGGATAAGCCCAAAAAAATCGCCCCCCTCGACTGATTCAGCGCAAACCCACGTCAGGTACGTCCATAGATTCAAACTGGTGAGCAAACGGCAAAATCCCACCTTGAAACTTAACCCCGCGAAAGTCGCATCGTTTGAATGCCGCCCCAGTAAACGTGCATTCAACAAACTTAGAAGCCCTAAACTCAACCCTGTCGAAAACCGCTTCTGTAAAATCACAGCCAATAAATGTCACCCGACGCCCGCCATACTCCACCCCAGATCCCCCACCCAAGAATCTGGCGCGAACAAAGGCGGTGTCCTCACAGACAGCATCATCCATGTTGATCAAGAGCCTGCTCTTCGAGAAATCACAACCTTTCATTTCGACATTACACATCAGTGCCCTATCTAAGGATGCGCGCTCAAAGTTGACACCCACAAACACGCTGTCACTCAGACTCCCCGATATTTTCGAGCCAGACAGATCAACCCCACGTAGTTCTGACTCAAAGAGATTGACAGCCTTCAACTCGTTCAATACAGCGCCCGGACCAATAACGATTCCCGAGAGATCAACATGCTCAATAACTGCCCGCCCCGCCACAATCGAATCAACACAGCCAGCCACACTGTCCAGGTACTCACGATTGCGCCACTTGTCTTTTACCTGATTCACACAACAAGCCTGTAAACGCTCAATCGAAACACCATAGCGACCTGCTGCTTCAGTTCAAGGGACAAGCTGGAAGCCACAAGCTACAAGCTACAAGCTACAAGCTACAAGCTACAAGCTAAAAGCTACCCCCTAGAGCACCATCGCCGCCACCCACCCAAAGCCCAGCAACGGCAAGTTGTAGTGAATGAACGTAGGCACCACCGTGTCCCAGATATGATGATGCTGCCCGTCCACATTCAACCCCGAAGTCGGCCCCAACGTAGAGTCGGAAGCAGGCGACCCCGCATCGCCCAAGGCCCCCGCCGTCCCGACAATACACACGGTAGCCAACGGATCGAACCCCAGCTGCACACACAGCGGCACGAAGATCGCCGCCAGAATCGGCACCGTGGAAAACGACGACCCAATCCCCATGGTCACCAGCAACCCCACCAGCAGCATCAACAAGGCGCCAATACCCTTGCTATGGTCGATCCACTGCGCCGCCGTCTCGACCAGGCTCTTCACCTCACCCGTCGCTTTCATCACCTCGGCAAACCCGGAAGCAGCGATCATGATGAAGCCGATCATTGCCATCATCTTCATGCCTTCGGTGAATAGATCGTCAGTGTCCTTCCAACGCACGATCCCCGACAGCGAGAAGATCAGGAACCCCACCATCGCTCCAATGATCATCGAGTCCAGCCACAGCTGAACGATGAACGCCGCCGCGATGGCCACCCCCGCCACCAGCAAGGTCACCGGGTTGTAGCGCACGCTGACCTGCTCCACCTCTTCGATCCGCGCCAGGTCATAGTCACGCTTGCGCCGGTAGCTGACGAACACCGCCAGCAGCAGGCCAACCAACATGCCCGCCGCTGGCAGTGCCATGGCATGGGTGACGTTGATCCCGCTGACATCCACGCCCGCACGGCTGACGTTGGCCAGCAGAATCTGATTGAGGAAGATGTTGCCGAACCCAACCGGCAGAAAAATGTAAGGCGTAATCAGCCCGAAGGTGATCACACAGGCGATCAGCCGACGGTCGATGCGCAGGCGCGTCAGCACGTACAGCAGCGGCGGCACCAGCAGCGGGATGAAGGCGATGTGGATCGGCAGCACGTTCTGCGACGCCACCGCCACCACCAACATCAGGCCAATCAGCAGCCATTTCAGCCGACCGCTGTGGTCATGACCCTGACGGTCGATCATCGCCAAGGCGCGGTCGGCCAGGGCATGGGCCAGCCCCGACTTGGCGATGGCCACGGCGAAGGCGCCCAGCAGCGCATACGACAGCGCCACCGGCGCGCCGCCGCCCAGGCCGCCATTGAACGCGGCGAGCGTGCCCTCGATGCCCAGGCCGCCGACCAGTCCACCGGCCAGGGCGCCGACGATCAGCGCGATGACCACATGCACGCGGGACAGGCTCAGTATCAGCATGATCCCGACCGCGGCAATCACTGCATTCATGGTGTGCAATACCTCGTTGACGACAGACGAAAAACCAGCGTCCGGCGACAGACTGCGCGAGGCAGTGGCCGGAACAGGGGGTGTGGTTCTGGAGGGCGCACACTCTGAAGCACTCGACCAGGGATGTCAAAACTGCCGACCCAGGGCATTTACGCCAAACACGCCCACGTCATCGAATATTCACGTAAAGAAACCAGCGTCCACGCCGACATATCCGGCGACCCCCGCTCTGTTCCTATAAGGGATGATTCACCATGCCGCTGCGTCAACTGTCCATCCAATGGAAGATCACCCTGCTCGCCGGGCTGTGCCTGGCCAGCATCGTCACCCTGCTCGTCGGCCTGTCGCTGTACCGCATGCAGCACAGCTCGGCGCTGGTCAAGGCGAGCAGTACGCAGATGCTCACCGAGTCGGCCCAGGCCCGTATCGAAGCTCAGGGCGAAGTGCAGGCACAACGCATCCGCCGTCAGTTCATGGACGCCTACCAGTACGGCGCAGGCTTCGCCCGCCAGGTGCTGTTCCTGCGCGAGCAGGCGGAAAAGCGCTTCATCGACGCCTATGACCTGCGCCAGGATCTCACCGCCCAGGTGCGTGCCGCGCTGCAGGCCAACCCCGACCTGCTCGGCCTGTCGCTCACCTTCGAGCCCAACGCGCTCGACGGCAAGGACAGCCTGTTCGGCGGCCAGGCCGAGCTGGGCAGCAACGAAACCGGCCGCTTCGCCCTGTACTGGTCGCAGCCCAAGGCCGGCCAACTGACCTCCATGGCCCTGCCCGAACACGACATGGCCGACACCACCACCGGCCCCAGCGGCGAGCCGGCCAACACCTGGTGGACCTGCCCGCGCACCACTGGCAAGGTCTGCATCGTCGAGCCCTACTTCTACGAAATCGCCGGCCAGCAAGTGCTGATGACCAGCATCGTCTTCCCGCTGTCGGTCGACGGTAAAGTGATCGCCACCCTGTCCATCGACACCAACCTCAACAGCCTGCAGGCGCTGACCGAAAATGCCAGCCGCGAGCTGTACGAAGGCCGCACCCGGGTCGGCATTCTCAGCCCCGCCGGGCTGCTGGCCGGCTACAGCGCCGACGCCAGCGAGTTGGCCAAACGCTTCGACCAGGTCGACACGCGCCAGGGCGCAGAACTGGTCAGCAAGCTGGCCGAAGGCAAACTGCAGGTGCTGCAGGGCGAAAAACGCCTGAAAGTGCTGGCGGCCTTCGCCCCGATTCCCGGCGGCAGGCCGTGGGGCGTGCTGCTCGACGCGCCGCAAAGTGCCCTCACTGGCCCGGCCGACGCCCTCAAGCAAGAGCTCGATACCCTCAACACCAGCGGCACCCTGCTCGAACTGGCCCTGGGCGTGGGCGCCGCCCTGGCCGGGCTGCTGGCGGTGTGGTTGATGGCGCGTGGCGTGACCCGACCGATTCTCGGCGTCGCCGCGATGCTCGAAGACATCGCCAGCGGCGAAGGCGACCTGACCCGCCGCCTGACCTACGACAAACGTGACGAACTGGGCCTACTGGCCGGCTGGTTCAACCGCTTCCTCGACAAGCTGCAACCGACCATTGCCGAGGTCAAACGCTCGGTGCAGGACGCACGCGGCACCGCCGATCAGTCGGCGGCCATCGCCAGCCAGACCAGCGCCGGCATGGAGCAGCAATACCGCCAGGTCGATCAGGTGGCCACCGCCTCCCAGGAGATGAGCGCCACCGCCCAGGACGTCGCCCGCAGCGCGGCCCAGGCGGCGCAGGCGGCCCGCGAGGCCGATCAGGCCACCCGTGAAGGTCTGGCGGTGATCGACCGCACCACCGACAGCATCGGTGCCCTGGCGACCGACATGAGCAACGCCATGTCTCAGGTCGAGGGCCTGGCGCAGAACAGCGAGAAGATCGGCTCGGTGCTGGAGGTGATCCGCTCGATCGCCGAGCAGACCAACCTGCTGGCGCTCAACGCGGCCATCGAAGCCGCCCGCGCCGGCGAGGCCGGGCGCGGCTTCGCGGTGGTCGCTGACGAGGTGCGCAACCTGGCCCGACGGACCCAGGAGTCGGTGGAGGAAACCCGCCAGGTGATCGAGTCGCTGCAAGCGGGCACTCGCGAGGTGGTCGGTGCCATGGACAGCAGTCACCGCCAGGCCCAAGGCGGTGTCGAACAGGTCGGCCATGCAGTCAGCGCCCTGCGCCGTATCGGCGACGCGGTCACGGTGATCAGCGACATGAACCTGCAGATCGCCTCGGCCGCCGAGGAGCAAAGCGCGGTGGCCGAGGAAATCACCGGCAACGTGGCGACCATCCGTGACGTGACCGAGTCGCTGTCGGGCCAGGCCAACGAATCGGCACGGGTCAGCCAGTCGTTGAACAGCCTGGCCAACCAGCAGCAGGCGTTGATGGATCAGTTCCGCGTGTGAGTGCCCAGGCGCGCCTGAACAGGGCGCGCCGACGTGTAGAAAGGGTTAGTCGCGGCTGCGCGCCACCTGCCACAAGCGCGCGATGGCCTCGGCCCGCGCTTCGAGCAGCACGCCCGCCTCGCTGCAGGCGCGCTCCAGGCTGGTCGGGCCGCTGGCCAGGGCGAATGCCGCGTCGATGCCGTGGGCGTACAACGCTTCGAACCCTTCGCCCAGGGTGCCGGCGATCACCACCACCGGCACGGCGTGGCGTTTGGCCACTCGCGCCACGCCCAACGGGGTCTTGCCGCGCAGGGTCTGGGCGTCGAAGCGCCCCTCGCCGGTGATCACCAGGTCGGCGCCCTGCACCACGGCCTCCAGACCCGCCAACTCGGCCACCACCTCGACCCCAGGACGGAACCGCGCGCCCATGAACGCCTTGGCCGCGAAGCCCATGCCACCGGCCGCGCCGCAGCCGGGGAAATCACGCAGGTCCTCGCCGAGCAACTGCGCGCAATGGTCGGCAAAGTGCCCCAGCGCCTGATCCAGTGCCTGCACCTGCTCGGGTGAGGCGCCCTTCTGCGGGCCGAACACCGCCGATGCGCCATTGCCGCCGCACAGCGGATTGTCGACGTCGGCCGCCACCTCGAACTGCACTTCGCCCAGGCGCGGGTCGAGATCGCTGGCGTCGATTCGCGCCAGAGCGGCCAATGCCAGCCCACCCTCGGCCAGCGCCTGACCGTCGGCGTCCAGCAGGCGCAAGCCGAGCGCGCGCAGCATGCCGCTGCCCGCATCGTTGGTGGCGCTGCCGCCGATCGCCAGGACGATGCGTCGGGCCCCTGCCGCGAGCGCCGCCGCCACCAGTTCGCCGGTGCCCCAGGTGCTGCTGCGACAGGCGTCGCGCTCGGCGCTGGGGATGCACTGTATCCCGCTGGCCTGGGCCATCTCGATGACCGCCGTGCGCTCCTGCGCCAGCCAGCCCCAGCTCGCCTCCACCGGCGCCCCCAAGGGGCCGCGCACCATTTGCCGGCGCAATTCGCCCTGGGTGGCCGCGACGATCGCCTCCAAGGTACCCTCGCCGCCGTCGGCCATCGGGCACTCGATGCGCTCGGCCTGAGGCCACACCTTGGCCAGCCCAGCGCTGATGGCCCGGGCGACGCCGGCGGCATCGAGGCTGTCCTTGAACGAATCGGGGGCGATGACGATTTTCATGGGGATTCTCCTGTCCTGTTGCAGGGCATGCTGACAGTTGCCGATCGGCGCGGCTTCTGTCCGCTGCACAAAAGCGCCTGGCCGGGTTTGGGCAAATGCCCGTGAGTATCAAGCCGTTGGCGCTACTCGGCCGGCAGCAACTGCAAGCCGAGGTACAAGCTCAGCATGCCGTCCAGGCGCAGGGGGTCGACCTCACTCAACTCGGCGATGCGTTCGAGCCGGTAGCGCAGGCTGTTGCGGTGGATGCCCAGGGCATCGGCGCAGGTCTGGCTCTGCCCATCATGGGCGCACCAGGCGCGCAGGGTGGCCAGCAACTGCCCGCTGGCGTCCTTGACGGCAATGCGCCGCAGCGGCTCGAGCAACTCGTCCAGCGCATCGTCATGGCGATGGCGCCACAGCAGCGCCGGCAGGCGATACCGCGACAGGCTCAGCAAACGCTCGCCAGGCACCACCTCGCGACCATAGGCCAACAGGTCGCGCACGCGGCGATAGCCCCGGCGCAGTTGATCGAGACTCTGCGCCGCGCCGCCCAAGGCCAGGCGCTGCACCTGCCAACCGTGACGCTGCAAGCGTTCGAGCAGGCGAGCCTCATCCAGCGCCATCGAGGCTGGCCGACACCACAACAGCGATTGACGCGCCGGGCTGACGCACCAACTGTCGGGATAGCGACTGCTCAGCCAGGCCGACAACAACTCGGCCGGCGGCCCGGCTTCCAACTCGAACAGGCACGGGATACGCGGCAACTGCGGCTTGAGCCCCAATTGCCGGGCTTCGTCGACCAGTCGGGGCGACTCGCCGCTACCGCCCAGCAGCAAGGCCAGCAGGTCGTCGCAACGCTGACGTCGCCACTGTTGCTCGACCTGCTGGTTACGTTGCGCCAGCAGCATCTCGGCGGTCATGCGCACCAGTTCGGCGTAGGTGCGCAGGTGCTGCGGATCGCCGGTCAGCCCCAGCACGCCGATCAACCGCTCATCGAGCATCAGCGGCAGGTTAACGCCCGGCTGCACACCTTTGAGGCACTTGGCCGCCTCGCCGTCGAGTTCGACGATGCGTCCGTTGGCCAGCACCAGTTGCGCCCCTTCGTGGCGGGTGTTGATGCGCTCCGGCTCGCCACTGCCGAGAATCAGGCCCTGGCTGTCCATGACGTTGACGTTGCAGGGCAGGATTGCCATCGCCCGGTCGACGATGTCCTGGGCCAGCTCGTGGTCAAGTTCGAACATGTGGGTTCCTTGCAGTGGCAGACTTCGTTGCGCGGCACAATCGTCGGCGCCCGGCGCTGTGCAGACGCACAAAGACAGCAGCGCCTGGCTCGCCGAGACTCGTTCGGGCGAGCGTCGGTACAGGCGCCGCGGTGACAATCATAACAACAGAGAATTTCATCATGGCACACAGCCCAGCCCCTGACCAAGGCCACGACGCCAGCCGCGATGCGCTCTACCGGCGCATCACCCTGCGACTGATCCCGTTCATTTTCATCTGCTACCTGTTCAACTACCTGGACCGCGTCAACGTCGGTTTCGCCAAGCTGCAGATGCTCGACGCGCTGAAGTTCAGCGAAACCATCTATGGCCTGGGCGCCGGCATCTTCTTCATCGGCTACGTGCTCTGCGGCCTGCCCAGCAACCTGGCGCTCAACCGTTTCGGCCCGCGACGCTGGATCGCGGTGATGATGATCGCCTGGGGCAGCCTGTCGACCTGCCTGCTGTTCGTCACCACGCCCATGGAGTTCTACGTGCTGCGCCTGTTCACCGGCGCCGCCGAAGCCGGCTTCTTCCCGGGCGTGGTGCTGTACCTGTCGCGCTGGTTCCCGGCGGACCGTCGCGGTCGCATCATGGCCCTGTTCATGTCGGCGATTCCGGTCTCGGGACTGCTCGGCGGACCCTTCTCCGGCTGGATCCTCGATCATTTCGCCGCCGGTCAACACGGCCTGGCCGGTTGGCAATGGATGTTCCTGATCCAGGGCCTGCCCACCGTGGCGCTGGGCATCCTCGCGGTGTTCCTGCTCAGCGACGGTTATCAGAAAGCCACGTGGCTCAGCGAAGCGCAGCGCCAACTGATCGCCCGCGACCTCGCCCGTGATGCAGCCAGCAAACCGTCCACGGCCGGCGACAGCGTGCTGGCGGTGCTGACCAACCCACTGATCTGGACCTTCGGTTTCGTCTATTTCTGCATCCAGAGCGGCGTCTACGCGATCAACTTCTGGCTGCCGTCGATCATCAAGAGCCTGGGCTTCGACAGCCCGCTGCTGATCGGCTGGCTGAGCGCAATTCCCTACCTGCTGGCCGGGGTGTTCATGATCCTGGTGGGGCGCTCGGCCGACCTGCGCAACGAGCGCCGCTGGCACTTGGTGGTGCCTATGCTGATGGGCGCCCTGGGCCTGTTGATCGCGGTGAATTTCGCGGGCAACCCCGCGATTGCCATCCTCGGTCTGTCGATCGCCACCATGGGCGCGCTCACTGGCCTGCCGATGTTCTGGCCGATGCCCACGGCGCTGCTCAGCGCCAGCGCGGCCGTGGCGGGCCTGGCGATCATCAACTCGGTCGGCCAGATGGCAGGCTTCCTCAGCCCCTACCTGGTCGGCTTCATCAAGGACCAGACCGGCTCGACCGACGCCGCGCTGTACTCGCTGGCCGGCTTGATCGTGGTCGGCAGCGTGGTGGCCTTGCGCGTGTCGCGCGCAGGGAATGCCCAGGCGTCCTGAGCCCGAATCCCCGCCCGCCTTTGGGCGGCGGGGACTGACTCACTCAACGCGCGACATTCACTTCCTCGGTTTCGCGCGGCGGCGGCACCACGATCCGGCTCAGGTCGATGTGCCGGAAATCCGGCTTGCCGCCCAGGCGTGCGTTGTAGCGGGCGTTGAAGGTGAACGGGTCGTGGGTCGGCACATCCAGCGCCTGGCCATACGCACCCGCCACCGCCGAGGCGTCATAACCCATCAGCTTGAGCAAGGTCGGGAACAGGTTGTAATGGCTTGAAGCATTGCGGTTCTGCGCCAGGTACGCCTGCCAGTCCAGCGCCTTGACCCCCTGCCCCTGGATGACCACCAGCGGCACCAGGCCCTCCTCCATCACCGGATCGCTGTCGCAATGGGTGTTGAGCCCGGGATTGCCACGCTCGTGCAGGTCTTGACCATGATCGGAGGTGTAGATCAGCACGGCCTGGCTCAGGTCGGCCTGGGCGAACAGGCGGCGGAAGAATTCGCCGACGTTCCAGCCCAGGGTATTGCGATAGGCGTTGCGGTATAGCACCCAGTCCTGCGCGGTGCCGCTGAAGCCTTCGCGCGAACCGGTATCGGCCACGTCCTGGAAGCGCCCGCGTGGCAGCGCCGGCTGATAAGCCATGAAGGCGTCGGGGTATTTGTCGTGCACCGGGAAGTGCGCGCCGAGCTTGTTGATCACGATCAACTGCGGCTTGCCGTCGCCCAGCAGGCCGATCAACTGCTGCAACGCGGCCATGTCGCGGTCGACCACTGGCGTGGTGTCGAACTGGATGAAACGGTCGATGTCCTGCTTCTCGGTGTCGGTCATCAGGTTCTGCAGATTGCCACCGGTGCGCTGCGCATCGATGTACACCGTGCCCATGCCCGCACGCTTGGCGTACTGCCAGATCGACGGCTGCGTCGAGTTGATGCGCAGGTAGTCCTCACGGGTGCCGCCAAAGCGCAGGGTGACGTTGGTGTCGGCGCTGCAATTGGCGGCCGAGGCGGCATAGCCGAAATTGACGATGTCCACGCCGGGGTATGTCTGCAGCAGATGACTGGGTACGCCCGTCGGTGTGTTCAGGTCCAGGTAGTTGCCGGAAATGCTTTCGTCGATCACCAGCACGATGTCACGCGCCAGCGGCGCGCTCGACTGCGCCAGCGTTACCGGCTCGCGCGGTCCCACCCGGTCGTGCAAGGCTTCGTAGCCGAACAGGCTCAGGTACGCCAGCGGCGTGTACATCACCGGCAGCCCACGGGCACCCTCGCCGGCACGCACGAACAGCATGCCGATCAGCAGCGCCAGCGCCAGCAGCGGCGCGCCCATCGGTAGCCACTGGGGCAGGCGCGGCGCCGGCCCAGGCCGCAGTCCGACGCCCAGCAGCACCAACACCGAGCTGGCGGCCGCCAGGGTGATCGCATAGTGGTACTGCTCCAGTGCCTCCTGGACGAAGCCGCCGGCATACACCATCGAGACGAACGCGCTGTAGGTCAGGTACGAATCGGTGATCCGCAGGTAGGCGTCGAAGAACAGCCCACCGACCGCGAACGCCAGCGCCAATGGCCAACGCAGCCAGGCCTGACGGATCCACGCCGACAGCAACAGACCCGCCGTCAACAGCGCCGCCAGCCCCAAGTACAGCACCAGCGGTACGCCCAGCCCCAGCGCTTCGACGCGCTCGGCGTAATACCCATGAAAACTCGCCAGATAGGCCAGCAGCAGGGCCAATTTGATCCATCCGCGCATGATCCCAACGCTCCGATGACGGGGTGATTTTGCCAACCGTAGCACTGTTGAAACAAATCTCAACATGAAAAAGTCAATTTTCCGTCGATATCCTGACGCCATATTCCGGCCTGAAAAAAATCCTTCACATTGCTCCTTCTATCAACGCAACCCTTGATATTCGTGGCTTTCAACCGTTCATCGGCTAAACGTTTCATCTCTTTTTTCTCGCTTTTCAGTCCAAAGCCGCGTCATACAAGGGGTTAGTGGCAAGTGGCCTTATCATTAGCGCTTGTAAGTTTGACGAAACATGCCATTGCTTTGACGCATTTCTGTTAGGGTGCGCTATACCGACAACACACTGTTTCACCCCCCTTACTCATTCTCATGAGGAAAGCCGACATGGACGTGAGCGTTTTTGGCACAGGTTACGTAGGTCTGGTACAAGCGGCGGCACTGGCCGACGTGGGTCACCGGGTCCTGTGCGTGGACGTCGATGCCCACAAGATCAACCAACTACGCCAAGGCGTCCCGCCGATCAGCGAGCCGGGCCTGTCCTCGCTGCTGGAAGACAACATCCGCGAAGGCCGCCTGCTGTTCAGCACCCAGGCCAGCGACGCGGTCAGCCACGCCGAGCTGATCTTCATCGCCGTCGGCACCCCGCCCGACGAGGACGGCTCGGCCGATCTGAGCCATGTGCTCGACGTCACCCGGCAGATTGCCGAACTGATGGACGCCGACCGCACCCTGATCGTCAAATCCACGGTGCCGGTGGGCACCGCCGACCAGGTCATGAACCTGGCCCGCGAACGCCTGCACAGCCTGGGCAAGGACCACCTGCACGTGCGGGTGGTCTCCAACCCGGAATTTCTCAAGGAAGGCAGCGCCCTGGCCGACTGCATGCGCCCGGACCGAATCATCGTCGGCACCCGCGACCCGCTGGCCCATGCGCAGCTCGCCGAGCTCTACGCGCCGTTCTGCCGCAACCATGAAAAGCTGATGTTCATGGACAACCGCAGCGCCGAGCTGACCAAGTACGCCGCCAACGCCATGCTCGCCACCCGTATCAGCTTCATGAACGAGCTGGCCAACCTCAGCGAGCACCTGGGCGCCGACATCGAAGCGGTGCGCCGTGGCATCGGTTCCGACCCGCGCATCGGCTACCACTTCATCTACCCCGGCTGCGGCTTCGGCGGCTCGTGCTTCCCCAAGGACATCAAGGCCCTGCTGCACACCGCCGAGCACAGCGGCATGCCACTGCGCCTGCTGCAAAGCGTCAACGACATCAACGATCACCAGCGGCGCATCCTGTTCGCCAAGCTCAAGCAGCGCCTGGGCGGCCTGGCCGGCAAGTCCATCGCCCTGTGGGGGCTGGCCTTCAAGCCCAACACTGACGACATGCGCGAAGCGCCCAGCCGCTACCTGATGGAAGCGCTGTGGGCCGAAGGCGCCACGGTGCGCGCCTACGACCCTGAAGCGATGGACGAATGCCGGCGCCTGTACGGCTACCGGGACGACCTGCAACTGTGCGCCACCCGCGACGACACCCTGCAGGACGCCGATGCCCTGGTGATCTGCACCGAATGGAAGAACTTTCGCGTGGTCGACTTCGCGCTGCTGGCCAACAAGCTGCGCAGCCGCGTGATCATCGACGGCCGCAACCTCTACAACCCCGACCAGGTCGCCGCCCACGGCCTGCATTACAGCGGCATCGGCCTGCGCCAGGTCGCGCCGGAGCAGGCCGACTGGCAGGTCGGCGCGCCATGAAAGTGCTGGTCACCGGCGCTGCCGGCTTCATCGGTGCGCACACCTGCCTGCGCCTGCTGCGCGATGGCCACCAGGTACTGGGGCTGGACAACTTCAACGACTACTACGATCCGGCGCTCAAGCAGGCCCGCGTGCAGTGGGTGCAGCAGCAGGCGGGCGACTTCCCGCTGCACCGCCTGGACCTGGCCGACCGCGATGCCGTGGCGCGGCTGTTCGCCGAGCAGCGCCCGGACGTGGTGATCCACCTGGCCGCCCAGGCCGGCGTGCGCTACTCGCTGAAAAACCCCCAGGCCTACCTGGACAGCAACCTGGCCGGTTTTCTCAACATCCTCGAAGGCTGCCGGCGCAATCCGGTGCAGCACTTGCTGTACGCCTCGTCCAGCTCGGTCTACGGCGCCAACCAGCGCACCCCGTATCGGGTCGAGGACGGCGTCGATCACCCGCTGTCGCTGTACGCCGCAACCAAGAAGGCCAACGAGGCCATGGCGCACAGCTACAGCCACCTGTTCGGCATTCCCAGCAGCGGCCTGCGTTTCTTCACCGTGTACGGCCCCTGGGGCCGCCCGGACATGTCGCCGATGCAGTTCGCCCGGGCGATCAGCGAAGGGCGACCGATCCAGTTGTTCAACCATGGCCGCCATCAGCGCGACTTCACCTACATCGACGACATCGTCGAAAGCCTGGTGCGGCTGATGCCCCATCCGCCCCACGCCGACCCGCAGTGGGACGCCTTCGCCCCGGATGCAGCCAGCAGTCAGGCGCCTTGGCGGCTGTTCAACATCGGCGGCCAACGCCCGGTGGAACTGCTCGACTACCTGGCCCTGCTGGAGCAGCACCTGCAGCGCAGCGCGGTGATCGAGCTGCTGCCGCTGCAACCGGGCGATGTCCTGGCCACCTGCGCCGATGCCAGCGCCCTGGCCCGGGTCACCGGTTTTACCCCCCAGGTCAGCCTCGACGAAGGCCTGGAGCGCTTCGTCGCCTGGTTCCAGGCCTACTACTCGAACGCCGCGGCAGACGGCGAACCTGCTGATGAGCTGTCGCAACAACGGAGGGTGATATGACAGGACAACCGAAGAGCGCCCCGCTACAGGCGCTGTACCAGGACAAACGCATGGATCCGGCGCACCGCCAGCGCATCGATGCGGCCATCCACATGCAAGGTCGAGGCTGGATCACCGGCCGCATCGGCGGGCGCCCGTGGACCTTGTCGCGCACCAACCGCGTGTTGTCGTGCGTGGCCGCGCTGCTGCTGCTGGTGGTCTTGTCGCCCCTGTTGCTGGTGCTGGCGCTGCTGGTCAAACGCTCCAGCCCAGGCCCGGTGTTCTTCGTGCAGCAACGCACCGGCTACCGCGGTCGCCTGTTCGGCATGTTCAAGTTCCGCACCATGGTCGCCAACGCCGAAGCCTTGAAAGACTCGGTGCGCCACCTGAACAAGCACGGCGCCGACGCCATCGACTTCAAGATCGACAAAGACCCGCGCATCACCCCCGTGGGCAGTTGGCTGCGCCGCAGCAGCCTGGACGAGTTGCCCAACCTGATCAACGTGGTCACCGGCGACATGCGCCTGGTCGGCCCACGCCCCACCTCGTTCAACACCTACCGCTACAAGGACAACCACCTGGCGCGGCTGGCGATCTACCCCGGCATGACCGGCCTCTGGCAGATCTCCGGGCGCAGCGACATCGATTTCGACCAGCGCGTCGAGCTGGACCTGAACTACATCAACGAACAGAGCCTGATGCTGGACCTGAAGATCCTGCTCAAGACCCCGTTCAAGGTATTCACTGGCCATGGAGCAAGTTGAGATGGACGGTTCCACTTCTAGAAGCCTGCGTATCGCCAACCCGAGCGAGACCAACCTCACCGCCACCGTCCTGGACCTCGACCAGCGCACCCTGCTGCTGACCGCCGCCAACACCGGTACCGGCACTAGCACCAGCGCCCTGGCCTTCGCCAGCCAACTGGCGCAGATGAGCGCCGGTGCCGTGCTGCTGGTCGACGCCAGCGCCAGCAACGCCAGCCTCAGCCAGCAACTGGGGCTGGGCAAACTGCGCGGCTACAGCGACCTGCAATTCGACCTGGACACCCCGCCGCTGGCCCAGGACTGCGTGGTGCACCTGGCCGATCAGCCGTTCGACGTGCTGCCGGCAGGCACCTTCAAACGCGGCCGCCAACGCCTGGACCCGGAGCGAGTGCGGGTGCTGCTGCGCCAGTTCGCCGCCCAGTACCGCTTCGTGGTGATCGATGGCGAGGCGATCTACGCCAGCGCCGACAGCCTGACCCTCGGTCCGCTGGTGGACGGCGTGATCCTGGTGGTGCGCGCCGAGGACACCCGCTTCGAAGTGGCCCAGGCCGCCGCCCAGCGCCTGGGCCAGGCCGGCGCGCGGCTGATCGGCAGCGTGTTCAACCAACGCAAGTACTACATGCCCAAGTGGCTGTACGACCACCTCTGAGAGGACGCACACGATGATCGCCCTGAGATACCCCACGATTGCCCTGTGCGTGCTGGCCCTGGCCGCTTGCAGCAGCCCGCAGGGCCGGCAGATGCCGGTGCAGATCCTCACCGCCCCGCCGACCGAGAACCAGGCCACCGAGGTGGCCCGGCGCGAACAGGTGCTGCGCCCGCAGGACGTGCTGGAAGTGATCTTCCATGTCAGCAACCGCACCGCCGGGGTCTACCGCATCCAGTCCGGTGACACCCTGGACCTGAGTTTCATGGCCGCCAGCAGCCTCAACGGCCAGCAACTGGTGCAGCCCGACGGCAGCATCACCCTGCCCTCGACCAACGCCTCGGTGCGCGTCGAAGGCCTGACCCCGAGCGACGCCGAGAACGCCATTCGCCAGGCCTACAACGACAAGCGCGTATTCAAGCCCAACCGCGACCAGGTGACGGTACGGGTGCTCAGCCCCATGACCGACGAGATCAACCTGAAGAACGCCCTCACCCATCCGGGCACCGGCATGAGCCGCGACATCACCGTGGGCAACGACGGCCGCGCGACCTTCCCGGAAATCGGCTCGGTGCCGCTGCAAGGCATGACCGTCAATCAGTTGCGCGACTACCTCAACGAGCGCTACGCGCAGTTGCCGGGACGCATGAGCGTGGATGTGCTGCTCAAGTCCACCGCCGCCAACGAAATCTACGTGCTCGGCGAAGTCGGCCAGCCTGGGGCGTTCGAGATCCGCCGTCCGGTGTCGGTGCTCGAAGCGCTGACCCTGGCCCGCGGCCCGACGATCAAGGCCAAGCTCGGCTCGGTGATGATCATGCGCCGCACCGGCAACACCGTGCAGGCTTACCAGTACGACGTCGACCAGGCCCTGTCGGGCAAGAGCCAGAGCATCGCCTACCTGCAGCCCGAAGACATGCTCTACGTGCCCAAGACCGCTCTGGCCAGCGCCGGCGAGCTGTCGCGCCAACTGGCTGACGTGATCCTGTTCCAGGGTATCGGCGTGAGCTTCGGCTACCGACTGGACAACAAGGACAACAACGACCGCCGCAGTTCAACCGCCAATGGCGCGGCATCAGGCCAATGACCGGGGACGGAGCCACCATGACCACGCAACCGAAAGAGAACTACGTGCACGAGTTCTTCCGCATCTTCTTCGCCAACCGCCAGTTGGTGAAACGGGTGTTCCTGATCTTCGCGGTGATCGCGCTGATCCTGCCGCTGGTGCTCAAGCAGAGCTTCGACATCACCGCGGAGGTCATCGTCCAGTCCAAGAAGCTGTCGCAGAGCGACACCAGCTCGTCCCTGGCGCAGCAGGCGGACCAGTTCATCCCGCCGTCGCTGGCCGACATGGAGACCGAAAGCAACATCCTGCGCTCGCCCACGCTGATCCGCCAGACCATCGGCCAGTTGCGCCAGGAAGGCCAGTATCCGGTAGAGCCGGGCCTGCTGCGCCGGACCCTGATCGACCCGCTGCGCCATGCTGTGATCGAGCCGTTGCAACGGGCGCTGGGCAAGAACGTGGCCGACGAGCGCGACACCCAGCTCGACGACCTCACCGACCAGGCGGTCAAGGACCTGAAGGTGGAAACCCTGCCCGGCTCCAACGTCATCTCCATCACCTACAGCGCCGACGACGCCCATGTCGGCACCCTGTTCGTCGCACGTCTGCTGGACAACTTCCTGAAGAACCGCCAGGACCTGCAGTCCAACGAATTGCCCGAGACCTTCTACGAGCAGAAGAAACTGCACTACCAGGCGCGTCTGGACGACCTCGAAGGCCAGCGCCTGGGCCTGCTGACGGCCGTGGCCTCGTCCGATCCCAAAGAGGAAATCACCTTCCGCCTCAACGCGATCAACACCGAGGAACAGGCGCTCAACCTGCAACGTGATCGCCAGTTGGAAAACCAGCAGTGGCTGGACTACCTGCAAACGGCGCTGGCCTCGGCGAGCAAGGCGAAGATGGCCGATTACGCCTTCCCCTACACCTTCACCACCACGGTCGACAACATCGCCTTCGAAGACCGTGAGATCAAGCAACTGGGCGAGCAACTGACCACCCAACTGGCCCGCTACAATGGCGACGCCACGGTGTTCCAGCCCGGCGCCGAGCAAATGATCATCGCCCGCCAGCAGATCGCCCAACTGCGCGCGCAATTTCTGAAGATCGTCGAGAACCGCATCCGCGAACGCCAGCAGGACCTGGCCGTGACCCAGCAGGTGATCGACCAGAAGACCCAGCGCATCGCCGACTACAAGCAGCGCATCACCGAACTGCGTGAAACCCAGAGCAAGACCCGCCAGCTCGACACCGAGATCGACGCCCTGCACAAGGCCTTTTCCACCTATGCCCAGCGCTACGAGGAAAGCCGTGGCCAGGGCCTGCTCGACGGCAGCCAGTCCAATGCGCGGATTCTCAGCGCGCCCTACGAGCCGGCCAATGCCTCGTTCCCCAAACCGGGGCTGATCATTCCGTTCGGTCTGGTCACCGGGCTGTTGCTGGCCATTGCCCTGGTCTACGTCAAAGAGTTCTTCGACCACCGCTTCAAGCACCCGGCGCAGATCGGCCAGGCGCTGAACCTGCCGGTGCTGCTGGTGATCAACGACCAGAACCCGGCGCAGCCCAATCCGCATAAAGGCTGGTCGTTGCCGCGCCTGCTGCATTGGGTGCGGCATTGAACGCCGCCCTGCCCGCCGCTGGCCGGCCGATCCTGCACCTGCTCGGCAGCGGCGGGTTCTACGGCGCCGAGCGCATGCTCCTGGACCACTGCCTGGCCACCCCTGGCAGGCACCAGGTGCTGTTCCTCGGCGCGCCGGACGCCTTGCTGGCGCGCTTTCGCCAGGCCGGTATCCAGTGCCAGGTGTGCAACGGCCTGGGCGAGGTGCTCAGGGTGGTGTCGACGCAGCGCGGCGCCCGGCCGTTGCTCAATAGCCACAATTTCAAGGGGCTGCTGTTCGGCTGGCTGGCGGCCACAGTTTGGCGCTTGCCCTTGGTGACCACCCAGCACGGCTTCACCCCGCGCAGCCGCAAGCAGCGCTTCTACACCTGGCTGAGTCTGCAACTGTGCCGCACGCCGACGGTCATCACCGTGGTATGCGTGGCCCAGAGCATCGCCCGCATTCACCGCCAGGCCGGGGTGGCCGCCAGCAAGATTCAAGTGATCCCCAACGGCCTGCCGGAGCCCGTCGGCGCGGGCGCGCCCCAGGAGCGGGTCCAAGCGCATGGACACAGCGCGCGCACGGGTCACTGGCTGGCAGGCTACGTCGGCCGGCTGTCCAGCGAGAAAGGCCCGGACCTGTTCCTCGACGCGCTGATCCCGCTGTGCCAACGCCAGCCGCACGTGCACGCGGTGATGCTCGGCGAAGGCCCGGAGCGCACTGTCTTGCAGGCACGCATCGACGCAGCCGGGCTCGGCGAACGCATCACCCTGCCCGGTTTCCAGCACGACATGCAGGCCTGGATGCAGCGCCTGGATGCCCTGGTGATCAGCTCG
This sequence comes from Pseudomonas sp. RAC1, assembly GCF_030658255.1. Taxonomy (NCBI): domain Bacteria; kingdom Pseudomonadati; phylum Pseudomonadota; class Gammaproteobacteria; order Pseudomonadales; family Pseudomonadaceae; genus Pseudomonas; species Pseudomonas sp. RAC1. The sequence goes on from NZ_JAUTXS020000016.1 coordinate 18,001, forward strand.
CGCACCGAAGGCACGCCGATGATCCTGCTCGAAGCCATGCAGGACGGCGTACCGGTGGTGGCGTTCGGCGTCGGCGGCATCCCAGACGTGATCGAGCACGGGCGCAGCGGCCTGCTCGCCGCGCCGCTCGCGGTCGAGGAACTGGGCGCTCACCTGCACGCCCTGCTGGACGACCCGCAGCAGGCCGAGGAACTGGTCGCCCGCGCCCGCCAGACCCAACGCGAGCGCCATCACCTGCCCACCCTGGCCCAGCACTGGGCCTTGGTGTACCGGGGTGCCACCCAGGAGGTCGTCGCATGATCGTGCCACTGTCGCTGGTGGGCCTGGCGGCCCTGCTGTCGCTCGGCTTGCTGGCCAGCCCCTACCCCTTCCTCGCCCCGGGCGCCGTGGTCGGCCTGGCCGGTGCGCTGGTGCTGTACCGCAAGCCCGCCTGGGGTCTGCTGGCCATCGCGGCGCTGGTACCGCTGGAAGGTTTGCTCAAGGACAGCCTGGTCTCCGGGGCCAAGCTGATCGGCCTGGGCCTGGTGCTGATCCTCACCCTGCAACTGGCGGTGCGCCAACTGCCGGGCGAGCGCCTGCGCAGCAATCAATGGCGCCTGCTGCTGCCGTTCATGGCCCTGTACCTGCTGAGCCTGTGGACCAGCGACAGCCTGGCCCTGTCGTTGGTACACCTGCGCGAACTACTGGTGGGGCTGATCGTGTTCGTCATCACCTTGCTGGTGGGCCGTGACCTCAACCTGCCGATGCTGGCCAGGCTGATCACCGTCAGCGTCTGCGTCACCTGCCTGTTCGCCATCTTCTCCACCAAATACCAGGAGCAAGGCCGTGCCTCGGCCATGCTCGATCCCAACGCCTTCGCCCTGCTGATCACCATCGCCATGCCGCTGGGGCTGTGGCTGACGATCAAGACCCGGCAGATCCTGCTCAAGCTGTTCTGGGCTGGCTGCTGCGTACTGCTGCTGGTGGGCATGACCAAGACCGAGTCGCGCTCGGGACTGGTGGTACTGCTGATCAGCCTGGGCATCGTGCTCTACAACTACCGCGAACAGCTCACCCGCATCCGCCCCCGACACCTGGGCTTCGCCCTGCTCGGTATCGCCGTGGTGCTGCCGCTGGGCGCAGCGCTGATGCCGGCGGGCTACGCCGAGCGCATCGAGTCGCTGATGCTGCTCAAGTCCGGGGTCAACGCGCACCAGGACGAGTCCCTGGGGCGGCGTTCCTCTTACCTGGTGGTCGGCCAGCGCATGATCAGCCACAGCCCATTGCTCGGCACCGGCCCCGGCACCTTCCCGCTGCACTACGCCGACACCGGCTTCTCCAAGGCCTTCGCCCCGGAGAACAGCAAGACCACCGACCTCTACCGCCGCGCCCACAACACCTATCTGGAGCTGTTCAGCGAAACCGGCGTACCGGCCGGACTGGCCTTCGTCGGCATGATCGCCCTGGCCCTGCGCAATTTCTGGCAGGCCCGCGCGGCCTGGCGCGCGACGGGCGATGTGGCGCGCGCCGACCTGATGACCCACCTGACCATGTGCATGCTGGCCATCGGGCTGTTCCTGATGTTCCTCAGCGCGCCCAGCCACAAGTACCTGTGGATGATGCTGGCGCTGTCCAGTGTGCTGCTGCGCCAGGCCCGTGAACCCCAGCTGGCGGAGGCCAAGGCATGAGTGTGGTCAGCATCGTCATCCCCATGTTCGACGAAGCCCGGCACATTGGCCGGACCTTGGATGCCGCGCGCCAGGCCGCGCGTTTCGCGGGGCTGGAGTGCGAGCTGATCGTGGTCGACAACGGTTCGCGCGACAACGGACCGGCCATCGCCCGCCGCCATGGCGCGCAGGTGCTGAGCCTGCCGGGCGTGTCCATCGGCACACTGCGCAACCGCGGCGCCGAGGTCAGCCGTGGCGAGTGGCTGGCGTTCGTCGACGCCGACATCGAGGTGCCCGCCAACTGGCTGGCCTTGCTGATGGACCTGCACCAGCAGGAGCGCGGCGACGTCTTCGCCCTCGACTGCGCCACCCCAGGCCAGGCGCCGTGGTTCGCCCACGCCTGGCAACGCCGTACCCTGCGCGGCGGCCAGCCGGTGCAGTCGCACACTTGGCTGCCGACGCCGAATCTGCTCATGCGCCGCACCTGGTTCGTCCAGGTGGGCGGCTTCGACGAGGCCCTGCGCACCGGTGAGGACAAGGACTTCACCCTGCGTCTGCACGAGGCTGGGGCGCGGCTGCGCCTGGTGTGCCAACCGACGGTGCTGCATTGGGGCTTCGAGGGCAGTTGGGGCGAATGGCTGGGCAAGGAGCTGTGGCGCCAGGGCAGTCACCTGCAACTGTTGCGCAGCCACGGCGCCAGCTTACGGTTGCTGCGCTTTCCGCTGCTGTCGCTGGGCGTGTGGTTGATCGACGCGCTCGCGCTCTCGGCGCTGCTGTGCGGGTTCGCCGGCCTGGCCCTGGGGTTGCTGCTTGGCGGCGCCCTACCCGCCGTGGCCCTGGCGGTGCGCCAGAGCCTGCGCCAGCGCGATGCGCTGTTCACCCTGCAACTCTTTATTCTGCACTGGCTGCGCCTGCACATCGCCGGCGCGGCCTTCGTGCTCAGTCTGCTCAACCGCAGCGCAAGGAGGCCCGCCCGTGGCTGAGTTCATCTTCTGGCTGTGCCTGTCGCTGCCCCTGTACGCCTGGGTCGGCTATCCGCTGCTGCTGTCGCTGGCCGCGCCGTTGTTCCCCAGCCGCAGGCGCGCAGCGCTGCCCGCGCAACGGGTCAGCGTGGTGATCGCCGCACACAACGAGCAACGCCATATCCAGGCCAAGCTCAACAGCGTGCTGAACCAGGATTACCAGGCCGCCGAGTTGCAGGTGCTGGTGGCCAGCGACGGTTCCAGCGACCAGACCGTGGCGCTGGCGCGGGCCTTGAACGACCCCCGGGTGCAGGTGCTCGACCTGCCGCGCCTGGGCAAACCCGGCGCGCTGAACGCGGCGGTGGCGCACTGTCGGGGCGACATCCTGGTCTTCACCGATGCCGACAATCAATGGGCCGGCAACACCCTGGGTCTGCTGCTGGCGCCCTTCGCCGATGCTGACGTAGGTGCCAGCGCCGGGCACATGATCATCCCCGACCCCGGCAAAGGCCTGAGCCTGGGCGACAGCCTGTACCGCCACTACGAGGCGTGGGTGCGTAAGGTGGAAAACCGCACCGGCTGCATGGTTTCGGCCGACGGCGCACTGCTGGCCCTGCGTCGCGCGCTGTTCCAACCGATCCCGCCGCAGGTCAACGACGACTTCCACATCAGCACCTGTGCGCCGGTGGCGGGCAAACGCATCGTCTACGTGGCGCAGGCGATCGTCCTCGACCAGGGCGTCGACGAGGCCGACAAGCAGTTCCGCCGTCGCCAGCGAGTCACCGTCGGCGGTCTGCAGAGCCTGGCTGCGCGCCGCGAACTGCTCAATCCCCTGCGCCACGGCCTGTACGCCATCGCCCTGATCAGCCACAAGCTGATCCGCCGCCTGGCGCCGGTGTTGCTGCTGCCGCTGCTGCTGGCCAACCTGTGCCTGATCGGCCAATCGCCCTTCTACCAACTGACCCTCGCGCTGCAGGTGCTGGGCTACGGCGCGGCGCTGGCGGGCCTGCTGTACCCCGCGGCGCGCCCGCCCAAAGTGCTGCGCCTGGCGTCGTTCGTGCTGGTGACCCTGGCCGGCATGTGCGTGGGCCTGTGGCAATTCCTGCGCGGGCACAGCTACAAGCAGTGGAACCCCGACCAGAATCGATGAGCGATGGACATGCCGATCAAGACCCGGATCAAACAGGCCAGTGGCTGGCTCTACCTCAGATCGCCCCAAGGGCGCGCCGAATTGCGCGGCGCCGGGGTGATCCTGATGCTGCACCGGGTACTGGCCGATGACGCCAGTGCGGCGCTGCCTCACCGCAACGAGCTGTGCGTCGGTCCGCGCGCCTTCGAGCGCCTGCTGCGCTGGCTGCCACGACACTTCGACTGCGTCGGGCTCATGGACCTGCTGCAGCCTCACGGCCGCCCACGCGAAGACCAGCGCCCGAAACTCGCCCTGACCTTCGATGACGGCTGGCGCGACAACGCCAGCCACGCCTTCGCCTTGCTGCACCAGTACCAGACCCCGGCGAGCATCTTCCTGTCCACCGACTACATCGGCAGCCGCCAGCGCTTCTGGTGGGAGAGCGTCGGCGAAACCCTGTGGGGCAGCCATGGCGAACCCACCCGACGCGCCCTCATCGACGCGTTGCACGATCTCGGCCGCCCGCTGCCGCCCGCTGCGGCGCTGGCCGAGCAGACGCCCGCGCGCAGCCTGGCCCTGGCGCATTACCTGCAAAGCCTCAAGACCCTCGATTCAGCGACCCTGCTGCAGTTGACCGACGCCTGCCCCGCAGACGCCCTGCCCCAGGCCATGGACTGGCATCAAGTACGCCAACTGGAAGCGTCCGGCCTGGTGCGCTTCGGCCCCCACGGAGCCAGCCATGCGCTGCTGCCGGGCCTGGACGACAACGGCCTGAACGCGGAGATCCAGCGCAGCCACCACGCCTTGCAGCAAGGCTGTCGCCAGCCGCTGCCGGTGTACTGCTACCCCAATGGCGACCATGACCCACGCGTACGCGCGCGCATCGCCGCCCACCACTACCCCTTTGCCCTGAGCACCCGCCCCGGCATCTGCCAGGGCCGGGACGATGCCCTGGCGCTGCCACGCATCGGCGTCAGTCAGCGCAGCGCCAGCCACCCTTCGCTGCTGGGCTGGCGTATCGCCCGGGGCAGCCGCCCATGAGCCGCAACCACTACCTGCGCCACCTGGCGCTGAGCATGGGCACCAAGCTGGCGATGATCGCCCTGCGCCTGCTGCGCAATGTGTTGCTGGCGCGGATCCTCGGCCCCAGCGAGCGCGGCCTGTTCGCCCTGCTCAGCACCCTGCCCGACCTGATCAGCGCCGCCACCAGCGGCGGCTTGAACAGTGCCCTGGGTTACCAGGCGGCCAAGCAGCGCGACATGGGCCTGCTGCTGGCCCAGGTGCTGATCTACGGCTGCCTGCTGGCTGGCCTGCTGACCTTGGCCTGCGTGGCGCTGGTGCGCACATTCGGCGGCGAGCTGGACATCACCCTGCAACTGGGCCTGCTGGCCTGGCTGTTGCTGCTGGCGGTGCCGATGACGGTACTCAAGAGCGGGCTGCTGACCCTGCACAACGCCAGCGGCGACGTCGGCGCCTTCAACCTGCTGCGCCTGAGCGAATCGCTGGCGCCGCTGCTGCTGTTTCTCGGGCTGTTCTGGATGTGGCGCGAACAGGCGCTCGAGGCGGCGCTGATCAGCTGGCTGGCCGGCCTCGCGCTGGTGCTGGTGCTCGGCCTGTGGTGGCTGCGCCGCCAGCACCCCTTGCGCCTGCGCTGGGACCGCAGCGGCCAGCGCGAACTGCTCGCCTACAGCGCCAAGAGCCACCCGGACCTGCTCTGTCAGCAACTGATCCTGCGCGCCGACTACCTGTTCATCGGCGCCCTGCTCGGCAGCACCGCACTGGGCCATTACGCCATGGCCAGCGCCGCTGCCGAACTGCTGTTGATCGTGCCCGAGGCGGTCACCACGCCACTGATGAAACGCCTGCTGCAACAGGACGCCGGCATGGAAAAGCTGACGCCGCTGGCCCTGCGCCTGACCGCCACGGTGATGCTCGGTGCCTGCCTGGGCATGGCGCTGATCGGCGACTGGCTGATCGTCACCTTGTTCGGCATCGCCTACCAGCCGGCTTATCCGGCGCTGCTGGCCTTGCTGCCGGGCCTGCTGGGGCTGTGCTACGCGAGCATCCTGCGCCTGGACCTGCTGGGCAAGAACCGCCCTGGCGCGGTGTCGCTGATGATGGCGGCCGGCGCTGCGCTCAACCTGCTGCTCAACCTGCTGCTGATTCCTCACTGGGGCATCGTCGGCGCGGCCGCGGCGTCCTCCATCGCCTACCTGGCGGTGACCCTGGCCATGCTGGTGCTGTACTGCCGGCTCAGCGGCGTGCCGCTGTGGCACACCCTGATCATGCTGCCCAGCGACTGCATCCCATTGCGCCAGTTGCTGCAACGGAGGCCGGCATGAAGCGCTGGCTGCTGCTGATGGTCCTGGGTGCGCCATGGCTCCAGGCCGCCGAGCTGCAGTGGGGCGACCTCCGCGACGGCAGCCTGTACCTGCAACCGAGCGCCGAAGACACCCTGCTGGTGCGCTGGCGCCCAGCCTGGCAGGCCGATGCCAACAGCGAGCACCTGTACCTGCTCGACGGCCACGGGCAACTGCGCGGCGAGCGCCGCATCGCCGCCGCCGAGGTGCATGGCGAGCAGCGCTGGCCGCTGACGCCCGGCGCCGGACCGTACCGTCTGGAAGTGCCGGGCTACAGTTTTCGCGATTACCAGGCCGAGCACGCGGACAGCACCGGCGCGCAATTCGCCCCGGCCAAGGTGCACTTCAGCGCCGAGGTCGGGCCGGACGTGACCCTGTACTTCCGGGTCAAGGCGGGCGAACGGGCCACCCTGGCCGGCAAGTACCACGGCGGCGTGCGCGGCCTCTGGGCCCAGCGCCTGAGCGATGGCCAGCAGGTGAACCTGACGCTCAAGCCTTACTCGGCCTACTGGCAGTTCGACCAGCAAGCGCTGCCGCCCAGTCGCCGCGACGAAACCTGGCGCTTGCGCCTGCAAGGGCGCGGTAAGGCGGCGTTCTGGCTCGACGGCAGCGCCAACCTGTTCGCCCAGCGCACCGAGGACCTGAGCGACGTGCCCGACCTGCCCGGTCAAGTGCACCTGCGCCTACAGGCCAAGGTGATCGGACGCACGCCGCTGCTGGGGCTGAACCTGCCCTATGTCCTGCCACCGCCGTCCAGTTTCGCCGTGCTCGATGCGCTGCGCCCGCAGGCGGCCGGCTACTACAGTTTAATGGACGTGCTGGCGCGCCAGCCCGATTACGAGGACGCCTGGCGGCGCCTGTATCAAGAGCGTTTCGCCATTGGCCAGGACATCACCCTGCTGGCCGGTACCGGCCGGCGCGCCGACCTGGCGGCCGACCGCACCAGCCACGACGGTTTGCAGGCCTGGCTGGCCGCCACCGCGCGGCTGGGCGGCAAGGGCCTGCACTACCTGGCCTTCGCCGACGAGCCCAACCTCAACTATCGCGACTACGCCAGCTACCGCGATTTCTTCAGCGCCATGGCCGCACGCGTGCGCGCCTGGCCTGGCGCTCGCGAAGCGGGCGTGCGCATCGCCATGCCCGCCTCCTCGCGCCTGATCGGCGGGCCGTTCACCCGCGCCAGTCAGCAGCGCCGCGGCCTGGACTGGGCGCGCCGCCTGCTGGAGGAACAAGGCGCGCAGATCGACGCCCTGGCCTGGCATGAGTGGATGGTGCGCGACCTGCTGGCCACCCGCAGCTACCGCGACAGTGTGCGCCAGGCCGCCGACCTGGTCGGCCTCGACGCCCAGGGTCGACCGCGCAAGGCGCTACTGATCGACCAGACCAACCTGTCCAGCGGCTCGACCCTCAGCCCCTACGAGCAGAACACCCACTACGCCGGCCTGTGGTGGGCCTCGGTGGTGATCAACGCCTCGTCCGACGGCCTGCTGGACATGCTCAACTGGTTTCACGTCGCCGACGAGCCGCAGTGGCCCAAGGGCATGGTCCGTGTGCTCGGTGAAACGCGCTTCGAGCTCAAGCCGGTGGGCCTGGCCCAGCAGTTCATCCAGCGCCACTGGCTGACCCAGGTGCTGGCCTTGGACAACGACGCCTTCGAGGTCGACGCCCTGGCCATGGCCGACGGTCGCCAGCGCAGCCTGCTGGGGGTGAACAAGGCCGACCGGCAGCAACAGGTCGAACTGTCCCTGGAGCGCTGCCCCAGCGGGCAGTTGGAGCTGTTCGGCCCCGACAATCGCCCGCGCGTCGGCCGTTTCGACTGCCGCCAGGGGCGCCTGAGTTTTCAACTGCCAGGGCAGACGCTGTTCGCCCTGACCTGGAACGCGTCGTAAGACGCTGGACGAGCCGTCACCCACCGGAGGAAGCATGCGTGCACTGAGCAAGATCCGCGAACGCATCCAGCGCAAGGGCCTGCGCAACACCCTAGCCAGCGCCTGGCGGCGCTACGTTTTCTATCATTGGGAACTGTTGTGGATGCAGCGCGACCTGCAGGCTCCCGTGCCGCCGCACCGGCTCAAGCCCTACCCGCCACTGCGCCTGGAAAACATCAGCATGACCAACGTCAGGGCTTTCGCCCGGTATTTCGGCGACCGCGTCGAGACCATGCGCGAACTGGCCGGCGAAGGCCATACCGGGCTGATGTTCCTCGACGACGAAGGCGATGCGGTCGCCTTCATCTGGGGCAGCGCCCGGCATTACCACGACCGCCATTACTACGGCTGCTGGTTCCCGGTAGGCCCGGGCGAGTTCTTCGAGTTCGGCGGCGAACTGATCCGTCGTTACTGGGGCACGCGACTGTCGGTGGACCTGCAGGTGGCGCTGTGGCAAGCCATGGCCGCGCAGGGCTGCACGACCGTGGTGGACGTCTGCGAACAACACAACATCCCGGCGCTCAAGCTGCACCTGCGCATGGGCTATCAGGAGCAAGGTCGCATCATGCATGTCTACTGCCTGTTCGGGCGCTGGAAGTTCTTCCGCGAAAGCCGCTATCGCGACTCGCGCCTGGCGCCGCTGCGCAAGCACGCCGCGCAACACACCACGGCCACGGCGTCCTGAGCGGTGGCCCTGCAATTGAGTTGGTGCGCCTCGCTGTGCACCCCGAGCTTTCCGGCGGCCGGCTACGAAGCGCTGCGCCAGCGCGTGGCCGCCAGCACGCCCTTCAATCACCTGGGCTGGCTGCGCGCCGCCGAAGCGGCTTTGCAGCCGGGGCAGCAGTTGCAGGTGTTGCTTGGCCACTTGGACGGACGCCTGTGCCTGTGCCTGCCCCTGGTACGCGAACGCCAGCCGCTGGGGCCGTTGAACGTGCCGGTGGTGCGCCACCTGGGCCATCCGCTGAGCGACCGGATCGCCCTGCTGCTGGACCTGCCGGTCAGCCACGCCGGTGCGGTACTCAAGGCCATCCGTGGCAGGCTGCCGCACGCCCTGCTGCAACTGAGCGAAGTGCCCGACGGCGACAGCGACTGGCTGCAACAGTGGGCAGCCGCCAGCTCGACCTTCGAGCGCCGCCTGACCTGCCGCGTGCCGGTGCACCGTATCAGCCAGGCCGACCGCCAGGAAGTCAGCGGCGACCCGCGTTACAAGCTGCGCCGTGCGCGCAAGCGCATCGCCGCCTGCGGCGCACAGGTACGCCGGATCATGCCGACGCGCGCTGACATCGAGCACTGGCTCGATGCGGTGAGCGCCGTCGAGGCGGCCAGTTGGAAAGGCGATGACGAGGTGGGCATCTTCAGTGGCCCCCTGCGCCGCCAATGGATGTACCAGGCCTTCACGGCGCTGGCCGCCGAGGGCCTGGTGTGCCTGGTGCTGCTGGAACTGGACGGGCGCTGCATCAGCTATCGCCTGGGCCTGCTCGAACGGGGCCGGGTGTATGACTACAACCTGGCCTTCGTCCCCGAACAGCGCGACCTGGGCAGCGGCCGGGTGCTGCTCGAAGAGTGGATTCACTGGGGCCTGGACGACGGCTGGAGCTGGGTCGACGCGTCGCGGGTGAGCCTGGAGAACTCCAGCCACCAACTGCACGAACGCCAGACCGGACAACTCGAGCAATGGCGCCTGAGCTGCTACAGCTGGCGCCTCGACGGCATCGCCCTGGGCCTGGCCCTGCGCGCCTGGCGCTGGCTCAAGCGCCGGCGTAAACCCGACACCCCTTCCCCCCCAGCACAGGAGCGCGCCGATGCCATTGCGGGTCATAGTCAACGCTGACGATTTCGGCCTGGACGACGAAGTCAACGCCGTCATCGTCCGGGCCTTCCAGACCGGGCTGATCAGTTCGGCGACGCTGATGGCCAACATGCCGGCCTTCGAGGCGGCGTGCGAACTGGCGCAACAACCCACGCTCGCCGGGCGCATCGGCCTGCACGTCAACCTCACCTACGGCTCGCCCTTGAGCCGGGCGATTCGCGCCGAACGGCGGCTGTGCGATGCCCAGGGCGGGTTCGACCTGCAACTGCGCCAGCGCACCCTGAGCCTGTCACCCGGTGAGCGCGAGGCCGTGCGCCAGGAGCTCGATGCCCAGTGGCAACGCTGTCTGGCCCATGGCGTCAGGCCCAGTCACCTGGATTCGCACCAGCACGTGCACAATATCTGGCCGGTCGGCGACGTGGTGGCGCGCTTCGCCCGCGAGCAGGGCGTGCCAGTGCGCCTGGCGCGCAACATCGGCGCCAACATCGGCCCGCTCAAGCGGGTGTTCAAGACCCTGCTCAACCGCCGCCTGAAACAGCTGTGCGCGGTGACCGCCGACCATGTCTGCACGCCACTGGACCTCAAGCACGGTCTGGCGCCGAGCCACGGCGTGCTGGAGGTGGTGACGCATCCCAGTGCGCTGGACAGGCATGACTTCGGCGACGCCTATCTGCCACCGGGCGAATCGCTGGTGCAACTGCTGGACCAGCACCTGTCAGGCGTCGAGCGAGTGGGCTACGCCGGGCTGGGGGATCGCTGAGGCGGGTGCCCTCTATCTACCACCGCGCGTCGCTGGGCGTGGCGTCTCCTGTGGCCTTCCCGAACAGGAGACCGGCCCATGCCTTCGAGCGCTACCCATCCCCACCAGCACTTCCTCGCCGCCCGGCTGCCCGCCTGGGCCGCGACGCTGCACGCGGCCCACTGGCAGGCCCTGGGCGCATGCCTCACACCGCCCCAGGGCGAACCTGGCGCCGAGGCCGACTGGTTCGCCAACGCAGCGCCTGCTTTGCGCGAAGCGCTGCTGTCAAGCCAGTCGCGCCTGGACGCTGCGCGCCATCGACTGGCCGAAGCGTTGACCGGCCTGGAGCAGATCAGCGCCTTCGCCGAACCTCGACTCGGCGAGCGTCTGCGCGAGGAACACCAGTTCGCGGCCCCTTTGCGCAGCACGGAACTGATCTGGTTGCATCATCTGTTCACCCACGACGTCTACGTCACCACCCATGAGCGCCGTTCGCTGCTGGAAGCGGCACTGCATAATTTCGCCGACGACGTCAGCTTCAGCGCCGACAGCGCCCTGGCGCTCGAAGGCCATGCCACATGCCGGCCGGTCACGGTCATCGGTAAAACCACCCTGGGCGACAGTGAAACCCTGGTGGACATCCCGTTGCACTCCGAGCAGTTCGAGATCACGGCGTTGCCCTTGTCCCCCGCCGATTTCGCCGACACGTGCCGACGCCTCGACCTGGGCGGGCAGTATCAGGCGCACTTGGACAGCCACTTCGCCGCACCTGCGGTTCGCCCCGCCGCCATTGCCCTGTACCAGCACAGCCTGCGCGCCAGCGCCGACCTGGCTCATGTGCGGCACCAGATCAGCGGCGCTGCACTGGACGCCGTGCAGCGACTGATCGACGGACAGCACGGGATCACCTGCCAGCAACTGGAGCTGTTCGGTGTGAGGCTGCACGAGGCGTTGCTGATCGATGCGGGCGATGCCGGCCTGCTGCTCTACCTGCCCGGTCACGAAACGATGCTGCGTCAGTTCGACGGCCTCGAGGCGGTGCGCACGCACCTGCAACAGGCCTTGCTGGCACCGGCCTCACGCCAGGCGTTCAGCGCCTACGTCGACAAAGCCCAGTGGGGCGCTTTGCTCGACCGCGCACAGCAGAACCTCGACAGTGGGCACAGTGGCATGGACCAGGCCTGGAGCCTGGCCGCCGACGCCGATCTGCACCTGCGTGTGCTGGGCATCGACACATCGCTGTTCGACTTCCTCTTCGACGACCATGTGGCGCGGCTCAAAGCCGAAGCGCGCCTGCTCGCCGTGCCCACCGCCGAAGCCGACGAGCAGGCGCGTAAACATCGCCTGGCGCTGTGGCAGAGCCTGGGCCTCAACGCGCTGATGGCCGCTGGATTCTTCGTCCCGGCAGTGGGCGGCCTGATGCTGCTGGTCACCGCGTATCAGTTGCTCGACGAGGTATACACCGGTTACCAGGCCTGGAGCGTGGGCGATCGCCGAGAAGCCTTGCAGCACCTGGAAACCACTGGCCTGAACCTGGCGCTGATCGCCGGACTCGGCGCTGCCGGTGCCGTGGCCGGCAAGCTCGCCAGCACACCGCTGATGGAGCGCTTGATGCCCGTCGAGCTGGCCGATGGCACACAGCGCCTGTGGTTGCCCGACCTGACGGGCTACCGCAGTCAGGTCGAACTGCCGCAAGCGCTGCCCGCCAATGCCCGAGGTCAGTTCGTCGACCAGGGACGCCACTTCATCCGCCTCGATGGCCAGCTGTACGAGCAGCGCCTGGACCCGGTCCTGCAACGTTGGCGCCTGGTCCACCCAGACGACGCGCACGCCTACGCCCCCTTGTTTGAGCACAACGGCGACGGCGCCTGGCGCGTCGAGCATGAACAGCCGCAGGCGTGGGATGTACACAAGCTGGTACAGCGGCTGGGTCCAGCCTTGGCCGATATCAGCGCAGCCGAGGCGCTCATGGCCTTGGACATTACCGGGCTGAACAGCACTGCGTTGCGTGAGATCCACCTCAACAACCTGCCAACACCGCCGTTGCTGGCCGACACCCTGGAGCGCCTGAAGATCGCGCGAGACGTGGCAGCCGATCTGCCCGGCCAGACGGCACAGGCCTGGGTAGACGCCATCGCCGAGCGCTATGGCGCTGTGACCATCGATACCGATACCGCGCGTCTGCTGGACCGCTATCCCGACGTGCCCGCCCCCCTGGCGCGGCGGCTGGTGAACGCCCTACCGGCCGAAGAACGTGCCCTGTGGCGCAGCACCGATACCCTGCCCCCGTCGCTACGACAGGCACTCGACCGGCTGCGCTGCGAGCTGCCGCTGGCGCGTGGCCTGGAAGGTTTACACCTGCCCATCCTGGCGGGGGAATCCAGCGAGCGCCTGCTGTTCGCCAGCCTGACCCGCCTGCCGGACTGGCCGCAGGACCTGCACCTGGCGTTGCGCGCTGCCAGCCCGCACGGTGCGCTGCTGCGCGAGTGCGGCGTGCCCTTGGCACCGCGCCGGCTGCGCCTGATCAAGTCGGCGACGGGCTACGAGGCCGACCTGGGCGAACGCCCAGCACCGGGCAGGGTCAGCCACGACCTGCTCCAAGCGTTGCTGTGGACCCTGCCGCAGGAGTTGGGCACGACGCTCGCCCAAGGCGGTGCAGATGCGCTGCGTGTACGCTTGCGCACACTGATCGGCACTGCCCGAGGCACCTTCAGGCAGCGTCTGCTCGCCCCCGAGCACCCAGGTTGGCGCAGCCGACTACGCCTGCTGGGCGGCCTGGACCCGACGCCGCAGCGACCTGACGATTTCTCTCACCATTCGCTGGCCTCACGCTTGCGGCGGCTGTACCCGTTGGCCAGCCTGGAAGACGCCCAACGGACCCTGCGCGACTGGCAGGCCGCGCTGCGTGTACCTGAGATCGAAGTGGCGCGCCTGGAGGCCCGCCTGCGCGACCTGCAGGCGCAACTGAGCAGTTGGGCTGGCACCTCGGCCCGGCGCCAGCGAGCCATGCAGCGCATCGTCGACGCCCAGCGCGGCAGTTCGATCGTCAGGCTGATCGACGGTACTGCCCAGCACGTGCTGGACCTTTCCGGCATCGGCCTGGACAACGCGAGCCTGGAAAGCCTGGTCCTGCCGGACGATTTTCGCCACATCACCGAGCTGGACCTGACCCACAGCGCCGCCCTCAGCCGCCTGCCCGAGCACTGGCTGCAGCGCTTTCCGGCGCTGCAACGCCTGAAGCTACGGGGTTGCGGCTTCTCCCGCGTGCCACGGCTGACCCGGCCAGAGGCGCTGGTCTGGCTGGAAATGGACCGCAATCCGATCACCTGGGACCCCGCTCAGCAAGCAGACTTCGACCGCTACCTCAACCTGCGCGTGGTGGACTTCTCCGACTGCCCGCTGACCCGCGCCCCCGACCTGTCCCGCCACGTACAGATCCGCACGCTGTACATGGACAATTGCCTGCTGTCGACGCTGCCTACGGGCTTGCAGCATCTGCTCGATCCGCTGCTGCTGGACTTTTCCCGCAATCCGCTGCAAACGCTACCGCCGGCCTTCGCCCTGCCCGACCGGATCGCGCGCACCCTGCGCCTGGAAAGCGAAACCCTCAGCGCGGTCGCTGCCGAACAGATCGACGCCTTCTACAGCGCCACAGGCATCGACCTGCTGGTGCCGGACAGCGATTACGAGGAATTGCTGGCCGAAGCGAACGACGCCCAGTTGGGCATTTGGTCGCGGCTGCCACTGGCCTGGCGCCGCGATCTGCGCGAACTGCTCGAAAGCGACCGTTACCTGGACGGCCTGCCCCACACCCGCACCGAGACCTGGCGGCGCCTGGAACGGCAGGACCAGGACCGGTACTACCGACGGCGGGTCCTGGCCCAACCGGCGATCAATCTGCTGGACCGCCCGATCGAGCAAAGCTGATCGCAGGCGCCGACCTGCTGCCGAGCTGGGCAGCAGGTCGGCGCCGCGAACACCCGCGCGTGATCACCAGCAGCGCGCCTTCACCGATGTTGGGCCACACTGGAAACTTTGTGGCAGCCGGTGCATGCTCGGCTGAAACGTTTCATTCGCTCAGCCACGTGAGGCGCAGTAACCATGGACCGTCTGCTCGATGCACTTTTCCCCGCCCCTGAAGACATTCCCGACACCTGGCGTCTGGGCGAGCCGCTGGAACAACGCGACTACCTCGTAGGCGGCGAACTCAGGCAGTGGCAAGGGCCACTGGCCACCGTCCGCAGTCCAGTCTGGCTCAAGCACAGCGACGGCGAACGCCAGGTGGTGCTCGGCAGCGCCCCCTTGCTCGACGCCGACACTGCGCTCACCGCGCTCGATGCCGCCGTTCAGGCCTACGACAAAGGCCGCGGCGCCTGGCCGAACATGCGCGTGGCCGAGCGCATCCAGCATGTCGAGGGCTTCCTGGCGCGCATGCGCGAGCAGCGCGGCGCGGTGGTCAAGCTGCTGATGTGGGAGATCGGCAAGAACCTCAAGGACTCGGAAAAAGAGTTCGACCGCACCTGCGACTACATCGTCGACACCATCAACGCCTTGAAGGATCTGGACCGTCGCTCCAGCCGCTTCGAGCTCGAACAGGGCACCCTCGGCCAGATCCGCCGCGCGCCACTGGGCGTGGCGCTGTGCATGGGGCCTTACAACTACCCGCTGAACGAAACCTTCACCACCCTGATTCCGGCGCTGATCATGGGCAACACAGTGGTGTTCAAGCCCGCCAAGTTCGGCGTGCTGCTGATCCGCCCCCTGCTCGAAGCCTTCCGCGACAGCTTCCCGCCGGGGGTGATCAACGTCATCTACGGTCGCGGCCGCGAGACGGTCAGCGCGCTGATGGCCAGCGGCAAGGTCGATGTCTTCGCCTTCATCGGCACCCACAAGGCCGCCAGCGACCTGAAGAAACTGCACCCACGACCGCACCGCCTGCGTGCGGCCTTGGGCCTTGATGCGAAGAATCCCGGCATCGTCCTGCCGCAGGTGGACCTGGACAACGCCGTGGACGAGGCCGTGACCGGTGCGCTGTCGTTCAACGGCCAGCGCTGCACGGCCCTGAAGATCCTGTTCGTCCACGAGGATGTGGTCGAGCCCTTCCTGGAAAAATTCCAGCACAAGCTGGCCGCCCTCAAGCCCGGCATGCCCTGGGCGCCAGGCGTGGCCCTGACGCCGCTGCCTGAACCTGGCAAGGTCGACTACCTCAATGGCCTGGTGAGCGATGCCAAGGCCCATGGCGCGCAGGTGATCAACCCCGGCGGCGGCCAAAGCCGTGGCTCGTTCTTCTATCCCGCCCTGCTCTATCCCGTGACCGCCGCCATGCGTGTCTACCATGAAGAACAGTTCGGTCCGGTCGTGCCCGTGGTGCCGTACCGCGACCTGCACACCGTGATCGACTACGTGCTGGATTCCGACTATGGCCAGCAGTTGAGCCTGTTCGGCAACGACCCGCAGACCATCGGCGAGCTGGTCGACACCTTCGCCAACCAGGTCGGGCGCATCAACCTCAACGCCCAGTGCCAACGCGGCCCGGACACCTACCCGTTCAACGGACGCAAGAACAGCGCCGAAGGCACCCTGTCGGTGCACGATGCGCTGCGGGTATTCTCGATCCGCACCTTGGTCGCCACCAAGTTCCAGGACGCCAACAAGACCTTGATCAGCGAGATCATCCGCAACCGCCAGTCCAGCTTCCTCACCACCGACTACATCTTTTAGCGGTGAGCTGTCAGCGGCAAGCTGCTAGAGTCGCGGCTTGGCTCGGCGCTTGCCGCTTACAGCTTGGAGCTGCTTCATGCGAATCATCGAGAAGAACGGGGCGTCGGTGCGCAGTCTCACTGCGGCTGAAGAAGAACTGCTGGTGGCGTTCGTGACGGGGAGCCTGGTTGGGCCGCGGCTGCTGCAAGCCAACCAGTGGCTGATGAGGGTGCGCAGCGCCAACCAGTGGTTGGGGTGCGACTGTCGGCGCGACGCGCTGCCGGTGCTCAATGTCAGCCTCAATGGCAATAGCGGGACGCTGTTTCTGCGCAACAACCCCGAGACGCCCGAGCACGCGCCAGGCTGCCCGTTCAGCAAGGAGGCCCGTGAATCGGGCGGCCACGCCGAGCCTCAGGTAGCGCCGGCGGCCTGGCTGGCGCCGGATACGCCGCTGCGACTGCTGGGCGATTTTCGTCAGGACAGCGTCGCCAGTGGCGCTGCGCTGGGCGATGGCACGCCTCGGCGTGAACAGCAGCGCCTGCTGTCGTTGCTGCTGAGCTGGATCGAAGCCAGCGGACTGAATGTCTACGCCACCCACCTGAAAAAGGACCTGACCGCGCAGTTCGCCGAACTGCGTGGCGTGGCTGCGCGCTATCCGCTGCTGGCGCGCGTGCCAGCCAGCAACTACCTGGAAACGCGGCTGGACATGAAGTCGATGATGCGGCTCAAGGCGCGTCTGCGCGATTCCAGCCTGTTCGGCGAGCATCGCCGCCATGGCTTGCTGCTCGACTGCGTGGAGCGCATCGCCGGACGCAAGGTGTTCACCGCCGCCAGCGAGGACGGTTTCGATTTCCAAGGCCATCACCTGCTCTGGGGTGGCAGTAAAACCGGCGGCCCGCTGCTGGCCCTGGCGCTCTACTCACCGGCGACCGCCGGCAGCCAGTTCTATGAACTGATCCACGTCGCCAGTGTGCCGGTGCTGTCGCGTGGGCAGCTGTTTCCGGTGTACCGGGATGAAGAGCGCGAGCCGTTGAAGGCGCTGGTGTCGCTGATCGACTGGATGGCGGGTAAAGGTGTGAAGGTGCTGATGCGCCGTCCGGTGATCGGCGGCGAGGTGATGGACGAGCTGGTGCTCACGTCCGACCAGGACCGGGTGCTGTCGGTGTCGTTGCTGCAAGAGCCAGTGGGGCCTGAGCCTGAGATGGAGCATTTCAAGCGCTACGCCGACTTCAAGAGCGCGGAGACGTTTCGCAAGTACGTGGCAGGGTTCTTCATGCGCGAGCGGTGATCCGGCCGCCCGTGAGAAAGGGGCCACAGCGCGGCCCCAGTGAAAACCGCGTCTCAGAATGCTGCGGCGAAAATCGCCTCGATCTCCGCCTGGCTGGCGCTGCGCGGGTTGGTCAGGCCGCAGGCGTCCTTGAGCGCGTTGCTGGCCAGCACCGGCACGTCTTCACGCTTGGCGCCCAGTTCCTGGAGACCAGCCGGAATGCCCACCGCCACCGACAACTGCTCGATGGCTGAAATCGCGGCATCGGCGCCCTGCGCCTCGGTCATGCCGCACACCTTCACGCCCATCGCCTTGGCCACGTCACGCAGACGCGCTGCGCTGACTTGGGCATTGAAGCGCTGCACATGGGGCAGCAGCACCGCGTTGCACACCCCGTGCGGCAGGTCGTAGTAGCCACCGAGTTGGTGGGCCATGGCGTGCACGTAACCCAGCGAGGCGTTGTTGAAGGCCATGCCGGCGAGGAACTGGGCGTAGGCCATGTTTTCCCGTGCCTGCAGGTCCTGGCCGTCGTTCACCGCCTGGCGCAGGTTGTCACTGATCAGGGTGACGGCCTTCAGCGCGCAGGCGTCGGTGATCGGCGTGGCAGCGGTCGATACATAGGCTTCGACGGCGTGGGTCAGCGCATCCATGCCGGTGGCGGCAGTCAGGCCCTTGGGCATGCCGACCATCAGCGCGGGGTCGTTGACCGACAGCATCGGCGTGACGTTGCGGTCGACGATGGCCATTTTCACGTGGCGTGCTTCGTCGGTGATGATGCAGAAGCGGGTCATCTCGCTGGCGGTGCCGGCAGTGGTGTTGATGGCGATCAGCGGCAGTTGCGGCTTGGCCGAACGGTCCACGCCTTCGTAGTCGCGGATGTGGCCGCCGTTGGTGGCGCACAGGGCGATGCCCTTGGCGCAGTCGTGCGGCGAGCCGCCACCCAGGGAGATCACGCAGTCGCAGCGCTCGCGTTGCAGCAGCGCCAGGCCGGCTTCGACGTTGGCAATGCTCGGGTTGGGCTTGGCGCCGTCGAAGATCGTCGAGTCGATGTCGCGCTCGGCCAGCAGGCTGGCGATGCGCGAGGCCACCCCGGCCTTGGCCAGGCCGGCGTCGGTGACGATCAGCGCCTTGCGCAGGCCGTAGCCGGCGATGGCCGTCATGGCCTCGCCCAGGCAGTCGAGTCCCATGATGTTCACCGCTGGAATGAAGAATGTGCTGCTCACGGCCGAGTTCCTCTCTCTGGTTGTTGTCTCTCTGGCGGCGAGCATCCTCCGCTTTTCGCGCCCGGATGTTGATCCAGGACAATGTCCGTGACTGCCCAGTCATCGACGCTGGGAAGCGTCGATGAGCGGCCGGCGTCAGCCCAGGAACAGGCGGTAGGCCGGGTTGTCGGTCTCATCCCAGTATTCGTAGCCCATGGCCTGCAGCGCCTGCGGCAGGGTCGCCTGCTCATCGTCCGGCACCTGGAGCGCCGCCAGCACCCGCGCCTGGGCTGCGCCGTGGTTGCGGTAGTGAAACAGGCTGATGTTCCAGCGCCGGCCCAACCGTTCGAGAAAGCCCAGCAGTGCGCCAGGGCGCTCGGGGAACTCGAAGCGCAGTACCCGCTCCTGGATCTGCGGCGCGGCATGCCCGCCGACGGTATGGCGCACATGCAGCTTGGCCAACTCGTTGTCGGTGAGGTCGAGCACCTCGTAGCCCTGCTCGCGCAGGCTGTCGAGCAACCCCGTGCGCGGGTCGCGCTGTGGGTGGGTCTGCACACCGACGAACAGCCGGGCCGGCTTGCCGGGCTGGCAACGGTAGTTGAATTCGGTCACCTGGCGCCGGCCCAGGGCCTGGCAGAAGGCCCGGAAGCTGCCGGGGCGCTCGGGGATGGTGACGGCGATCACCGCCTCGCGCTGCTCGCCCAGTTCGGCGCGTTCGGCCACATGGCGCAGGCGGTCGAAATTGACGTTGGCGCCAGAGTCGATGGCCACCAGGGTCTGCCCGCGCGCACCCTCGCGCGCCACGTATTTCTTGATCCCGGCCACGGCCAGGGCGCCGGACGGCTCGGTGATCGAGCGGGTGTCGTCGTAGATGTCCTTGATCGCGGCGCACAGCTCGTCGCTGCTGACGCTGATCACCTCGTCGACGAAATGCCGGCACAACTCGAAGCAATGGGCGCCGACCTGGGCCACCGCCACGCCGTCGGCGAAGCTGCCGACCTGGGGCAGGACCACGCGCTGCCCGGCGGCCAACGCCGCTTGCAGGCAGTTGGCGTCATGCGGCTCGACACCGATCACCTTGACCTGCGGGCGCAGGTACTTGACGTAGGCGGCGATGCCCGCGATCAGCCCACCGCCGCCGACCGGCACGAAGATCGCGTCCAGCGCACCCGGCTGCTGGCGCAGGATTTCCATGGCCACAGTGCCCTGCCCGGCGATCACATCCGGGTCGTCGAACGGCGGTACGAGGGTCGCGCCTTGCTCGTCGGCCAGGCGCAAGGCGTGAGCCAGGGCGTGGGGGAAGCTGTCGCCGTGCAGCACCACGTCACCACCCCGGGCGCGCACACCGGCGATTTTCAGCTCCGGCGTGGTGGTGGGCATGACGATGGTCGCCACCATGCCCAGGTGCGCCGCCGCCAGGGCTACGCCTTGGGCATGGTTGCCGGCCGAGGCGGTGATCACGCCACGCGCGCGTTCGGCCTGGGACAGGCGCGACAACCGCGTGTAGGCACCGCGGATCTTGAAGGAGAACGTCGGTTGCAGATCTTCGCGCTTGAGCAGCACCTGATTGCCAAGACGCGTCGAGAGCGCCGGGGCGGGCTGCAGCGGTGTTTCGATGGCCAGGTCGTACACGGGCGCCGCAAGAATGCGCCGCACCTGCTCCGACAGCAGTTGCTGGGGCGTGACGGCGGTACGGGGGCTGACGCTGAGATTGCTCATCGATGACTCCTGGGTGGTTTCACGTGCCCAGGAGTCGAGAAGAAAAAACCCGCCTCCAGGGCGGGTTCGGTGCCAGTGCGCGCTAGCCCGCCAATCCGATGATGGCGGTAATAATGATCAGGCCGAAGGTGCGCGCTGGCAGGGAGGTATTCATGGGGTAGGAACTTATCCCGCCAACTCGTAGGAAGTCAACACTCCGCCGTGCGCTGCTGGGCGGACAGCGGCACGTCGAAGACCTTGTCGAAGCCCCACTGGAATACGAAGGCATAGACGAAGAAGAACACGAACAGCGCCAGGTTGGTGAGCAAAGCGCTCCACAGGCTGATGTCCAGCCAGAACGCCACCAGCGGCAGCAGGATCAGCACCAGCCCGCCTTCGAAGCCCAACGCATGCAGCAGGCGCCGCAGCCAGGTCCGGCGACGCTGTGCCTGGCGCGCTTCCCAGCGCTCGAAGGCCCAGTTGTAGCCCATGTTCCAGCTCATGGCGATGCCGGACATCAGCACCGAGAGCAACGTGGAATGGGCCATGCTGGTCTCGAACATCAGCGCCAGCGCGGGCGCGACGCAGGCGACGGCGATGATTTCATAGAGGATGGCCTGGACGACCTTGCGAGCCTTGCCTTGCATGGGGCGTTCCTTCGCGTAAACGGACAACGACGGTACCCCGGTTCAGCGTGCGGTTCAAGCGATGCGCTACGGCGCATCCCCCACTGCCGCCGAGCGCTCGGCCGGCTCTGGGGCGCCCAGTGCCTGGCTGAAGAAGGCGGCGGTCTCGCTTTGCAGGCTGCGGTGCACTTGGCGCCGATCGACGCCATCGGCATCTTTGCACAGCACGGCCATGCGCTGGCGTTGCTCGTCGTCGCACGGCGCCATGAACACGAAATGGCCGGCACCGGAGAGCAGACGGTAATCAGGGGTGACCGGCAGCTTGCGCGCCAGGGCGCTGGCATTGCGCTCCACGGCCAGCAGTTGATCCTGATCGCCGCTGTAGATCAGCGCCGGCACCTGCACATTGGCCAGGGCATGGCGACCGAACATCAGCCCCAGTGGGGCCATCAGCACCACCGCCCCGACCCGCGGATCGGCCTGGGGCGCCAGCTCGCTGCGATCGGAGATCAGCACGCCATGGGTCTTGCAGGCATCGGCGTCCAACGGCCGCTCCAGGCAGTAGTTGCGCAAGCGTTCCAAGTCTGGTCGGGCGCCGGAGAGGATCAGCGCGGTCTCGCCACCGGCCGAATAGCCGATCACACCGACCTTGCCGGGGTTCAGATACGGCCCCAGCAGCGTGTCGGCGCGTGCGGCGCTGATCGCGGCACTCACCTGCAGCGGGCGTCCATACAGGTTGCTCAGGGTGCCAAGACGGCTGTGATCGTGCAGGTTGTCGCCGGGATGGGTCACCGCCACCACCACGAAACCCTGTCGCGCCAGTGACGTGGCCAGATCATGCAACGCCACGGGCGTACCGGTGTTGCCGTGGGAGATCACCAACAGCGGAAATTGCCCCAGGGCCACCGGCGCTTCCTCGGCCACGCGCAGCGTATAGCCATCGATACGCGTCTGATGCGCCGTGGCGCTACTGGGGTAGAAGACCAGTGCCTGCATGGGCTGGGCATCCAGCGGGTCGCTCAGGGCCAGACGATGCAGGCCGGCCACCCAGGGCGCAGCGTCGGCGCGGGCCAGCAGGCCACCGAGCAGGAGCAGGGTCAACAGGGCACGGGTCTTCATCGCGGCGGCTCTCCCCTGGAGGTGGACGAGTAGCACAAGCATAGAAGCGCAGCGCGTGGGTGCAGATGAAAGATCCATGAAAAAGCCGGCTGTCGTGCGCCACGACAACCGGCTTTTTCAGCAGCGCTGAATCAGGCGGCGAACAGTTCGCCGGCGATCTGCGCCTGTGCGGCCGCGATGGCCGAGCTGCGCTGCTCAGGACCGTAGGCCAGGCCTTCGGCGCGGACGATCTGCAGATCGGTGATGCCCAGGAAGCCGAACAGTACCTTGAGGAATTCTTCGTGGCCGACGCCGGTCGGCTGGCCTTGGTGCAGACCGCCAGCGGTGGAGACCAGAATCACCTTCTTGCCACCGCACAGGCCTTCGGGACCGGCTTCGGTGTAGCGGAAGGTCTTGCCGGCGACGGTTACGCGGTCGATCCAGGCCTTGAGCTGAGTCGGCACGCTGAAGTTGTACATCGGCGCGCCGATGACCACGGCGTCGGCCGCCAGGAACTCGGCCAGCGTCTCGGCGCTCAGGCGTGCTTCGTGAGCTTGAGCGGCGTCGCGGGCTTCTTCGGCGGTGCCGGCGGCCAGCAGGGTCGCGGCGGAGAAGTGGCTGATGGCATCGCTCGCCAGGTCGCGGTAGGTGACTTCCACGCTCGGGTCGGCCGCTTTCCAGGCTTCGACCACTTCGCGGCTCAACTGACGGGAGGCGGAATTGTCGCCCAGGATGCTCGAGTCGATGTGCAACAGTTTCATGGGAATCTCCTGTGAATGACGACCGCGCAGTGAGGCGATCAGGATGGGCAGGATGCTACAGAAGGGTTGAATAGGTGAATAGTGAGCAAAAGTGCATTAGTTTGTTCCACTGGTGGAACGGTGGGACCGAACATGCAAGACCTCAATGACCTTTTCTATTTCGCCCGCGTGGTCGAAGCCGGGGGCTTCGCTGCGGCCGGCCGTCAATTGGGCATTCCCAAATCGCGCTTGTCACGGCGCATCGCCGAGCTCGAGGAACGCCTGGGCACGCGCCTGTTGCAGCGCACCACGCGGCAATTGAAGTTGACCGCCGTGGGTGAGCGCTACCTGCACCATTGCCAGGCGATGCTGCTGGAGGCCGAGATGGCCGACGAAGCGGTGGCCAGCATGACCAGCGAACCGCGCGGGCGGCTGCGGGTGTCTTCGCCGGTGGCGCTGGCGCACGCGTTCCTGCCACCGGTGATCAATCGTTTTCTGCAACAGTATCCGCAGGTGCAACTGGACATGGTGCTGCTCAATCGCCGCGTCGACCTGATCGCCGAAGGCATCGACGTTGCCTTGCGCGTGCGTGACGTGGGCGACGAAGACCCAGCCCTGGCCACCCGCCGCCTGCGCCAGGCGCGCATGCACCTGGTGGCCGCGCCGGGTTTCGCCGTCGGCCTGGAGCACCCCTCGCAGTTGCTGAGCCTGCCGGTGCTGGGCGCCGCCGAAGCCGATCGGCTGGTGCACTTTCGCCTGATCGGGCCCCATGGCCAGGCGCAGGACATCGCCTTGGAACCGCGCCTGGCCATCGACGACTTCATCGTGCGCAAGGCCTCGGCCTGTGCGGGCCTTGGTTTCACCGCACTGCCGAGCATGTACTGCGAAGAGGAGCTGGCGCGTGGCGAACTGGTCCGCCTGCTGCCAGACTGGTCGCTGCCCGGCGGGTTCCTGCAAGCGGTCTACCCCCATCGACGCGGCGTGCTGCCGGCGGTGCGGGTATGGATCGATCATCTGGCGGCCTCGTTCGAGGCCTGTGGAGAGCGCTATGTCTGAACGACACCTGACGGCCGAACAGGCCGCGGCCTTTTGCCTGAGCCTGCCCGGAGCACAGGAGGATTACAAATGGGGCGGAGTGCGGGTGTTCTCGGTGGCAGGCAACAAGATGTTCGCCGTGCAAGACCTGGCGGGCGCCGGCCTGTCGTTCAAAGTGGACGACACACTTTTTCTCGGCTACTGCGACCGTCCCGGCGTGCGGCCGGCGCCCTACCTGGCGCGCGCGCACTGGATCAGCGTGGCGCCGCCCTACGCCCTCGGCCGCGAAGAACTCACTGAGTTGTTGCGCCGCTCCCACCAGTTGGTGGTGCGGCGCTTGGCCAAGCGGTTGCAGGTGGGGTTGGTGATCGAGTGAGTACAGAGCAGTTGGTCAGCCCCCCTCAACGCCCCAGCCACCCCAGCCACAGGTAATCCGCCCACACCGCCTGGTGCACCACCACGATGCCCCAGAACACCACCTGGTAAGACACCTTGCGTGTCTTGTGGCGAAACAGTTGCTGGGCCACCAGTGCCCCCGGCCAGCCGCCCAGCAGTTCGCTGGCGTGCAACACCTTCTCCGGGATGCGTCGACCCAGCTGGCGGGCCTGGCGCTTGTCCTGCCAGTACAGCGCCAGGCACACCAGGCTGGCCAGGGGGTACAGCGCCAACGGCAACCAGGACTGCCCGTTCCAGGCCATGCGTGCGATACCTGCACCTGGCAGCAGGCACAGGCCAAGCAACACCAACAATTTCAGGCGCAGGTAGCGCACAGCGCCCTCCCCAGCCCGACCAGGGCCAGGCCGGGCGGCGGCTGGATCACGTTTCATCCGGCGTGCGCCGTCGCCCAGTCGACCCAGCCGAACTGCCAGGTCGCCAGGATCAGCAGGCCGAAGGCGATGCGGTACCAGGCGAACACCGCATAGCTGTGATGCGCGATGAACTTGAGCAAGGCGCGCACCGCGATCATGGCAAAGATGAACGACACCACGAAGCCGATGGCGAAGACTGGCAGATCGGCCGGCTGGAACAGGTCACGGTACTTGTAGCCCGAGTACACCGCGGCCCCGACCATGGTCGGCATCGCCAGGAAGAACGAGAACTCGGTGGCCGCCTGGCGCGACAGGCCGAACAGCAGGCCGCCGATGATGGTCGAGCCCGAGCGCGAGGTGCCCGGAATCATCGCCAGGCACTGCACCAGGCCGACTTTCAGGGCGTGACTCCAGCGCATGTCATCGACATGCTCCACCGCGATGCGGTGATCGCGCTGCTCGGCCCAGAGCATGATCACACCGCCCACCACCAGCGCCACGGCCACGGTGATCGGGTTGAACAGGTATTCATGGATGAGATCGGCGAACAGCACGCCGAGCACCACCGCCGGCATGAAGGCGATCAGCAGGTTGGCGGTGAAACGCCGGGCCTTGGGCTGCGTCGGCAGGCCCTGCACCACCTGGAAGATCTTGCTGCGAAACTCCCACACCACGGCAAGAATGGCGCCGAGCTGGATGATGATGTTGAACGCCATTGCGCGCTCGCCGCCGAAATCGATCAGGTCGGCCACGATGATCTGGTGACCGGTACTGGAAATCGGCAGAAACTCCGTCAGGCCCTCGACGATACCCAGAATGATTGCCTGAAAGGCACTCCAAAAATCCATCAACTCCCCCAAGTGAATACCGCTCGTTGGCGGCATCCTAGTTTTTTTCCATTACAGATGTGCACCGCCCGCGCGGCGTCGCTGTTTTACAGCGTCTGTTGGTCCGGACGCCAGCGAAAAAGTTCGCGCAGACTAAAGGTTTCATCTTGCGCGGCCGAGATCCTAACAGAGACCCGTGCGCAGGCGCGTGCGGGATGCAACAGGGAAGGTCGCCCGACGTCGGTCGACTGGGTTGCCGGACGCCAACCGTGGTTGGATGTCGCTCGTATAAAAAGAACAACGCAATGGAGTGAGCTTTCGATGAACACACTGAGATCGATGTCGATCAGCCGGCGTCTATGGCTGATCCTGCTGGTGTCCCTGGCCATGCTGCTGGTGCTCGGGCTGCTGTTGCTGCGCCAGATCCACGGCGACCTGTACCAGGCCAAGGCGGAAAAGACCCGCCACGTGGTGGAGACCGCCGTGGGCGTACTGGCCTATTACCAAGGCCTGGAAGCCGCCGGCACGCTCGATCGGCAAAGCGCCCAGCAGCAGGCGCTGCAAGTGGTGCGCGGGCTGCGCTACGACAAGGACGACTATTTCTGGATCAACGACCTGCAGCCAAAGATGATCATGCACCCGGTCAATGCCAAGCTCGACGGCCAAGACCTCTCGGCGATCCGCGACCCGAACGGCTTCGCCGTGTTCAACGAGATGGTGAGTCTGGCCAAAGCCAAGGGCGCGGGGCCTGTCAACTACCACTGGCCCAAGCCCGGCGCCAGTGAGCCGGTGGCCAAGACCTCGTACATCGAATTGTTCACACCCTGGGGCTGGATCATCGGCTCGGGGGTCTACGTAGACGACGTCCAGGCCGAGTTCGCCCGCCAGGTGCGCGACGCCTCGCTGCTGGGGCTGGCGATCGCCGCGCTGATGGGCCTGCTGGTCTGGCTGATCGCCCGCAGCATCGCCCGTCCGTTACAGGAAGCGGTGCAGGCCATGGGTAACATCGCCAGCGGCGAAAGCGACCTGACCCGGCGCCTGGACACCCACGGCCGCGACGAGATCACTCACCTGGGCGAATACTTCAACCGCTTCAACGGCAAGCTGCAGGGCGTGATCGGACAGTTGCAAGGCACCGCCCATGCCCTGGCCCAGACCGCCGGGCAGGTCGGCGACAACGCCGGCAGCGCCCAGCAGCACAGCGCCAGCCAATCGCTGCAGATGGACCAGGTGGCCACTGCGGTCAATGAAGTGACCTACGCGGTGCAGGACGTGGCCAAGAATGCCGAACAGGCCGCCAGCGAGATGCGCACCGCCCAGGAACAAGTGGACCAGGGCCAGCAGGCGATTCAAGGCAGCCTGCAGCAGATCGACCGGTTGTCGGCGACCATCGACCAGGCGCAGGGCGTGATTCGCGACCTGGCCGGGCACAGCACGCGCATCGGCGGCGTACTGGAAGTGATCCGCTCGATCGCCGAGCAGACCAACCTGCTCGCCTTGAACGCCGCCATCGAAGCCGCACGGGCGGGCGAACAGGGTCGCGGCTTTGCCGTGGTGGCCGACGAGGTGCGCCTGCTGGCCCAGCGCACGGCTCAGTCCACGGCCGAGATCCAGACCATGATCGAGCACCTGCAAGGTCAGTCGGACGCGGCGGTCAAGGCCATCGACACCAGCAGCGAGGCCTCGCGCCAGACCGTCGCCCAGGCCCGCGAGGCCGGCAGCCGGCTGACCGCCATCGAGCAGGCGCTGCACACCCTGGCCACGCTCAACACCTCGATTGCCAGCGCCACCTTGCAGCAGACCCATGTGGTCGAGGAGATCAACCGCAACGTGCTCGACACCGCCGGCCTGTCCCAGCAGACCGCCGAGGCCGCGCGCCAGTCCAGCGACGCCGGTACGGCACTGGCCCGTCTGAGTGAGGAGCTCGAGCAGTTGCTGCGCCAGTTCAGGGTCTGAGCGGCCCTGTCCCACCTGACAACTCTGCCAGTAGACCGCCCAGCCGGACCTGGCAGACCGTTGAGCCTCCATGCCACCACTGGAGATCGACATGTTCAGGTACAGCCTGGCCGCAGCCCTGGTCCTGGGGTTGCCGAGCGCATTGGCCGCCGCGCCCATCGAGGTGGGCACACCACAGGAAACGCTGCGGCGCATCAACGACAATTACAACCGCATCGACAACGCGTGCAAGGAGCCGGGAGGCGCGCCGCGCGGCCACTACTACTGCAGCGGTGTCACCCTGCGCATGGTCGATGACGGACCGTTCAATCCCTGGGACTACAGCCCCTACGCCATCAGCACCGGCGCCACCTCGTTCAGTTGGATCCGCAAGGACCTGAGCACCAGCCGCCTGATTCGCCCGGCAGGGTTCATCCTGCGCACGCCCGAGGACGCCCGGCGGTTGCAGGCACCGGTGATGGAAACCGGCTTCATGTGCATCTACGCCTTCGACGGCTTCACCGGGCCGGATCGCCAAGCGTGGGGCTGCGGCACGCTCAAGCAGCCTGTAAAAGGCACGCGCTGGTCCGACACCCGCCCCGAGGGCTACCAACTGCGCTCGGCAACCACTCCGCCCAACGCCAACGCCGCCCTGGCCTGGGGCTCGTGCGACCTGCGCAAGATCGATACCGCGGCGCAGTGGCGCAGCCAATTCGGCCACCTCAGGCCACCTGCACTGGCGCCCAACAACCTGAACCGCATCCAAGTCCAGCAGTGCTCGTGGAACGCCGAACAGGCCGCAGACTGGAATGCCATGATCGACGTCCACCAAGCCCCCGGCACCCGCCATCGGGACGGTTTTGCACGCAAGGAACTGCTCAACGAGTTCCTGCTGCGCAATGACCAGTCCGGCAAGACCCCCGACGACGGCAGCGCCCGCCTGCCCTACATCGATGCCTTCGTCTGGGACGTCAATAGCACCTATGTGGCCAGCACCCGCGGCGATACGCGCAAGGCCCGGCCCACGGTCGGTCTCGCGCCGGCCCAGGCGTTCCAGCGCAAGCTGTACGCGCAAGGCTACGCGGTGCCGATCCTGCGCCTGGACTTCACTCAGCCTGCCAGCCAGCGCTTCAGCTACGAGCCCAAGGATCAGGTGGTGCCGCTGAGCGATGCGCCAACGCCCACCCCACCTGCACCTGCGGCGCCGCAGCCGGGCATGCTGATCGCCTCCGCCGATTGGATCGAGCGCAAGCCGAACGAACTGGGCATGGGCCGTGCCGAGAAGTCTTTGCTCCTCAAGCTGGCACCCGGGGTGAAATTGAGCACCGACAATGTCGAGGCCATCTATGCGGACCTGGAAGCCCGCTACGGCGACAGTCCGCAATGGCTGCACGATGAAATCCATCCCGGCAGCATGCGTGCGCAACTGCAGTGCCTGGCCGTGCGTCACCCGAACAATGCCCAATGGCAGCTCGAACCCTGGCGTCCGGTGCTCTCGTCCACCGACATGCAAAAGGCCAACTGCAACCCGGTGCGCAGGCTGATCGAGTCGACCCGCTGGACGGTGCTGACTGAAAAAGGTCAGCCGCTCACATCCGAAGACAGCGGCGAGGCGCTGTTCGGCTTGCGGGTGGTGCCAACCGCGCTGGGCCGGCAAGCCAGTGCACAGGACTTGTACGCCGAGCTGTACCGCCAGGAAGGCCTCGATCCGCGCTGGCAGGAGGGCATTGCCGGCAGCATGGACCTGCAACTGGCCTGCCTGCACAAACTCTACAACCGCAAGGCCGACTGGAACCTGGAGCCCTACCGCCTGGCCACCTCGTCGGCGCAGACCGAAAAGGCCAAGTGCAACCCGTGAACGTGCATCGGCCCAGTGCCCGCGCAAACGGCGGACGGTGGGCCGAGTCATTCACGCTGAAACGGGATTGCAACCGACTTTCTCCGCCTGCTCCTCGTTCACGAAGGGCCGTACCGGCTCCAGGTTATAAGTGGACTTGTAGCGGATCGGGTTGCCGACCTTGTCCTTGCCGAACACATGGCAACTCAATTGAGTGGCCATGGAGTTGCGCCGTGAACCTCGGTCGTAATCTTTCCAGCGCGAGTCGCTGCCGTACCGGCTCTTGAGCTCGGCGTACATCGCATCGACTTCGGAGCGCTCGATATTGCGTCCGCAACGGGTCGGTTTGACCGACAGGGTCCAGACATTCTTGCGGAAACCCGGATCGTAGCGGCGGATCCACTCGGCACTTTCCACGTACTGGCTGCACGTAGCGTTAGCGCGGCTGCCGTCGGCCTTGAGGAACTGGGCATTGGACTCACAGGCGAACCGCGTCTTGGCAGAAGCGTCCTTGGGAAAGTCCATCCGCATCACCGGCACCCAGTTGCCGGTCTTCGCGTAATAGTCCTGCTGGTTGCGCTGCGCTGCGCCCAATCCTCGCGACTCGCTGTAGAAGAAGGCGGCGATCGGTACAGGTTCATCGGCCTTCCAGCTCACCAGACGCAATTCGGTCTGCACTTCACGCCCGGTCCGAGTATCGGCGATCGACTGGCGCGCCTTGATGAAGGAGGCGAACGCATCGCGCCGGGCGCTGGCATCAAGGCGTCCGTTCATGTCGAACGAGCACTGGCGTTGGCGACGGTGCCGACCGCCCTTGTCTTCGTACAGCGCGTCGAAGTATTTGCGCCAATCCTGGGCATTCATCAGCTTGGCCGACTGACAACTGGCCTCGGTCCGTCGAGTGGTGCGGTTGTCGCCGCAACCCCGACTGTCGCGGTCATCGGTCCAGGCATCGACGGGAAAGGCACAATAGACGTCGAGTTTCTTCTGCCCTTTGCCCACATAATCGCGTGGGGTGAAGATCATGCCATCGGTATAGCCCAGGCCGGGATCCTCGTAGCCGATCTTGTCGGCACGCATCCACGACACCGACACGCCTCCCGACTTTTCAGAAGCTGGGCTGGGGTTCCACACGTCGTAGCGCTCGCCCTTGTGGGCATCGGCGCGCTGGGTGCCGCGGATCATCACGCCGGAGCAATCGACGGCCGGGTTGCGCCCGCAGGCATCGACCGTCTTGTTGTACCACTGGGTCACCTCGCTGGCGACGGCCTCGCATTGGTCAGCCGATATCGCGCCGGTAGACACGCACATGGGTACTGCGCAGGCAAGGATGAAGGGGAATCGTGATCGTTTCATGGGTGACAACCCTCGGTTGATCAGGTGTCAAGTCATCCTATGACCCACCTGCGCGCGTCACTACTGGCAGAAATATCAGTTCTGGCGGACCCGAGACGGCCGTTACCGGCCACGCATTTGCAGGTTACAATCGCGCCCTTTCCCCTCCCCAAGGAGCGCCGATGTCCGGCCTCGAACTGTTCGCCGCCGTGCTCGGCGTCATTGCTGTCTGGCTCACCGTCCGGCAGAACATCTGGTGCTGGCCGATCGGCCTGGTGATGGTGGTGCTCTATAGCTGGATCTTCTACGACGTGAAGCTGTACTCGGACATGCTCCTGCAACTGGTCTACGCCGTCCTCAACCTGTACGGCTGGTGGCAGTGGACACGTCCCGACCGAGTCGAAGAGGCCCGTCAGGTTTCGCGCCTGGATACACCGACACTCATGCGCGGCCTGGGCGTGGGACTGCTGGCCAGCATCGCCCTGGGCGCCGCCATGGCGCACTGGACCGATGCCGCGCAACCCTGGCTGGATGCGGCGCTCACCGGCTTCAGCCTGGTGGCGCAAGTGTGGATGGCGCAGAAGCGTTTGCAGTGCTGGGCGCTGTGGTTCGTGGTCGATGTGATCTTCGTCGGCCTGTTCCTGTACAAGGGCCTGTACCTGACGGCGGCACTCTATGCTCTGTTCACCCTGATCGCCGTGCGCGGCTGGGTGGCGTGGCGGCGCGACCCGGCGCTGGCGAGCGCATGAAGGTTCTGGTGTTGTGCGGCCCGGAGTCCAGCGGCAAGAGCTGGCTGAGCGGCGAGATCCAACGACGCTTCGGCGGCGTGACGGTGGGCGAGTACGTGCGCCATTTCATCGATGTCGAGCAGCGCGATACCTGCTACGCCGACATTGCGCCCATCGCCCAGGGGCAATTGGCCTGGGAAGATCAGGCGCGCGCTCAGGCCCCGCAGTTGTTGATCCTCGATACCCACCTGCTGAGCAACCTGCTCTGGAGCCGCGCGCTGTTCGGTGACTGCCCGACCTGGCTGGAGCAGGCGTTGCTGCAACGCCATTACGACCTGCACCTGCTGCTGAGCCCCGAAGGCGTGGAGTGGATCGCCGACGGTCAACGCTGCCAACCGCGGCTCGAAGAGCGCCAGGCGTTCTTCGACGACAGCCTGCTGTGGCTGCGCTCGCACAACCAGCCCTTCAAAGTGATCGGCGGCGACTGGTCGCACCGCCGCGAGGAAGCCTTCACGGCGGTTGCGGCACTGCTCGCCTGTTAAGTCGGCGATACACCTCCCCCTCGCAAATCCGCACCGTTCAAGGCCTTTCGATGCGCCCACGGCAGTTGTATCAGTGGTGATACACATGCAGCGCCCTGCCACCTGGCGCTGCTGGGCGCGTTACCAGCTCTGCTGCCGCCCTCGCTGTCTCGACCGTGAGACAGCGTCACCGCCCTGTCATCGAACGCACCGCTCAAGTACCTGATTTCGCGGGTAAAGCCGAAAGCGGCACGGCTTTCGCTCCCTCTGTTCGCGCAACGCCCAAAGGCCAGCGCACAGCAAAGGAGTGATGCCGTGGGGATCAAGCACACAACAATACCTGCACTGCTCGCGCTGGCCGGACTCGTGGCCATCCCCTGTGCGCTCCCCGCCTTCGCGGCGGGCAACGGCGTGGTGGTGCTGACTCGCGATGTCCAGCCCCGCCAGGCGGACCGCCGCACCGGCACCCCAGACCCCTACCCGACCACCGTCAATACCAACCCCTCGGCGCGCGTACAAGCGCAGACCAACGAGCTGTCCGACGGCGACTTCGCCCAGGTGGCCAGTGGCACCCGCGTCAGCCGCCAACTGCTGCCCGACAACGGCAACAACCTGCGCGGCCTGGGTGGCCATTCATCGCCGTTGCCGGGGATGGCCGGCGGCTCCAGTGCCGGCGCATCGGCGACCGGCAGCCTGGCCGGCACGGTGAACCAGAACGTCCAGCGTGGCCTGGCGCCCCTGCAAATCCTGACCCGAGGCCAATGACATGGGCAGCATCAGCTTGTGCCTTGTGTGTCTCGGCCTGGCCGTGAGCGGCGCTGGGCTGGCCGCCGCGCCGGTGATCGACAACGCCACCCTCGACAGCAGCGGCCGCGCCTACCAGGGCAACCTCGACATCAACCAGGCCGCCGGCCATGCCCTGCAGCAGGCCACGGTGAAAGCCATCGCCATCGGCACCCAAGGCCAGGCGCGCACGCAGATCGACCAGCGCAACGATGCGCGCGCCGATGTCGGCCACGATGCCCAAGTACGGATCGACGGCGCTGCCTTCAGCCAAGGCAACGGCATGCTCGGCATCAACCAGGCGGCCGGCGCCGCCACGCAACAGGCCAACGCCGTGCGCATCAGCATCAGCGCCGCACCGCAAGGCATCGACGACAGCATTCTCAGCCAGCAGAACGTCGCGCTGGCCAACAGCTCCGAGGCAACGGATCGCACACCCGGCAGTCGCCTGGTCACGACCAGTGATCAGGCCTTCACCGGCAGCCGTGGCGTGGTCCAGTTGAATCAGAGCGCCGGGGTGGGCAACCGAATGGCCAACACCCTGAGCGTCCGGGTCGCGGATTGACCCTCGATACAGCCCAACACTCGACAACCAAACGACAAGCGGAGAAACACCATGAAACCTAAAATGGCACTCAAGCCTCTGGTATTCGCCCTCGCTGCGGTCATGGCAGTGGCGGCGCAGGCGGACGAAAGCGCGACTGGCAACGCCGGTCAGGAGAGCCTGCGCTCACTGCTGACCAATGCCGGTTCTGCCGCCACCGTGCTCGACACCCAGAGCAACGCCGGCAACCGGTCGCTCAATCAGGGCACTCGCAACGACGCGCGCATGGACAACTCGGCCAACGGCTCCCAAGGCAACCTGGGTGCCAACGTCGCGGCCGGTACCGGCAACCAGCAGGACAACGTCGCCGCCATCGCCACCGCCGATGAGAAGTTCATCTTCGGCAGCGCCGTGGCCATGTCCCAGGCCACCCAGAGCAACACCGGCAATACCGTCAAGAACCTTTCCGCGACCAACAACGCCAACCTCTACGGTTCGGCCAACGGCAGCTCCGGCAACATCGGCGTCAACGTCAGTGCCGGCGACTTCAACCAGCAGAAGAACAACCTGGCCATCGCCGTGTCCGGCGGTCGGGTCGCCGCCGCCACTGGCGCGGCCAACCAGAACGTCGGCGGCCTGAGCGTCGACAACAAGGCCGACCGTACCTACAGCACCGAAACCCTCAACTCCAGCTACTCATCCACCGGCACCTACAAAGGCACCGGTTCCGGCTATGTGGAGCAGAGCAGCCGCGACTGGTATGGCAATACCCGCGTCGAGAAGAGCCCGGTCAAACTCCACGAAGAAGGCACGTTCGACCTGGCCGGCGTCGCCTCCTATCAAGTGCTGACCCCCACCGGCTGGCGC
Organism: Pseudomonas sp. RAC1; assembly: GCF_030658255.1. Lineage (NCBI taxonomy): Bacteria > Pseudomonadati > Pseudomonadota > Gammaproteobacteria > Pseudomonadales > Pseudomonadaceae > Pseudomonas > Pseudomonas sp. RAC1. The sequence goes on from NZ_JAUTXS020000016.1 coordinate 52,127, forward strand.
AACCCGGTCACCAACAACGCCAACCTGAACAACTCGCTGAACAACGTCTCGGGCAACGTCGGCGCCAACGTCTCGGCGGGTGTCGGCAACCAGCAGACCAACTCGCTGTCCATCGCCGCAGGGTGCAAAGCCTGCATGTAACGCCTGTGGTACGGGGCCCTGCGGGGCCCCTTTGCGTGTGTGTATGCGGTGGAGAACGTCATGCGCGTTGTGCTGATTGCCACACTGCTGTTGCTTGCAGGCCACGCCGAAGCGACGCAGATGCCCATCGCCGCCCTGCCCGGCGGCACGCTGGTCTACAAGCCGGTGCAGAGCCTGCGCGAACGCCGCTTCGCCGACCTGGTGCAGCAGAAGACCGACTTCAGTTGCGGCGCCGCCGCCCTGGCCACGGTACTCAAACAGGCCTACTGGCTCGATGTCGATGAACACCAGGTGATCGAGGGCATGCTTGCCCACTCCGACCAGGACACGGTCAAGGTCCAGGGCTTTTCCATGCTCGACATGAAGCGCTACGTCGAAAGCATCGGCATGCGCGCCCGTGGCTACCGGATCGAAGCCGACACCCTGGATAAACTCAGTATCCCGGTGATCGTGCTGATGGACATTCGCGGCTACAAGCACTTCGTGGTGCTACAGCGCATCGACAGGGGCTGGGTCTACATCGGCGATCCGGTGCTGGGCCACAAGCGCTACACCCTCGAGGATTTCCGCAAAGGCTGGAACGGCATCATCTTCGCCGTGATCGGCCCCGGCTACGACAAGGCCAATGCCCTGCTCGACCCTCCGGCGCCGTTGACCGCCAAGCGGCGCATCGACGGTTTCTACCCGGTCGAGGACGCGCAACTGATGGAGTTCGGTTTCATCCAGAGCGATTTCTTCTGACCATCAACACAAGGGGCGCCAAGTCCCCGGGAGCAGCGATGAAGACGATCAACTGGCTGGTCGCCGCCTGCCTGGCGACCAGCCTTCCCGTCCACGCACAGGTGTTCAAGCCCGTCGAGGTCAAGGACCAGGAGCTGGCGCAGTTGCGTGGCAAATACGTGATGCCGGGGCGCATCATCAGCTTCGGCATCGTCATGAGCAGCACCTGGCAGAACGCTGCGGGTGACCGCATCGGCGCGACCACCCGCCTGCAGGTGCAGCAAAACGTGATCAAGCCGCAGTTCTACGTGTCCATGACCGGCGAGAAAGGCACCGGGCAGTTGCCCACCCACGGCAACGGTCTGGTGGAAGGTGGCGCCGGGCTGCTCAACGCTACCCAGGGCGTGACCCAGTCGGTGCGCGCCGCCGGGGACAACAACAGTGCCTACAACGACGTGGCGATCACTGTCCGCCAAGCCAGCCAGGTGGGCGACGCCGCCCTGCCCCAAGGCCAGCCGCTGCCTGCCGGCACCACGCTGAGCAACAGCAATGCGGCCGGCACGCTCAGCGTCTCCAACAGCGGCAACGGCATCCAGATGGCCATCCAGGCCAATGACAACCAGGGCCAGAGCCTGCAACGCCTGGCCAATGGCGGCATGCTCCAGGCCACCACCTTGCTCGGTGGCAACAACGCCGTCAGCAACCTGACCCAGCTCAATGTGGTGCTGCGCGACAACCTGCCGTCCTCGGGCGCTTTGAACTGTAATCTCGACCCGCTCAAAGGCCTTCGAGTCACCGGATACTGATCTACGCTTCGCTTCAATCAACGGGGTTGGAAGGGACGGCTGACATATGCATCGATCGTTGTCGTTGGGGGCAGTTGTGTGCCTGGGAACCTTGCTGCCGGTGTCGCTGCTGTATGCAGCGAACGATCCCCAGGTGGAAGCGCTCAAGGCTGAATTGGCCGCGCTCAAGCAGCGTTACGACGCGCAGCAACAAGCGCTGATGGTGTTGGAGCAGCGCGTGCGCCAGGTCGAGGAGCAACCGGCAGCGCCGCCTCCCAAGCGCCTGACCCGCTCGCCGGCTTCAGCGCCGCGCAACAACCAAGCGATCGCCGCGGCAGGCAGCACCGGCAGCGCCAGTGGCGCGTCCTATGGCGAATCGCTCAAGGACGATTCGGCGCCGGCGCAAAGCGTCTCCAACCTGTACGACGAAGCCAGCGGATTCTTCGGCGGCGGCCGCTTCAGCGTCGAGACCGGCATCAGCTATGCCCGCTACGACACCCGCCAACTGATCCTCAACGGCTTCCTGGCGCTGGACTCGATCTTCCTCGGCAACATCAACCTGGACCGGATCAAGGCCGACAACTGGACCTTGGACCTCACCGCCCGCTACAACCTGGACAACCGTTGGCAGTTCGACGTCAACGCCCCGATCATCTACCGCGAATCGACCTACCAGTCCGGCGGCGTCGGCAACAACGCCCAAGGCATTTCCGAACGCAGCGTGACCCGCGACCCGACCCTGGGCGACGTCAACTTCGGAGTCGCCTACAAGTTCCTCGACGAGTCCGAGAACACCCCGGATGCGGTGTTCAGCCTGCGCGTCAAGGCGCCGACCGGCAAAGACCCGTTCGGCATCAAGCTGCGCCGCGACACCGCCAACGACAGCCTCAGCTACCCCGAGGACCTACCCACCGGCAACGGCGTGTGGTCGATCAGCCCAGGCATTTCGCTGGTCAAGACCTTCGACCCGGCGGTGCTGTTCGGCAGCCTGTCGTATACCCATACCTTCGAGGAATCGTTCGGCGACGTCAGTTCCACGCTCAACCAGAAAGTGCCGGGCAAGGTGAAGATCGGCGACAGTTTCCAGGTCGGGGCCGGTGTGGCCTTCGCGCTGAACGAGAAGATGTCGATGTCGTTCTCGGTCTCGGACCTGATCGCCAAGCGCTCGCGGATCAAATCTGCGGAAACCGGCGACAGTTGGACCGACGTCAAGAGCAGCGACGCCAACGCGGCCTACTTCAACGTCGGCATGACCCTGGCGGCCAGCGATCACCTGACCATCGTGCCCAACCTGTCGATCGGCCTCACCGAGGACGCGCCGGACTTCACCTTCAGCCTGAAATTCCCGTACTACTTCTGATCGGCTTCCACCAGCGCCGCGACGATCTGCTCGAAGAACCAGCTCAGCGCCGTCGAGCGTTCGCTGCGCGAGTGCCAGTACAGGGCAACCTCGAAGTCGGGCACCTCGAACGGTAGCCCGACCCTCTTCAGCGGGCGGTCCAGCGGCAGTTCGCAGAAGATCCGGGCGATGCGCGACGGCAACCTGGTCAAGCTCAGCGAAACGGTGGCCTGACCCGCGGTCGACGCCGCACCGCAGCATGATCCATCGATCTGACTGATGATCACTATCGAACGGCCTGCTTATGGAGCAGGCCGCAGGCCCTCCTATAATCGCCTTCCATTTTTCCCCCGCCTCACTCGCCTGCCCCAGGCGACCTCTTCTTGGAATCTGTATCATGCCAAGCCCGAACCCGGCCCATCAGGGCCGTCCCGAACATGCGCAACAAAGCCTGCTCCAGCAATGGCTGGCGATCCTCTCGGTGGCCGTCGGCGCCTTTGCCCTGGTGACCAGCGAATTCCTCCCGGTCGGTGTCCTCAACGATGTCGCCGCCGACCTGGGTATCAGCGCCGGTCACGCCGGGCTGATGGTCACCCTGCCCGGCATCATGGCTGCCCTCGCTGCGCCGTTGCTGTCGGTGAGCATCGGCGCGCTGGATCGCCGCTACCTGCTGGTAGGCCTGACGTTCAACATGATCGTGGCCAACGCCGTGGTGGCCTACGCCAGCGACTTCAACCTGCTGCTGCTCGGCCGCGTGCTGCTGGGCATCAGCATCGGCGGCTTCTGGGCCACCGCCATCGCCTTGAGCGGGCGCCTGGCGCCACGGGGCGTCGGCGTCGGCCAGGCGAACTCGATCATCATGGCCGGCGTGACCCTCGCCACCGTGCTGGGGGTGCCGGTGGGCACCTGGCTCAGCGGCCTCATGGGCTGGCGCATGACCTTCCTGGTCACGGCGCTGGTGGGCGTGCCGGTGCTGCTGGCCCAGGTATTCCTGCTGCCACGGCTGACCCCGGAAAAGGCCATTCGGGTCAGCGACCTGCCGGCCCTGTTCCTCAATCCTTTGGCGCGGGTGGGCCTGATCGCCGTGCTGCTGATCGGCCTGGCACATTTCGCCGCCTACACCTACGTCGCGCCGTTCTTCAAGGAACGCGCCGGCTTCGACGGGCCGACCATCGGCTCGCTGCTGCTGCTCTATGGCGTGGCCGGAGTGATCGGCAACCTGTTCGCCGGCTATGCCGCCAGCCGCAGCGTGCGCTACACCCTGCTGCTGGTGGCCCTGCTGATCGGCACCAGTACCGCGCTGTTCCCCACCTTTGCCACCAGCCTGACCGGTGCGCTGATGCTGATTGCCCTGTGGGGGTTCGCCTTCGGCGCGTTTCCAGCCTGCGCCAACATCTGGATGTTCGTGGTCGCGCCCAAGGATGTGGAGCGCGGCATGCCGCTGTTCGTAGCGATGTTCCAGGTCATCATCGCCCTGGGTTCGTTCTTCGGTGGGCGCATCGTCGATCAGTTCGGCAGCCCGATGCTGCTGAGCCTGGCCACGGCTCTGGTCGGCTGCGGCTTCGTCACCGTGCTGGTGCTTGGGCGCCACGTGAGCAACAGCGCTGCCACGCAACCTGCTTGAACTGGCCTGGATCACGCAATAATTCACCCTTCTGAGCGCCAGGGACGGCACACACAGGCGATTGATCTCAAATCCACACCACTCTTAGCAAGCCATGCCCGCTGCGCCCACGTATGATTGGATCCAATCAATTGGAGCCTCGTGCATGCAAGCCTTGGAGATGGACTACCGATCTGGCGAACACATCGCCAGCCACTGTCACGCCGAAGATCAACTGCTCTACGCCGCCTGCGGCGTGATGCGCGTGAGCAGTGAACGCGGCAACTGGGTGATTCCCGGCGGCCACGCCTTGTGGGTGCCGGCCGGGGTCAGCCACGCCCTGCACATGCAAGGTGCGGTGTGCCTGCGGACCTTGCTGCTCGACGGCCAGGCCGAGCGCTGCCAACTGATCGTGGTATCGGGGCTGCTGCGCGAGCTGATCCTCGCCGCTTCGCGCATGCTCGGCGCGCAGGAAGGCGAACATGTGCGGGCACTGATCCGCCGTGAACTGGCCCATGCCCGGCGCGTCGAAGGGTTCGTGGCGATGCCCGAGCATGCCCGTCTGCGCGCCTGGTGCGAGCGCTTCCTCGAAGAGCCTTCCCAGGAACTGAGCCTCGAGGCTTGTGGTGCGCAGTTGAACATGAGCGCCCGTAACGTGGCGCGGCTGTTTCAGCGCGAGTTGGGCATGTCCTGCGGCGAATGGCGCGCGCGGGCGCGGGTCATGCTCAGTCAGCAGCACCTGGCCGCTGGCAGGCCGATCCTGGCCGTGGCGCTGGAGCATGGCTATCAGAGCGCCAGCGCCTTTGCCGCCATGTTCAAACGCATTCTCGGGCATGCACCCAGCGACTGGCAGCTTGGTGTGCTGGGCGGTGCGCAGGCGCAGGATCGCTGAGCCTCAGGTTGTCCTTAGCGCGCGCGGACTTGTCCCGTTGGCGACAGCACCCTGGGGGTCGGGCTCCTTAAGCTTGCAGCACGACCTTTCAAGCGACCGATGCGATGTTTCCGCCTTTTCCCTTGCGCCACCCTGCCCGCTGCGGGCTTACATTTGGCGCGCTCGTCCTGCTCGCCGCCTGCGCCGGGCCACCTGCGCCGCAAGACCCGCCTGCCGTGATACCGGACGGGCCATTGCGTGATCTGCCAGCCGGTCTTGAGCAACGCCCGTTGCCCGAACGCTGGTGGGCGCTGTTCGACGATGCGCAGCTCAACCGCTGGGTCGAGCAGGCCCTGGCGCACAACCAGGACCTGGCCCAGGCCGAAGCCAACGTCCAGGCCCTGCTGGCAGGCATTGGCGAAATCGATTCAAGGCGCTGGCCGTCGACCGAGCTGACCCTGGGCGCCACCTACGGCAAGCGCAGCGACGAGCAGACCCTGGCCGAGGTCAACGACCGCCACGCGCCGAGCCAGTGGCAGTTCAGCCCCGGCATCGAACTGGCTTACCAGCTCGACCTGTGGGGCCAAGTGCAGGCCAGCCTGCAACGGGCACGCGCCCAGGCCCAGGCCGGCCGCGCCGCCCTCGAACAGGTGCGCTTGCAAGTGGCCACCCAGACGACCCGCGCCTACCTCGACCACTGCGTGGCCAGCGCCAGCCTGGTCCAGGCCCGGCAGTCCCTGGACTCGCTCGAACGCAGCGTGCGCCTGAGCGAGCGCCAAGTGCAGGCCGGCGTGACCACCCAACTGGACAGCGAGCGGCTGCTGGGCCTGCGCGAGCAGGTGCGCGCGCGCATGCCGATGCTCGAAGCCCGGCAGCAGATTGCCCGCTTCGAGCTGGCCTTGCTCAGCGGCCAGGCCAATGCCCGCCCGCTCGATCGCTGCACGGTCATTCCCACGCTGTCCGCGCCCTTGCCCGTGGGCGATGGCTGGCACCTGCTGCAACGTCGCCCCGACGTGCGTCAGGCCGAGCGCGAACTGCGCGCTGCCCGGCTGCAGATCGACATCGCCCAGGCCGACCTGTATCCGCAGGTGAGCTTCGGCGCCGCATTCACCGCCGCCGACTCACACCCGCATCGGCTCGGCAGCAGCCGCGCCATGACCTTCGCCATCGGCCCGCTGATCAGTTGGCAGTTTCCCAACCTCAAGGCCAACCGCGCTCGCCTCGACAAGGCCCGGGCGCTGGCCGACGGCCAAGTGGCGCACTACCGCAGCGTGGCGTTGGCCGCCCTCAAGGACGTGCGCGAGGCGCTGGCTCGCTACGACGGCGAACGACGCCACGTGCAGGGCCTGGATGCGGCGCTGCAGCACAGCCAGCGCGGCTACGCCCTGGCTGACGCCGGTTACCGCGCCGGCAGCCTGGACGGCCTCGCCCTGCTCGACAGCGAACGCGAGCTGATCACCCTGCGCGCCACGCAAGTGCTGGCGCGCGGTCGCCTGGCCCAGGCCCAGGTCAACCTGTTCCGCGCCCTTGGCGGGCGCTGGCAAACCACCGAAATGGACGTGCGACCATGAACACTGCCGTAACCCCTGACGATGCGCTTGCCACCGCCCATGCCAAGCGTCAGGCCGCCCGTCGCCGCCTGTTCTGGGCCGGTGCGGCCGGCCTGGCGGGCCTCGCCGTGCTGGCCTACGGCGGCCACTGGTGGAGCACCGGGCGTTATCTGGAAACCACCGACGATGCCTACGTGCGCGCCGACTGGGTGGCCCTGAGCCCACGGGTGGCCGGCTATGTGGCCGAGGTGATGGTCGAAGACGACCAGCCGGTGCACGCCGGCGACGTGCTGGTCAAGCTGCGCAGCGACGATTACCGCGCCCGTCTCGACCAGGCGCAGGCGGCGGTGACGCAAGCGCAGGCCGCGCTGAACGTCGCCAAGGCCAGACAGCAGATCGCCGCCGAGGGCATCCATCAACAGCGCGAGGCGATCCTCAAGGCCGAGGCCACGCAACGCAGTGCCGCCGCCGAACGTCGCCGCAGTGCGTTGGACCTCACGCGCTATCGTGGCTTGGTGCGCGACCACGCCGCGACCGCCCAGCGCCTGGAAAGCGCCCGTGCCAGTGCGGACCAGGCCGAGGCCAACTGGCAAGGCGCGCAGGCGGCGTGGCGCGAGGCGCGCTCGACCCTGGCCATGGTCCAGGCGCGCGCCACCGAGGCGGGCGCAGTGCTCGAGCAGCAGCAGGCGGCGCTGGTCCAGGCCCAGGCGCGGCAGACGCTGGCCGAGCAGGACGCGCAGGACACGCTGATCCGCGCGCCCATCGCCGGGGTGGTCGGCCAGCGCCGCGTGCGTGCCGGTCAATACGTGGTGCCGGGCCAACCGCTGCTGGCAGTGGTGCCGGTGCAGCAGGCCTACGTGGTGGCCAACTACAAGGAAACCCAATTGGCGCGTATGCGCCCCGGACAACCGGTGCAGATCCGCGTCGACAGCTTTTCCGAGGCGCGCCTGCACGGCCGGGTCGCCAGCTTCTCGCCGGCCTCGGGCAATGTCTTCGCCCTGCTGCCGTCGGACAACGCCACCGGCAACTTCACCAAGATCGTCCAGCGCTTTCCCGTGCGTATCCTGCTCGACAACCCCGCCGAGGGCATCACCCTGCTGCCCGGCATGTCGGTGCTGACCAGCGTCGACACCCGCGCGGAGCCTGGCGATGAGCACTGAACGCACGGTCTCGCTGCGCGCCTGGGTGGCGGTACTGGGCGGGCTGCTGGGCTGTTTCATGGCCGGGATGAACGTACACGTCACCAGCGCGGCGCTGCCGGAAATCCGCGGCTCGCTGGGCGCCAGCTTCGAGGAAGGCTCGTGGATCTCCACGGCCTACCTGGTGGCGGAAATCGTCATGATTCCGCTGACGGCCTGGCTGGTGGAGGTGTTCGCCCTGCGCCGGGTGATGTGGACCGGCTCGTTCATTTTCCTGCTGGCCTCGGTGGCCTGCTCCTGGGCGCCGAACCTGGAGGCGATGATCCTCCTGCGTGTGATCCAGGGCGCCGCGGGGGCGGTGCTGATTCCGCTGTCGTTCCAGTTGATCATCACCGAGCTGCCGCCCAGCCGCATGCCCATGGGCATGGCGCTGTTCAGCCTGGCCAACAGCGTGGCCCAGGCCGCCGGCCCGTCGCTGGGCGGCTGGCTGACGGACGCCTACTCGTGGCGCTGGATCTTCTACCTGCAACTGATTCCCGGGGTGGCGCTGCTGGCAGCCATCGCCTGGTCCATCGACGCCCGTGCGCTGCGCCTGGAACTGCTGCGCAAGGGCGACTGGCTGGGCATCGCGGCGATGGTGCTGGGCCTGGGCGGGCTGCAGATCGTGCTGGAGGAAGGTGGCCGTCTGGACTGGTTCAGTTCGTCCTACATCCTCGGCATGAGCCTGATGGCGGGTATCGCCCTGGTGGTGTTCGTGCTCAGCCAGCTATTGGGCAAGCGCGCCTTCATCAACCTGCGGCTGCTGGGGCATTACAACTTCGGCGTGGCCAGCGTGGCGATGTTCATCTTCGGCGCGGCCACCTTCGGGCTGGTGTTCCTGGTGCCCAACTACCTGTCGCAGTTGCAGGGCTTCAGCGCCCGCGACGTGGGCGTGGCGCTGATCGCCTATGGCCTGGTGCAACTGCTGCTGGCGCCGCTGATGCCCAGGCTGATGCAGTGGACCAGCGCCAAGTTCATGGTCGCCAGCGGGTTTCTGATCATGGCGCTGGGCTGCTGGCTGGGTGCGAGCCTCACGGCCGACAGCGCCGACAACGTGATCATCCCCTCGACTGTGGTGCGCGGCATTGGCCAGCCGTTCATCATGGTCGCGCTGTCGGTGCTGGCGGTCGCCGGACTGGACAAACGCGAGGCGGGCTCGGCTTCGGCGGTGTTCTCCATGCTGCGCAACCTCGGCGGCGCCATTGGCACGGCGGTGCTGACGCAGATCGTGGCCACCCGCGAGCGGGTGCACAGCGAGCGTATTCATGAGCATGTGACGGTGTTTTCCGCAGGCGTACAAGAACGGATCGGCCAGCAGACCTGGCTGGCCCATCCGCAGCAGATGCTTGAAATGCTGGCGACGACGGTCCGTCGCGAGGCCTACCTGACGGCCTACAGCGACGCGTTCTTCCTGGCGGGCCTGGCACTCACCGGCTGCGCGCTGGCTTCGCTGCTGCTGCGCGGTAGACGGGCTGGGAGCGCCTGAAAGGTTGCGATCAGGGCTCAATGTTCAGCGCCCTGCGTTGCTCGTACCCATCAAGCCCGCTCATGGATCACACGCGTAGAAGGCCAAGTCCACCCCTGCCCCTCAGCGCTGCAAACAGCGCTGGTAGCGCCCATCCACCCGTTCGGCGAACCAGGCGGTGGTCAGCGTGCGGGTGATCTTCGGGCTCTGCAGCACGATCCCAGGCAACACCGCGCGCGGCAGCGGCTTACCGGCCTGGGCATCGGCCAGGGCGAACACGCCGCGATACAGCGCGCTGTCTTCCAGCGCCAGGCTGTTTTCCAGCGCCAACTGGCTGCGGATCTGCGGATTGCGCAACCCAAGCTTCGTGCCGAGGCGGCGTGCGGCGCGCTCCGTGGTGCCCGGCAGCAACGCGCCCGGGGCGATCAAGTCGCCGTCCAGCGCCAGCGCAGTGCCCGTCACCCGGCTCAGCGCCGCCTGAAACGCCGCGTTGCGGCTGGCATACCAGCCGGCGTTGTAGTCGGCGAAGCGATACAGCGGCCGCTCGTAGTGGGCCGGGTAGCCCAGCAGGTGGGCGATGCCGAAGTACAGGCCGCCACGGCGGGTGAACACCTCCTGACGCAGGCTGCCCTCGTGCGCATAGGGGTAGTCCTGGGCATGACGTTGGGCAAAATCGACGCTGACCTGCATCGGCCCGCCGGTGCGCACCGGGTTGAAACCGCCGAGCAGCGACTCGCCCAACGGCAGGCCGGCAAGGAAGTCGTCGAACAGGGCGCTGAGCTGCCCTTCGCTGCGCACTGCCTGCAAGCGTTGCTGGTACGTCTGGCCATTGGCCGAACGGGTATTGAGCGCACCGTCGACCAGCAGACCGGGAATGTGCAAGCGTGCGGCGCGGCGGTCGATTTCCTCACGGGCAATGCGCCCCAGGTTCGGCACCTGCGGATCGGCGCTGAACGTCGACTCCTGCTCGGTCACCGCCAGCACCGCGCACAGGTTGCTGCGGCTGGGCTCCAGGCGCTGGGCGGCGAAAGCCACCTGAATATCCTCGGCCCAGCCCTGGCGGTCCTTGAGCGTGGTGGGCAACAAACGCAGAAGCTCGGCGCGCACCTGGGCAGGATCGGCGCTCGGCGCCTGCTCCCGACGCCCGGCGCAGCCCTGGAGCACGGCCAGCAGCAGTACCGCGCTGGCCAACCACACGCGGTTCAGGAGCGCTCTCCCACCAGGTAGGTTTTGCTGATATGGCGGAACAGCGGATGGCTGGCACTGCCCAGCAGCTCGAACAGCACCATCTCGCCGGTGACGATCTGCGCCCCGGCATCGCGCATGCGCGCCAGACCCGCCGCCTTGCTCGCCGGCGTGCGGCTGTCGCAGACATCCTCGACCACGAACACCTGTTTGCCCAGCGCCAACAGGCCCAAGACGGTCTGCAGCACGCAGACGTGGGTTTCCATGCCACAGACGATCACCTGCTCGCGCGCCAGCAGGCTGGGCGGCAGGCAGTCGGCAGCCACGCACGAGAAATGCAGCTTCTGCACCACCTCGGCCTGGGGGGTGGTGGCCTTGAGCTCACTCAGGGTCGGGCCAAGGCCCTTGGGGTACTGCTCGGAGATGACGGTCGGCACATCGAGCTCGGCGCTGGCGGCCAGCAGCCAGCGGGCGCGCTCACGCATGCCCTGCGGGTCGCTCATGGCGCCGATCAGGCGTTCCTGGATATCGACCACGAGCAGCGTGGCCTGGCGGGGATCGATGAGCATAAAGACGGCCCTTGTCCTGAAGAAAGCGCCCAGCCTCCCGCAGGACAAGGGCCGCGTCAATCACGCTGTCAGGCGATGGGGCTCCAAGGCTGCGGTCAGCGTGGCCAGCACGCGGTCCTCATGCTCATGGATGAAGAAGTGCCCACCGGGGAATCGCTCCAGCGAGAACTCGCCCAGGCTTTCCCGGCTCCAGGCCAGCAGTTGCTCCTCGGTGGCGCGGTCGTCCGTGCCGCCGAGCACGTGCAGCGGGCAACGCAGCGGCGCGCGCTGGCGGTAGGCGTAACGCCCGCACAGCAGAAAATCGGCCCTGAGCACCGGCAAGGTCAGGCTCATCAGCTCCTGGTTGGCCAGCACGTCTTCGGGCGTGCCTTGCAGCTCACGTAGTTCGTCAATCAGCTCGGCGTCGCTTCTGGGCTCGCGCCAGTTGGCACCGTCATAGCCTTCGCGGCGCGTGGGCGCGGCCGTGCCGCAGGCGAACAGCGCCACCGGTGGCGGACAGCCCAGGGCTTGCAGTTCATGGGCCAGCTCGAAGGCCAGCAGCGCACCGAGGCTATGGCCGAGCAACGCATAGGGCGTGCTGGCGGCCAGGCGCTGCTCGTTGGCCAGTTGCCGGGCCAGGCCCTGCATGTCGGTGTGCAAAGGCTCGGCCAGTCGCGCACCGCGCCCCGGCAGCTCGACCGGACGCACCTGCAGCCAGGCCGGCAGCTTGCGCCGCCAGCGGCTGTAGACCATGGCGCTGGCACCGGAGTACGGCAGGCACAGCAGGTTGAGTGCGCTCACCGCTTACTGCGCCGCCGCTTCGGCCATCTTCTGGCGCAGGCTCAGCGGACGCATGTCGGTCCATACCTCGTCGATGTAGGCCAGACACTCTTTTTTCAGCCCGCTCTTGCCCACAGCGTGCCAGCCGGCGGGAATCGCCTTGTAGTCCGGCCAGATCGAGTACTGCTCCTCATGGTTCATCACAACCTGGAACACGATGTCGTCGCGGTCGAATACGGAAGTCATTGGCAATCTCCTTGGGATGATGGTGGCCCGGTCCTTCTGGACCCAGGGCAGCTCTGAGGGTAACGAAAGCCGCACGCAGAAAATTATGCCGTGTTGACCGCCACGGTCTGCGGCAAAAATAATCCATCTGTCCGCTGCGGGTGAAATCAGCGCCACGCGAGGGTCAGAAGACTATCCCGCCGACCTGATGCCTGACACGCCCTGGAGACTCTGGTGCCTATCCAAGACCACCCCGAAGACTACAACGACCTCAAGCGCGCCGTCGCCCTGCTCGAGTCGCCTTCGCTCACCGCCAAGCTCTCGGCCTTGATCGGCTCGCCCATCGAAGGCGCGGTCAAGGCCCTGCCCGGCCCGGTGGCCAAGCGCATCAACGGCGCGGTCAAGGCCGCGTTGCACACGTCGGCGGAGGCGGCGCTGTGGAGCCTGGACAACCGTCCGCACACGGCCGCCTCGACGCGCCTGCATAAATTCTACGCCGCTACCTGCGGCGCGCTCGGCGGCGCTTTCGGTGCCCCGGCGCTGTTCGTCGAACTGCCGGTGTCCACCACCTTGATGATGCGCGCCGTCGCGGACGTGGCGCGCAGCGAAGGCTTTGACCTGAGCGAGCTGAGCACCAAGCAGGCGTGCATCGAAGTGTTCGCCTTGGGTGGTCCCAGCGACAGCGACGACGCCGCCGAAACCGGCTACTACCTGACCCGCAGTTTCACCAGCCGCACCTTGCAGCAGTTGTCCCGCGAGTTGGCTGAAATCGCCGCCCGCCAGGGCGCCTCGGCGGTCAAGAACCTCAATCCGGCGCAGGCCGGCAAGTGGCTGGCGCTGCTGATCGAGAAAGTCGCCACGCGCTTCGGGGTGACCATTTCCAGCAAGTTCGCCGCCCAGGCCGTGCCGGTGATCGGCGCGGTGACCGGGGCAACGATAAATACCCTGTTCACCCGGTTCTACCAGGACATGGCGCGCGGCCATTTCATCGTCAAGCGACTGGAGGCGCGCTACGGGTTCGATGAGGTCAGGGCGGCGTATACCGCGTTGAGTCAGAGCCGACCACGCACCCATTGAGATTCCCGACCATACTTGGGAGCGGATCACGGATCAGGGGGGGCATGGCATGCACGTCGTGGTAGTGGGCGCAGGCGTCATTGGCCTGTCGAGCGCGCTGTACCTGGCGCGGGCCGGGCTCGAGGTCACGCTGGTCGAGCGTAACCAGGACGTGGCGCTGGAAACCAGCTTCGCCAATGGCGGGCAGTTGAGCTACAACAACGTCGCGCCTCTGGCCGACCCGTCGGTGCTGGGCCACCTGCCCCACTGGCTGTTGTCGCGCGAAGCCCCCCTGCACCTGCGCCCGCGCCTGGACCCTCGGCAGTGGCGTTGGTGCCTGGCGTTCCTGCGAGCGTGCCGGGCATCGCGGGTCGAGCAGACCTTCGGCGAAATGCTCAGCCTGTCGTTGCGCAGCCAGACGCTGATGACGGAGCTGCTGCAGCACATCCCCATCGACTTCGACCTGCGCCACAGCGGCAAGCTGATCATCCATCGCAGCGCCGCCTCATTGAGCGCTGCCGCGAGACTGCTCGAACGTCAGCAGGCAGCCGGCGCCCGTCACCAGGTGCTCAGCGCGAGTGAGTGCACCGTACTGGAGCCGGCATTGGCCGCGGTGGCTGAACGTCTGGCGGGCGGGATCTTCACGCCAGGGGATGCGGTCGGTAACTGCCGTCTGTTCTGCGAGGGTGTGAAACGGCAATTACAGGGGATGCGCAACGTGCGTTTGCACTTGGGTGAAGCGGTCAGCGGCTTCGAGCGGCGCGGTTCGCGGCTTGCCGCATTGAGGTTGGGCGAGGATCGCCTGCCGGCCGATGGTTTCGTGATCGCCTGCGGTATCGCCAGCGTCCCGTTGGTCAAGCCGCTGGGCATCGACCTGCCGCTCTACCCCCTGCGCGGTTACACCCTGAGCGTGCAGCCGAACGAGAACCTCAGCCTGCCGAAAATCAGCATCACCGATGCCAGCCGCAAGATCCTCTACGCGCCGCTTGGGGATTCGTTGCGCATCGCTGCGATGGTGGATCTGGGCGCACGCACAGCGCACGCCCCCGAGCGCCGCATCGCCCTGCTCAAGCGGCAGGTCGGCGAAGTGTTTCCCGCCCTGGACTTGCGCCAGATCCAAGCCTGGGCGGGCCTGCGCCCGGCCACTGCGCTGGGCAAGCCGATCATCGACCGGGCGCCGGGCCTGGACAACCTGTGGCTCAATGTCGGTCACGGCCCACTGGGTTTCACCCTGGCCTGTGCCAGCGGCGAGGGCCTCGCTCGACTGATCGTCCAGACGCAGCCGCCAGTGGACCTGGCGCCCTTCAGCCTGGCAGCCCATGGCGCGGGCAACTGACGCTCAGGCATGCACCCAGCGCCGATGCAGCCCACGCGCCAGGGCGTCGAGTAAAAAGCCCAGCGCACCGATCAACAGCACCATCGCCATCAGTTCCGAATAGGCCAGGCGGTCGCGGGTGTCGAGGATGAAATAGCCCAGCCCGGCGCTGACGCCAAGCATCTCGCACGGCACCAGCACGATCCACAGGATGCCGATGGCCAAGCGCACGCCCGTCAGCACATGGCCGATCACGCCGGGGACGATCACCTTGCACAGGGTTTCCCAGCGCGTGGCGCTGAGGCTGCGCGACAGTTGCAGCCAACGCGGGTCGAGCTGACGCACCCCGGCCGCCGTGTTGAGCAGGATCGGCCATAGCGCGGCGAAGGCCAGCAGGAAGTAGATCGGTTGATCGCCCACGCCCATCAGCATCACCACCACCGGCATCCACGACAGCGGCGAGATCATGCGCAGGAACTGGAAGGCCGGCGTGGTCGCCGCCTCCAGGTGCCGGTAGCTGCCCACCAGCAGCCCCAGCGGCACGCCGATCAATAACGCCAGCAGCAGGCCGATGAGGATGCGCTTGAGGCTCACCCAGATGTGCCCGTAGACCTCCCCGTGCGCCAGCAACTCGGCAAGGCTGGCCAAGGTGGCCTGGGGTGAAAAACGCGCCGACAAACCATCGGCCTCGCCGAACACCCGCACCCCGGCCCACCACAACAGCAACAACGCCACCAGTCCGGCCAGGCCCAGGGCAGCATGGATCACAGGCTTGCGCATCAGTCCGCGAACTCCTCGCTGCGCTCGAAGCTGTCGGCGATGCCGAACACCGAGGGCCCGCCCACTGCGGCGATGGCGTTGCGCACGAAGCGGTCGTCGACCAGATCACGGGCCGTCTGCGCAGGATCGAGCGCTGCGAGGAAATCGCTCTGGCCCTCGATCAGGGTGTTTTTCAGGCGCTTGACCAGTTCCTCGGTGTAGCTGGGGAACGGGTACGGCTGGAAGTCGATACGCCGTTCATCCCACTGTGCATGGCGAATGGCGCCGCTGGCCAGGTAGGCGGCGCGGTCCTCTGCCGAGGGCGCCAGGACCTTGGTCAGCACGGCCGGTTCGTGCGGGGTGTACTTGTTCGGGCCGGCCTTGGACAGCAGCGCAGCCGCCTCGGCGCGGTGGTCGCGGGTCCACTGCTGGGCCTTGACGATGGCGTTGACCACTTTCTGCGACCACTCGGGACGGTTGTTCAGGTCGTGCTCGTGCATGAACACAACGCAGCAGGCATGGTTGCGCCAGACATCGCCGGTGAAGCGCTGCACGCGCCCGACCTTGAGGTTCTCGGCCAGGGCGTTGAACGGTTCGGCGACGATGTAGCCGGCGATGCGCTTGCTCGCCAGGGCCGGTGGCATGTCCGACGGCGGCAGCACCAGCAGGTTCACTTCGTTGGCCGCCAACGCCGCAGTGGCTGGCTTGGAGACCGCCGTAAGGCCGCTGTCGGCGAGCATTTGCTGCAGCACGACATTGTGGATCGAGTACCAGAACGGAATCGCCACGGTCTTGCCGCCCAGTTGCTTCATGTCGGTGATGTCCGGTGCCACGGTCAGGCCCGAGCCGCCGACATGGTTCCAGGCCACCACCTTGGCCGGCACCTTGCTGCCGTAGCGCGCCCACACGGTCATCGGCGACAGCAGGTGAATCACGTTGACCTGCCCGGAGATGAACGCCTCGATCACCTGCGCCCAACTGCGCAGCAACACCGGACGCTCGGCCTTGATGCCCTCGGCCTCGAACAGGCCGTTGTTGTGTGCCACCAGCAGCGGCGTGGCGTCGGTGATCGGCAAATAGCCGATGCGCACCGGCGCATCGGGCTCGGCGGCGGCGCGCGCCTGCAGGCTCGCCAGCATCGGCAGGGCGCCGGCGGCAGTGAGCATGGCGCTGAGCTTGATGAAATCGCGACGCGAAGAGGAAGAGCAGCAATCATCCATGCACATGAACGGACTCCGACGACAGGGGTGAGGAAGGATGTGAGGTGGGGCGGCTCGCCTGCCGTAGGGTTTTCAGTATGTCGATGCGCAGCGCGCCCAGTTCCTCGACCCGCTGTGCACGCGGCTGCGGCAGGTCGATGTGCCATTGGCCCAAGGTGCGCGCCGGGTGATTGCCCAGTAGCAGCACGCGGTCCGACAGCAGCAGCGCTTCGTCGATGTCGTGGGTGATCAGCACCGCCGCGGTATTGTGCGTGGCGATCAATTGCAGCAGCAGTTGCTGCATGTCGGCGCGGGTGACTTCGTCGAGCGCCCCGAAGGGTTCGTCGAGCAGCAGCACTTCGGGCTGACGCGCCAGGCAGCGGGCCAACGCAGTGCGCTGGGCCATGCCGCCAGAGAGTTGCGCCGGGTACTGGTTGCGCGCATGGCTCAGGCCCACCGCCTCGATGGCATGGTCGATCCGCGCCCGGCGCTGATCAGCGGCCAGCTTCGGTTGGCGGGCGAAATCCAGGCCAAAGGCGACGTTCTTCTCCAAGCTCAGCCAGGGCAGCAGGCTCGGGTCCTGAAAGGCCACGGCCAGGCGCGGGTGCGGTCCTTGCAGCGGCTGGCCATGCAGCAACACGCTGCCGCCGCCAGGCTGCTGCAGCCCCGCCAGCACCCGCAGCAGACTGGACTTGCCAACGCCGCTTGGCCCCAGGATGGTCACCACCTCGCCAGGCGCCAGGCGCAGGTCGAAATGTTCCAGCACCGCCTGCCAGCCGCCGTCGCGCGGGTAGCCCAGGCTGATGGCGCGGGCTTCGAGCAGCACGTCGGTCATACACTGGCCGCCTGGCGCTGCAGCTCGGCGCGCAGTTGCACCAGGCTCGGGGTGACGATCGGCACGAACGCCGACTCGCGCCAGCGGCGGGCGAAGCCTTCGCCATAGGCGGTCAGGTAAGCCTTGCCGCCGCTGGCCTGCAGCTCCATCTGCACAGCATCGGCGGCGCTTTCGGCCAAGGTGATGCGCAGTTTGAACAGCGCCGCGGGCTGGGCCAGGAAACGCCCATCGAGCAGGCCTTGCTTGAGCTCGCCGACGGTGTTTTCCAGGCGCTCGCGCAGCACCTGCTCGGCCTCGGCGAGGAACGAGCCACGCCCCTGCAAGTGCTCGCGCACCTCATCCAGGGCACGTCGCGCCAGGCCGATGGACATGCCGCATTGCAGCGCCAGGAACGCCGGGCGCACGCGCGGCAGGAACTCGCGGGCGTTGTCGTGCAGCAGCCAACTGCGGTCCAATTGCACTTGATGGAACGCCAGCGCAGCCGTGCTGCTCGATTGCAGGCCCATCAGTTGCAGATCGTCGGAGCGCTCCAGACCGACGCTGGCGGAGGGAATAGCCATGACGAAGGGTGCCTGGCCCTGCTCGGCCTCGATCGCGGCGGCCACCACGAAACCGCTCTGGCGCAGGTTGGTGACCCAGTGCAGGCGGCCCTCGAGCGTCCAGCCATCGGCCTGGGCACGCGCCTGCACCTGCAGGGCCTCGATGCCCGAGAGGAACTTCATGGCGTTGGACAAGCCGGTGGCACCGGCCAATTCACCGCTCAGCAGGTCGGCCAGCAGACGCTCGCGCAGCGCCTCGTTGGGGCTGTGCAACAGGTATTCGATGAAGGCGCGTTGCCCCCAGCAGACGAACGCCGAGGCCAGCGAACGGCTGGCGATGGCGGCGATGGCCTCCACCGCATCAGTGACATCGCCACCGCTGCCGCCCAGCGCCGACGCGATGCCGACACGCAGCACCTGCGATTCGGCGATGTGCGCCAGGACCCGGTGTGGGTCGCACTGGCCCTGGTCGATTGCCTCGGCATTGGCATCCAGCCAGTGACGAAATGCAGTATCAAGCATGTCCCTACTCCTTTGATCACGCCGGGTGCCGGCAACGGGCGCGGATTACGCCTCGGGCTGCCAGCGATATTGGCTCAGTTGGTCGTTGAGCGGCGTTTGGGCGAACACATTAGCAAAGTTGCACAGCGTCGCCAGGCTCACGCCCAAGATGACTTCCAGCGCGTTGCCCTCGGTGAAGCCGGCGTCGCGCAGGGCCTGGTAGGTGGCGTCGCTGACGTTGCCACGGGTGGCGATCACTTCGCGGGTGAATGCGGCCAGGGTTTCGTAGCGCGCATCGGGCAGCTCGCCACGGGCGCGCAGGGCATCGACCACGGCGGGCGGCAGCTTGGCCTTGTTCAGGGCCACGGCGGTATGGCCGGCCACGCAGAAATCGCAGCCGTGATTGGTCGCGGCGATCAACTGCACCACTTCGCGCTCGGCGAAGGTCAGCTCGGACTTGCCATTGAGTGCCGACACGGTCACATAGGTTTCCAGCGCCGCCGGGGCGTTGGCCAGGATGCCCAGCAGGTTGGGGATGAAGCCGGAAGTCTTCTGCGCGCTCTCGAGGAACGGGCGCGCCGCTTCCGGGGCGCTCTGCAGAGTGTGTAGAGTAATGCGCGAGGACATGGAGGGGTCTCCTTTGACAGTGTCCCTACAGTCTGTTGGTTATAAGAAGTTGCATCCATATTCATCAGTCGCCTTTCCTTGCTCCTGAGTCTTTGCATTAGATGATTTCGTCTTGCCATCTCGTCGATTGGTTATTAGAGGGTCTGGAGTTCGATGCCAGCCTGTTCCACGTGGGCCGTTACTGCGGCGGCTGGCACGCCAGCACGCAGGGGATGGGCCGCGCCAGCTTCCACCTGGTGGTCCAGGGGCATTGCTGGCTGCACCTGGACGGCCAGCCCGAGCCGCTGCGCCTGGACAGCGGCGATGCGGTGTTCCTGCTGCGCGACTTGCCCTACCGGCTGTCCAGCGACGCCGATGCGCACGACGCCTGCGCTCAGCCGCGACGCAGCATGCAGCCCCTGGACCTGGAGGCCGGCGACGGTGTGGGCCTGGTATGCGGCTTCTTCCAGTTCCAGTCCGGGCTGTCGTCGCTGATCGTCGAGGGGCTGGCCGACTGGATCGTGCTGCGCGCCGAAGACCCTGCCGGAAGCGCTGCGCGGGCGCTGTTCGAGTTGATCCTGCAAGAGTGCCGACGGGTACCCGCGCCGTCGCAGACCTTGCTCGAACGCCTCACTCACCTGTTATTCCTCTACGTGCTGCGCCAGCATGGCCAAGGTGCAGACTCGCTGGGCGGCCTGATCGCCCTCGCCCGCCAGCCGGCATTCGCCGGACTGCTCGAACGCCTGATCGATGCGCCGGGCCAGCCCTGGACCCTGGAAAGCATGGCGGCCTGCGCCGGTCTGTCGCGCTCGGCCTTTTTCAAGCGTTTCAACGAACTGGCCGGACAGTCGCCAGGCCAAGTGCTGCTGGCGCTGCGCATGCGCCATGCCTGCCAGTTGCTGCGCGCGGGCAATACCGTGGAACAGGTCGGCGCGCAGGCCGGTTATCAGTCGGTGGCGGCCTTTACCCGAGCCTTCGCCAAGGCGGTCGGGGTGCAACCGGGTGCCTATCGAAAGCAGCATGAACTCAAAGGTTGAATAGCCGCAGAGAGGGATCTGCGCCTCGACTTTGGTCGAATCCTGCTGCTGAGGCGTTTACCCGTATTTCGCTTCTTTTAGCGACTCGATGTCGACACCCGCTCTCAAATGACGCCTGCCAGCCCTGCGACAATCCGTCACAAAACAAAATGTACCAACTTGTTAATTAGCTTGCTAAGGGCTTAGACTTCGCACATTCCACCTGCGAGATCCCTGGCATGAACAACTCACCCCGCGCCTCCGGCGCCTCAACCTTCATCCTTCTAGGACTGGGCGTGATCATCGCCCTGCTCGGCCTGTTGCTGGCCGCCGGCGGCATCAAGCTGGCCGGCCTGGGCGGTTCCTGGTACTTCCTGATCGGCGGCGCGGCCATGACCCTGTCCGGGCTGCTGATCGCCCGCCGCAAGACCGCGGGCGCCTGGCTGTACGCGGCGTTCCTGATCGGCACCCTGATCTGGGCGCTGGCTGACGTCGGCCTGGTGTTCTGGCCGCTGTTCTCGCGTCTGTTCATGTTCGCCGTGATCGGCGTCGTGGTGGCGCTGATCTACCCGCTGCTGGTGAGCGCCGCTGGCGCCCGCGCCGGCCGTGGCGCGTTCGGCGTGGCGGCGGTGCTGGCGGTGGCGGTGGTCATCGCTGCCGGCAACATGTTCGTCGCTCACCCCAGTGTCGCCCCCACCGGTAACGGTCCGGGCCTGACCGCCGTCAAGCCAGGCACCGAGCAGAAAGACTGGGCGCACTATGGCAACACCGAAGGCGGCAGCCGCTTCGCAGCGCTGGACCAGATCAACCGCAGCAACGTCGACCAGCTCAAGGTCGCCTGGACCTACCACACCGGTGACGTGGCTGTGAGCGACGGCAACGGCGCCGAAGACCAGCTCACCCCGCTGCAGGTCGGCGACAAGGTGTTCATCTGCACCCCGCACAACAACCTGATCGCCCTGGATGCCGACACCGGCAAACAGCTGTGGAAGAACGAGATCAACGCCCAGTCCAAAGTCTGGCAGCGTTGCCGTGGCATGGCCTACTTCGACGCCACCGTGCCGACCGCCCAGCCGAGCCAGCCCAACAGCACGCCGGTCACTGTCGCCAGCGTACCGGCGGGCGCCAACTGCCAGCGCCGCCTGCTGACCAACACCATCGACGGCCGCCTGATCGCGGTGGATGCCGACACCGGCGCCTTCTGCCAGGGCTTCGGCAACAACGGCCAAGTGGACCTCAAGGCCGGCCTGGGCGACGTGCCGGACTCCTACTATCAGCTGTCTTCGGCCCCCCTGATGGCCGGCACCACCGTGGTGGTCGGCGGCCGCGTGGCCGACAACGTCCAGACCGACATGCCCGGCGGCGTGATCCGTGGCTTCGACGTGATCAGCGGGCAGATGCGCTGGGCCTTCGACCCGGGCAACCCACAAGACCGCCAGGCCCCGGCCGACGGCAGCACCTACGTGCGCAGCACACCCAACAGTTGGGCGCCGATGTCCTACGACCCGGCGATGAACACCGTGTTCCTGCCGATGGGTTCCTCGTCCACCGACATCTACGGCGTAGAACGCAGCAAGCTCGACCACACCTACGGCGCCTCGGTGCTGGCCCTGGATGCCACCACGGGCAACGAGAAGTGGGTGTACCAGACCGTGCACAACGACCTCTGGGACTTCGACCTGCCGATGCAGCCCAGCCTGATCGACTTCACCAAGCCCGACGGCAGCACCGTACCCGCCGTGGTGATCGGCACCAAGGCCGGGCAGATCTACGTGCTCGACCGCGCCACCGGCAAACCGCTGACCCAGGTCGACGAAGTACCGGTCAAGCCGAGCAACATCCCCAACGAGCCGTACTCGCCGACCCAGCCTAAATCGGTCGGCATGCCGCAGATCGGCGCGCAGACCCTCACCGAGTCGGACATGTGGGGGGCCACCCCGTATGACCAACTGCTGTGCCGCATCGACTTCAAGAAGATGCGCTACGACGGCCTGTACACCGCGCCAGGCACCGACCTGTCGCTGAGCTTCCCCGGCTCCCTGGGCGGCATGAACTGGGGCAGCCTGTCTACCGACCCGGTGCACGGTTTCATCTTCGTCAACGACATGCGCCTGGGCCTGTGGATCCAGATGATCCCGTCGCAGAACAAAGGCCAGGCCACCTCCGGCGGCGAAGCACTGAACACCGGCATGGGCGCGGTGCCGCTCAAGGGCACGCCGTATGCGGTGAACAAGAACCGCTTCCTGTCGGTGGCCGGCATTCCGTGCCAGGCACCGCCCTACGGCACCCTCACCGCCATCGACATGAAGACCCAGAAGATCGCCTGGCAGGTGCCGGTGGGCACCGTCGAGGACACCGGTCCCCTGGGTATCCGCATGCACCTGCCGATCAAGATCGGCCTGCCGACCCTGGGCGGCACCCTGTCCACCCAGGGCGGGCTGGTGTTCATTGCCGGCACCCAGGACTTCTACCTGCGCGCCTACGACAGCAGCAACGGCGCGGAAATCTGGAAGGCGCGTCTGCCGGTCGGCAGCCAGGGCGGGCCGATGACCTACGTGTCGCCCAAGACCGGCAAGCAGTACGTGGTGATCACCGCCGGTGGGGCGCGGCAGTCCACTGACCGTGGCGACTATGTGATTTCCTACGCCTTGCCTTGAGAACGCGTCGCCTGTTTCGCGGGTGAACCCGCACCTGCAGTCGCGCAACTGCTGTAGGTGCGGGTTTATCCGCACACAGGCCCTGAAAGACTACCCGAGACCCCGCAATGCCATCCGCAACCCGCATGACCCCTACCCTGCTACTGGCCCTGGCCAGCACTGCCGTCCTGGCCGACGGCGACCTGATGCAGCGCACCACCCTGAGCGGCGACTGGGGCGGCCTGCGCTCCCAGCTCGAAGCCGACGGCATCCGCTTCACGGGCGACTACAGCGGCGAAACCGCCTACAACGCCCATGGTGGCCTGCACCGCTCGGCGCGTTACTCGCAAAACGTCAAGCTCGGCGTGCAGTTCGACCTGTCGAAGCTGTACGGCCTGGACAATGGCGGCAAGGTCCAACTGACGATCAATGACCGTCGCGGCAACAGCGCCTCCGCGGACTTGGTGGGCAACCGCCTGCCGATCCAGGAAAACTACGGTGGCCTGTACACCCGCCTGACCGAACTGAGCTACGAACGCAGCCTGTTCACCCCGGCACTGAACGTGAAACTCGGCTACATGGCCATGGGCAACGACCTGGGCGGCCTGGACAGCGGCATCCTGTGCAACTTCATGAACGCCGGTTTCTGCGGTCACCCGCTGAACATGTCCGGCGGCAGCGGCTGGACCAACTACCCCAACGCGCACTTGGGGGCACGCCTGAAGTACGACTTCTCGCCGTCCTGGCAACTGCGCGTGGCCGCGTTCAATGTCGACCCGCAGAGTAATGGCAATTCCAGCCGCGCCTGGCACCTGGGGCCCAAGCACACCACCGGTACCGTGCTACCGGTGGAACTGGTGTACAAGCTCCAGGGCGAACTGCCGGGCGAATACAAACTGGGCTACTACTACGACAGCTCGAATGTGCGGCGCATCGGCAGCGACCGCGAAGTGGCCGGGCGCGGTGGCCATTACCTGTTGATCGACCAGGCCCTGTGGAACGACCCGACCTCGGCCGGGCGCAGCCTGCATGCCTTCGGGCAGTATTCGGCGTCGAGCAAGGCGGCCTCGCCCTTCACCCGCTGGTACGGCGCGGGCGTGGTGCTGTACAAGCCCTTCGAGGGTCGCCCACGCGACACCTTGGCGCTGGGCTACGGCCGCGCCGTGCCCAACCCGCGCAGCCGTGAAGTGCTGGAAGCCTCGGCGTTCGAGGCCGGTCGCGACTTTCCGGACCTGGACAGCGCCGAGCAATTGATCGAGTTGAGCTATGGCTACCAGGCCACGCCCTGGCTGAACCTGCGCCCCGATGTGCAATACATCATCGAGCCGGGCGCCTTCTCCGGCAAAGCGATCGATAACGCGCTGATCGTCGGCTTGCAGGTCAAAGCGAGCTTCTGAGGCTCAGACCAGACTGTCCCCGCCACCGCCGAGCAAGTCATGGGCATCGAGCAGGCGGTAAGCCACCTGCGGGTTGCGCTCCAGCCCCCGGCGAATAGCAGCGGGAATCGCCTGCCGGGTCTTGCGACACAGGCCCGGCTGGTCCTGCAGCTCGATGACGAAGCCGCGCATGGTGCGCACTTCGTTGTAGCCTGGCGCCACCTGCACACGAATGCCCAACTGCTCGTACAGCTTGGTCTGCAAATGCTGCAGGTCTTCGAGACTCTTGAGATTCTCCAGGCGTTCGAGCAGGCGCTTTTCCTCCTGCCGCGTCAGCAAGAGGATGCGCTGGGCCTTGGGCGATTGCCCGTGCAGTTGCTCGCGGCCGCAATCGCAGGCGCCGGGAGGACAGGGCTGACGCAGGGGTGGTGTGCTGGACATGCCGGCAAGCATAGCGCTTTCAGCGCTGGCGTCACCCACCCCTACGCGCATTCAAAGGCTCACGCCGAGCGCCTGACGCACAGGCTCGCCGCGACTGTCGTCGGCGGCGCTGACCAAGGCGAAGTTGTAGGCGCCATGGGACCAGTACCGCGCTTCGAGCTGGCCATCCACGCGCTGCCCACTGGGCATCTGCCCGTAGTGCGCGCCCGGCGAGCGCAGGAACAGGCTGATGCGCTGCCCCCCGGCATCCTGGAACACCAGCAATGCCGCCGGACCGTCCTCATTGGCCAGCAGCCGTGCCCCCACTGGCTGCAAGCCGTAGCTGCTCAGGTCCGGCAGTTGACCGACGCGGGCGAAATGGCGACCCAGCCAGGCTTGCAACTGCGCCGGGTCCTTGGCGGCGATATCCAACTGCGCGGTCTGGGCGAACAATTTGTGCGCCTGGACCGCATCAGCCATCGGCAGCAGGCCGGCGAACAAGGTCGACTCTCGGGCTTGCCATCCGCCGAACCCACCCAGCCCCAACGCCAGCACCAGCACCGCCGCCGAGGCCAGACGCTGGCGGCGGCGCCGAGCCAGGCGTTGGCGCAAGGGCGCCAGCTCCAGGTGCGGGTTAGGCGGCAGGTCGCTGAAGCCTGCCAAGGCCGCACGCAAGCGCCGGGCGTCCTGGCGCCAGGCTTCGATGCGTGCCGCCTGGTCCGGGTGGGCCGTCAGCCACGCCTCGACCTCGACCCGCCGTGCAGGTGTCAGACGATCATCGACATAGGTGTGCAACTCGTGCTCGGTGGGAATCAGGTCGGTCATTTGAGTCTCCGCAAGGCCGGGGATGCAGGCGTGCCCTCGGTCAGTTCGCGCAACGCGGCGCGGGCGCGCGACAGGCGCGACATCACCGTGCCGATGGGGATGGCCAGGGCCTGGGCGACTTCCTTGTAACTCAGGCCCTCCACGCTGACCAGCAGCAACAGCGCGCGCTGCTCGCTGGGCAGCCGCGCGAAGGCCTGCAGGTCGGCCTGGGCCAGTACGATGCTTTCGGTGTCATAGCCCAGCGGCTCGTCGGCCTGGGCGCCTCGGCCGAACCAACCCAGCCAGCGCGCGTGCAGACGTTCGCGACGTTTGCCGTCGAGAAACAGCCGATAGAGGATGGTGAACAGCCAGGCCCGGCGGTTTTCATCCGCGCGCCGCTGCCCGCTGCGGGCCAGGGCGCGCTCGACGGTGGCCTGGACCAGATCGTCGGCCGCCGCGCTGTCGCGGGTCAACCACAGGGCGAAGCGCCGCAAACGCTGCAGCAGATCGCGCCATTGTCGTTCGTCCAGGTCGTGCATATCGGATTCCGGGCCCGCGGGCTGTCAGTGTAAGGATCAGACGGGGCTGGAACGAATCTATTCCCGTCGCGGGAATAAATTTTCGCGCCCTGCGTCATACCGGCTCATTCACTGACCTGGAACGTCACCATGAACACTCCCCTGCAAGGTTCGGCCAAGGCCCTGCGCCTGGCGGCCATCGCCGTCGCGGTGGCCGCGCTGGGCGCAGGTTTCGCCTATGCCGCCGGCTGGATCGGCCGCCCCGGCCTGACGCCACAGCGCATCATCGACACCTTTGAAGCCCAAGCCGGTCATCACCCCGGCTACCGCAAGAACCACGCCAAAGGCCTGTGCGTCAGCGGCTGGTTCGAAAGCAGCGGTCAGGCCCAGGCACTGTCCACGGCACGGGTGTTCAGCCAGGCGCGGGTGCCGGTGATCGGGCGCTTCGCCATCGGCGGCGCCAACCCCTACAGCCCCGACGCCGGCGTGCCGACGCGCAGCCTGGCGGTGCAGTTCAGCAGCGATGATGGCCAGGTGTGGCGAACCGGCATGAACAACCCGCCAGTGCTGGCGGTCAGCGATCCACAGGGGTTCTACGACCTGGTGCTGGCCAGCGGTCCGGCACCCGGCACCGGCAAGCCGGACCCGGCCAAGCTCCAGGCGTTCTTTGCCGCCCACCCGGAAAGCACGGCATTCCGCCAATGGGCCGGCAGCGCCAAACCGAGCGACAGCTTCGCCAACACCGACTACAACAGCCTCAACGCGTTCTACCTGGTCGATGCCCAGGGCAAGCGCCAGGCCGTACGCTGGCGCATGGTCGCGCAGACGCCCTTCAGCCCACTGCCGGCAAAGGTCGAGGACAACCTCTACCTGCAGCACGACCTGCAACACCGTCTGAGCCAGGCACCGCTGCGCTGGACCTTGCGCCTGACCCTTGCCGAGCCCAGCGATGCGGTGGACGACCCGGCCAGTCAGTGGCCGGAGACACGACGCAGCGTGGACGCTGGCACCTTGGTGATCGACCAGGTCGATGCGCCCGAACAGGGTGCCTGCCGCGACCTGAATTTCGACCCGCTGATCCTGCCCGACGGCATTCAGCCCTCCGCCGACCCGATCCTGGCCGCACGCTCGGCCGCCTACTCGGAATCGTTCAACCGTCGCAGCCGGGAAACCCTCGGCGCAGGAGCCCGCCCATGAAACCCGCTGCCTTTCACCCCTTGGCGCGCACGCTGCACTGGCTCATGGCCGTGCTGATCCTGGCCATGCTGTTCATCGGTGTGAGCATGGTCGGCGACCTGTCCACCCGCCACCCGCTGCTGATCGAACTGCACAAGGCCACCGGTCTGGCGCTGTTGGTGCTGGTGGTGCTGCGTATTGCCCTGCGCCTGAGCCTGCCGCACCCACCCTTACCGGCGGATCTGCCGCCGCTTCAGCGTTTCGCTGCGGCGGCCTCGCACCTGGCGCTGTACGGCCTGATGCTGGCCATGCCGCTGCTGGGCTGGGCGATGCTCTCGGCGGGCGGCTATCCCCGGCCACTGCAACTGCCGGCCATCGCACCGCATGACCTGCAACTGTATGCCGTATTGCGCCAGGCCCATGGCTGGGCCGGTTATCTGCTGTTCGCCACCGTTGTGCTGCATATCGCCGCAGCACTGATGCACGCGTTGGTGCGCCGCGACGGGGTGATGCGCAGCATGTGGCCTGGGCCTTTGCGTCGCGGCGACTGACGCATGTGACGGTCGGCGTGGCTAATTCGTTCTTACTACCATTGCCGACTTTTTCACTTGCCAATGGACTGTACCGATGACAACTGCACAGGATACCGCCTCCGCTTCACCGCACAGCGCACGGGACTCGCTCGACCTTCGACCGCTGCTGCTGGCGAACATGGGTTGCACCATGGCGATGATGGCCTTCGTCGTGCTGATCGGCCCCATTGCCCGCCTGCTGGGCATGGCCACTTGGCAGGCCGGCGCGGCGGTCACCGTGTCCGGCGTGGTCTGGGTGCTGCTCGCCCGCCCCTGGGGCCGGGCAGCCGACCGCCTGGGCCGACGGCGCATCCTGTTGCTGGGCAGTGCCGGCTTCACGGTGGCCTACTGGTTGCTGTGCCTATTCATCGACAGCGCCCTGCGCCTGCTGCCCGGCGCAACCCTGGCGTTCATCGGGCTGATGCTCGCCCGGGGCTTGATCGGCGCCTTCTACGCCGCCTTGCCGGTGGGCGGCAATGCCTTGATCGCCGACCATGTCGAGCCGCAGCAGCGGGCTCGGGCCATGGCCCTGCTGGGCGCTGCCAACGCAGTCGGCCTGGTGCTCGGCCCAGCGCTCGCCGCCCTGCTCGCCCGCTACAGTCTGAGCCTGCCGTTCTTCGCCCTGTCGCTGCTGCCAGCCTGCGCCTTCGTGGTCCTGCTGCTCAAGCTCAAACCTCGGCCGCTGCCGCACAACCACGTGTCCAGTGCGGTGCGCCTGGGCGATCCACGCTTGCGTCGCCCCTTGTTGGTGGCCTTCAGCGCGATGCTGAGCGTGACCGTGTCGCAGATCACCGTAGGGTTCTTCGCCCTCGACCGCCTGCAACTGAACAGCACCGATGCCGCCCAGGCCGCCGGTATCGCGCTGACGATGGTCGGCGTGGCGCTGATCGGCGCGCAATTGCTGCTGCGTCGTTTGCAGTGGCCGCCGCTGCGCATGATTCGTGTCGGCGCCAGCGTCAGCGCCCTGGGCTTTGCGGCAGCCGCCTTGGCCAATAGCGCGCCGACCTTGTGGGCGTGCTTCTTCATCGCCGCAGGCGGCATGGGCTTCGTTTTCCCAGCGTTCTCAGCGTTGGCGGCCAACGCCATGGGGCCGAGCGAGCAAGGCGCCACGGCAGGCTCGATCAGCGCCGCGCAAGGCATGGGCGCGGTGATCGGCCCGCTGGCCGGCACGCTGGTTTACGCCCTCGATCCGCGCCTGCCGTTCCTGGCCGTGGCGGCGTTGTTGCTGTTGGTCGGGCTCTGGCCAGCACCCGCTGCGCGCAGCGATTGACGCGCCAAGCGCGCGGCGGATCAGAGTGTGTTCTAATGCGCTGCCCATTATTTTTGACACCTCCGATCACTCACTTCACAAGGCGGCTATGGACACGGGGACACGACTCAAACTGGTGCGTGAACGCAACAACCTCTCCCAGCGCGAGCTGGCCCGCCGCAGTGGCCTGACCAACTCGACGATCTCGCAGATCGAACAGAACCGCGTCAGTCCTTCGGTCAGTTCCCTGAAAAAACTCCTCGAAGGCATCCCCATGAGCCTCGCCGAGTTTTTCAGCTTCGATGAGCCGGCGCGCGAAGAACGCTATGTCTTTCGCGGCAGTGAACAGCCCGATCTGGGCCGCAATGGTCTGCGCATGCTGTTGGTGGGCGCCAGCGTCGAAGGCCGGCAGATGCGCATGTTGCGCGAGCTGTACGCACCGGGCGCCGATTCGGGCGAACCGATCGTGCACGCCGAAGGCGAGGAATGCGGGTTGGTGACGCGCGGGACGGTCGAGCTGTGGGTCGATGGCCAGGTCAGTGTGCTCAACGCCGGCGATGGGTACTACATTCCCACCACCCTGCCCCACAGCTTCAAGAACATCGGCCCGGACGAGGCGGAAATCATCAGCGCCAATACCCCGGCCAACTTCTGATCGATGCGGCGCCGGGCCCAGGCACACAGGGCCCGGCGCGGTCGATCAGAGGTACGTGAACACGGTCTCGGCCGGCAGGCGCGACTTGCTCAGGCCGGCGTTGAAGTCGTCTTCGCTGTGATAACCCAGCGCCAGCAGCACCACGCTGGTGAAGCCTTGTTCGCGCAGGCCCAGCTCGGCATCCAGCGCCTTGCTGTCGAAACCCTCGATCGGCGTGGCATCCAGACCATGGGCCGCAGCGCCGAGCAAGGCGGTGCCCAGGGCCAGATAGGTTTGCTTCTCCATCCAGTGCTGCTCGTCCTTGAGGTCGTAGCGGTGCAGGTTCACGTAGCCACGGCGGGTCTGGTCCTGACCGACACGCGCCTGGTCATCGCGGAAACGACCATCGGCAGCCTCCTGGTCCAGCACGGCGTTCAGATGCGCTTCGCTCATCGAGGTGCGGGTGGCGAACACGATCACGTGCGAGGCGTTGAGAATCTTCCCGGTGTTATAACCAAACGCCTCGGTGGCCTTGGCCAGGCGCGCCTTGCCTTCGGCGCTGCCGGCGACGATGAAGTGCCAGGGTTGTGAGTTGACCGAAGACGGGCTATGGCGCAGTTGTTCGAGCAGGGCATCGAGGGTGGCCTGGGGGATGATGCGGCTGGCGTCATAGGCCTTGGTGGTATAGCGGCGCTTGGCCAGGGTGACGGTATCCATCGGTACGGCTCCAGTCTGGGAGAGTGATGGCGTGTATCTTATCTTTTCTGTCAGCCAGAAAAACCGGCAGAATGCAGCAACACTTTCATCACTGGAGTGAAAATGCTGCGCCTCGACGACCTCCATCTGTTCATCCGCTCCAGCGTGCTCGGCAGTTTCACCGCGGCCGCCCAGGAGGCCGGCGTACTGCCCGGCCAGGTGGCGGCGGCGATCAAGCGCCTGGAGCGCGAACTGGACGTGCGTCTGTTCGCCCGCACCACCCGCAGCCTGCGCCTGACTGCCGAGGGCGAGCTGTACCTGCCGACCGCGCACAGCGTGCTGGAAACCCTGCGCCAGGGCCGCGAAAGCCTGCATGGCGACCACAGCGAACTGCGCGGGGTGCTGCAGGTGTCGGCGCCCTCGGACGTCGGGCGCAACCTGCTGCTGCCCTGGCTCAGCGCCTTTCGCCGCGAGCACCCAAGCCTGAACCTGCGCTTCTTCCTCTCCGATGAACTGGCCGACTTTTTCCGCGACCCGGTGGATGTCGGTATCCGCTACGGCGTCGAGGAAGACGCCAACTACATCGCCCTGCCGCTGGTGCCCTGGAATCGCCGGGTGGTGGTGGCCTCGCCAGCCTATCTGGCGCGGCGCGGCCGCCCGCACACCCCGGAGGACCTCAAGCGCCACGACTGCCTGCTGTACCTGCAGCAGTCGCGGGTGTTCGATCGGTGGCAGTTGGGCGATCAGACCGTGCAGGTCAGTGGGCCGCTGTTCTGTGACGATGCCGACGTGGTCCGGCGCTGGGCGGTGGCCGGCGAAGGCATCGCCTTCAAGTCCTGGCTGGATGTCAGTGCCAATGTGGCGGCTGGCGAACTCGACGTGCTGATGCCGGACTTTCCGGGGGATCTGCGGCCGCTGGTGCTGGTCTGCCCCCACCGCAAGCAGTTGTCTGCGGCAGTGACGAGGCTGCACCAGTGGCTCTATGACAGGTTCGCGCAGATGCGTCCGTGCAACGCAGATCAGGGCAGCAACGGATAGACCCGGACGTAGTCGACGTCGAAGTCGGTCTGTGCCGTGTGCCGATCGCCATAGCCGGCTTGCGGGGCATCGGCTCGCGCAATGTCCGAACTCAACCTGATAGCCTGCGGGGTGCGTGAAATAGGCACGTTGGCGGAAACGCGCTGGCTCAGTTGACCGTCGACGTAGAACTCATAACGGTCCGGGGCCCACAACAGGCCGAAGGTGTGAAACTCACCGTCTGCCAGGGTCAGGAGCTGGTCGAGGTGCGACCAGGCTTTATGCTCGGCGCCGTAGCCATCCCACTGCAGCGCATGCGCGTACTGACTCTGCTCCACGTCGGAAAGATGCTCGAAGACACCCATCTCTACGCCGGATTTCTCGGCATCACCGATCACGCTGCCCATCGTTGGCGATTGCACCGAGAACGCCACCTTCACGCCTGGGGCGTGCTTGAACCTCACCGCTGCCTCCCAGTAGCCGTAAGTGGCCATGAATTCGTCTTGGGTGCTGATCATGCCGCAGTGGTGTCGGACCTCGCCGTCGGCGTGTGCCTGCGAATAGGTGCGGATGGTCAAGTAGCCGCTGTCCACGGTCACCGCCGAAGGCTCGTTGATGCACTGGTCTTTTCGGCCTGGCACGCGCTGACTCCAACGCTGCGCGTCCAGTTCGACACCCTCGAAGTCCTCGACGAAGATCGGTGTCGGCGACACGCCCGGTGGTACGAAATAATCCTGGGCCGATCCAACGTGCAGATGCAGGACGAAGGCTGCACCAACGCCTAGCGAAACGAGCTTTTTCATGCGATTCCCCTGACTACCTTGAAGATGCAAGGCCGTAGCGGAAATCTATGTACCGGACCGAGGCGTTGGAAACTGACAGAATTACCAGATGACAGCCCGTACAAAATCTGCAAAGGCCCACAGGTCGCCGCGCTGCACAGGCGTTCTAAGCACCGCCCTCGGCGCTGAGTTACGCTAGTTCACCACGCCTCCGGACAGCCACAGCCATGAGCAACTGGATCGACCTCAAGCAGGACGCCGACACGGGCATCGAGTCGGTCCGCGCGCATTTCACCGGCCACGCCTACGACCCGCACTGGCACGACAGTTTTCTGGTGGGCGTCACCGAACAGGGCGTGCAACAGTTCAACTGCCGCCGGGTGCGCCACTGCAGTACACCGGGACAGGTGTTCCTGCTCGAACCCGGCGATCTGCATGATGGCGAGGCGCCCACGCACGAGGGGTTCACCTACTGCACCTTGTACCTGGACAGCCATTGGCTGGAAAACCAGGTGCATGCGCTGTTCGACAGCACACCGGCCGGGTGCCTGCCCTCGTTCGCCGATACCCTGTGCACCGACCCGCGCCTGGCCGGGGCGACCAGCCGCGCCTTTCAGGCCCTGCACGGCGGGGAACTGCGCATCGTGCGCCAGACTGCCCTGGACGATCTACTGGCCTGCCTGACGCGCCACCTGCACTGGCGCAAGCGGCTCAACCCCGACCCACGGTTGCCGCTGAGCGCCCAGCGCGCGCGGGACTACCTGCACGCTCACATGGACAGCGACATCGGCCTGAGCGACCTGGCGCAGGCCTGTGGTGTCGACCGCTTCCGCCTGACGCGCGCGTTCAAGGCGGCGTTCGGCCTGGCCCCGCACGCCTACCTGATCCAGTTGCGCCTGACCCGCGCCCGGCGCCTGCTGGCCCGAGGCGACACGCCCAGCGAGGTGGCCATGGCCTTGGGCTTCGCCGACCAGAGCCACCTGGGGCGCTGGTTCCGCCGCGCCTACCGGCTGACCCCGGCCGACTACCGCCGCCGCTGCTCAAACCTTCCAGACTGAACCGCGCTCACCCTGCACCCTGGTGACTGGTCTTTCTGGAGTTCGCTCATGTCGCCCTCGTTGCTGCCTTTCATGCTCTTCGCCCTGGTCGCCAGCATCAGCCCTGGCCCGACCAACCTGTTGATCCTCGCCCACGGCGCGCAACATGGCCTGCGCGCCAGCCTGGCACCGATCGTCTCGGCCTGTGCGGCGGCGGCCGGTATCGTCTGGCTGGTCGGGCTGGGCTTGGGTGAGGTGCTGCTGCGTTATCCACTGGCGCAGCACGTGATGAGTGGGGTCGGTGCGCTGTGGCTGAGTCTGCTGGCCTGGCAGTTGTTTCGCGCTGCCGGCGAGCCGGTTCAGGCTTCGACTACCCGGCGCTTCGGCGCGGGCAGCGCAGCATCGCTGCAACTGGTCAATCCCAAGGTCTGGCTGATGGCGGTGGCGGTGATCGGGGTGTTCGCCGCACCGCAGTGGCCGGTATGGCAATTGGCGCTGGTGTTTCTGCTGGTCGCCCTGCCCTGCATGGGCGCCTGGGCGCTGCTCGGCGTTGGCAGCGCCCGCTGGCTGGGTGCAGCGCCGCAATGGCGGCGGTTCAACCAGCTGCTGGCGCTCGTGCTGCTGGTGTCGGCGTGGTCGGCACTACTGAGCGGAGCCTGACGCCGCCGCAGGCGCCGCCAAGGCCTGGCGAAACCGCTGGGCGCTGGTCACCGCAATCACCAGGCCGATCAGCGCCACCGCGCCGCCGGTCAGGCCGATATAGGCCACGCCCACTTGGCTGCTGACGATGCTGCCCAGCAGTGCGCCGCCGCCGATACCGATGTTGTAGATCCCGGAGAACAGCGCCATGGCCACATCGGTGGCATCGGACGCCAGTTTCAGCGTCTTCGATTGCAGCGCCAGACTGAAACTGAGAATCGCCACACCCCAGAACATGCTGAGCACGGCGAATGCCGTGAAGCTGCCGGCCAGCGGCAGCAACAACAGCAGGCACAGCGCCAGGCAGGCGATCGAACCCAGCAGGAAGCCCTGGGGGAAGCGATCGCTGTAGCGGCTGAACAGCACCGAGCCGAACACACCGGCGCCGCCGAACAGCAGCAGGACCAGCGTGGTGTGGTCGCCACTGATCTGCGCCACGTGCAGGGCGAACGGCTCGATGTAGCTGTAGGCGGTGAATTGCGCGGTGATCACCAAGGTGACCAGCAGGTAGGTGATGACCAGTGCCGGACGCCGGAACAGGACAGGTAAGCTGCGCAACGAGCCGGAGTTCTGGCTCGGCAGCAGCGGCAGCGACTTCATCAGGCACAACATGGTGGCCAGGGCCACGCCGGCGATGCTGAGGAAGGTCACGCGCCAACCCAGCGCTTCGCCCACCACCCGCCCCAGTGGAATGCCCAGCACCATGGCCAGAGTCGTACCGGTCGCCAGCAATCCGAGCGCCTTGGCCTGCTTGCCGGCCGGCGCCACACGCACCGCCAGCGAAGCGGTGATGGCCCAGAACACGGCATGCGACAGGGCAATGCCGATGCGGCTCAGCAACAGCATGGCAAAACTCTGCGCCAGCCATGACATCAAGTGGCTGACGATGAATACCAGGAACACCAGCAGCAGCAGGCGCCGCCGTTCGATGTTGCGGGTGAGCAGCATCAGCGGCAACGAGGCCAGGGCCACCACCCAGGCATAGATGGTCAACATCAAGCCGACCTGCGCGGTGGTCATGTCGAAGCTGCGGCCGATGTCACTGAGCAGTGCCACCGGAACGAACTCGGTGGTATTGAAGATGAAGGCCGCCAGCGCCAGCGCGATCACGCTCAGCCAGCTGCCGCCGCCTGCCGGAGCAGGTAGGGATTCGGGTAGGGGTGCATTCATGGAGGCCACTGCATTCTCCGCAGGCAAAGCGATAGGACGCACAGCGCCGCCCGAGGTTCAGGGCGGCGGCTGCACGGTTTTTCTTGTTAGGGGGAATGACGGCCATGGTACGCGGCGTGGCCAGGCGCCACAACCGCAGGAGTCTGCTGCGGCGCCACACAGGGCAGTGGCGTAGCGCCGAAGGCCGGTCGGACAGCCCGTATCAGGCGTGCAACGTGGCCATGTCGATCACGAAGCGGTACTTCACGTCACCCTTGTGCATGCGTTCGAAGGCTTCGTTGATGTTGCGGATGTCGAGCATCTCGATGTCGCAGGTAATGCCGTGCTCAGCGCAGAAATCCAGCACTTCCTGGGTTTCGGCGATGCCGCCGATCAAGGAACCTGCGACCACGCGACGCTTGAGCACCAGGTTGGCCGCGTGCACCGGCGGGTCGATCGGCTCGATCAGCCCGACCAGGATGTGCACGCCGTCGAACTTCAGGGTTTCCAGGTAGGGGTTGAGGTCATGCTGCACCGGAATGGTGTCGAGCAGGAAGTCGAAACGCCCGGCTGCCGCGCGCATCTGCGCCTCGTCGGTGGACACGATCACCTGGTCGGCACCCTGACGACGCGCTTCTTCAGCCTTGGCCTGGGAACGGGTGAACACGGTGACTTCAGCGCCCAGGGCCTTGGCGAACTTGATGCCCATGTGGCCCAGACCGCCCATGCCCAGCACGCCCACTTTGTGGCCAGGGCCGACGCCGTGGTGCTTGAGCGGCGAATAGGTGGTGATGCCAGCGCAGAGGATCGGTGCTGCGCTCGGCAGGTCCAGGCCCTGCGGCATGCGCAGGACGAAGTGCTCGCTGACCACGATGCTGCTGGAGTAGCCGCCCATGGTGTTGCTGCCGTCCACGCGGTCGGGCGTGGCGTAGGTCATGGTCGGGCCTTCAAGGCAATACTGTTCCAGATCTTTGTGGCACGCTTCGCACTGACGGCAAGAGTCGACCATGCAGCCGACGCCGACCAGATCGCCGACTTGGTAGTTGCCCACTTTGTCGCCCACCGCCGTGACGCGGCCGACGATTTCATGACCCGGCATCAGCGGATACACAGCGATACCCCACTCGTTGCGGGCCTGGTGCAGGTCGGAGTGACACACGCCGCAGTAAAGGATGTCGATGGCGACGTCATCGGCGCGCAGGGCGCGGCGTTGGAAGGTCATGGGCGCCAAGGGCGCAGTGGAGGATTGGGCGGCGTAGCCGATGGCGGTGTACATGCTCTGGACCTCGCAGATTGAAACGATTCAGGCGTGCCATTTTGCGCACCTCAGACCGCGCGGACCACGGTCGATCCTCCGGGATTCGTGCCTGATTCTCCGAACCTGCTCACCGCGATCTGGCGCTAGACTGTCAATCTGCGATCATCCAACTGTCTGATCCTCTGCCTGCGGTTTGCCATGCACCTGACCCACCACGTTGATGCCAATGCGCCTTTGTGCGCACTGATTCGCGCCCTCGCCTCGCGCCCCGGCTTCGTTGCCACACACTTGCCGCAGGTGCAGGTCCTGTCCTGGGACCATTACGTGGCCAGCAGCCCACAGATCTACGAGCCGAGCCTGATCATCCTCGCCCAGGGCAGCAAGCTGGCGCGCCTGGGCCCGCGCACGCTGGAATACGGCGCAGGGCATTACCTGATCCAGGCGCTGTCGGTGCCGTTCATGTGCGAGACCTTCGCCACCGCGCAGGCGCCGATGCTCGGCGTGGCGGTGGACATCGACCGCGCGGTGCTTGGCGAACTGGTGCAAAGCATGGCGCTGCCGCCGGATCCGGCGGTGCAGGTGCAGACGCCACAGTCGATGAGCTCGGCGGCGCTGGACGCCGCCATGCGCGCCAGCGTGGAGCGCCTGCTCGAATGCCTGCAAGACCCGATGGATGCCAAGGTGCTGGGCCCGACCCGGGTGCGCGAAGTGCTCTATACCGCCCTGCGCGGTCCCCAGGCGGGCGTGCTGAGGGCGCTGGTGGAACAGCAGGGCCATTTCGCCCGCATCGGCTCGGCGCTGGCCTACCTGCGTGAACATTATGCCGAGCCCTTGAGCGTGGAGGCGCTGGCCAGCCGCGCCAACATGAGCGTGTCGACCTTCCACGACCACTTCAAGCGCTGCACGGAGCTTGCACCGATGCAGTACCTCAAGCGTCTGCGCCTGCTCAAGGCGCAGCAGATGCTGATCGGCGAGCGCCTGGGCGTGGCCCAGGTGGCGCATCGTGTGGGCTACCAGAGCACCTCGCAGTTCAGCCGCGAGTACAAGCGCCAGTTCGCCCGCAGCCCGGGCGATGAACTGCCTTATCAGAGTCTGCCGGTGTAACGACCCGGGTCATCTCTGGCGAAGCACCATCGCGCTGATCGCCGCACTCAGTTCCTCCTTCGCCAGCCCCGGCTCGACCTCTGCGCTGGCCGCTGCCTGGGCCAAGGCATCGCCGGCTCCGACCAGCAGGCGCAGGCCCGCAACGCCAATATCGCCAGTCGGCGCGAACGGCGCCAACGCCTGGCGGCACTTGTCCAGAAAAGGATCTTCATAGCCGCGCTTGAGCGCCTCCAGCTCGGGTGAGCCGGCGAGTGCCGCCACCACCCCGGGCATCTCCTGGCCCTGGGTCATCACACAATCGACGTAAGCGGCGGCAATCACTGCCGCACGCGCTTGGAGCGTCGCTTCACAGTCGGCCAGCAGCCTGTCGAGCAGCGCACTCTGACGCGTGTCGTACTCCTCGTAGAGCGCGACCAGCAAGCCGTTTCGGGTACCGAAGTGGTCGTACACCACCGGTTTCGTAACGCCCGCCAGTTCAGCCAGTCGCCCCAGACTCAGGGCGTCGGTGCCTTCCTCTCGAACCATCTGCCACGCCACGGCTATCAGTTGGCGTCGGCGTTCGGAGTTTCACCCCCGCCGACCTGGCCGTACATCGTCGCCTGGGCCCACCCAGCGCTGCAGTGGTCGCCGAGCAACGGCGCATCGAAGGCGCGGACGCCTTGGTACTGGTGTACCCGGTCTACTGGTGGTCGTTTCCTGCCTTGCTCAAGGGCTGGATCGACCGAGTGTTCAGCAACGGCTGGGCCTTCGACTACGATGCCGAGGGCAGAACCACCAAGCGACTCGGGCACCTCACCGTGCATCTGCTCGCCCTCGGTGGCGCCGATCAGGGCCTGTTCGCGCGGCACGGCTATGACCGCGCCATGCGCACGCAAATCGAGCACGGCATCTTCGACTGGTGCGGCGCGCAGGTCTCGACTTCGCTGCTGCTCGATGACAGTGAAGGCCCCGAGGCCGCGCGGCATCTTCAGCAGGCCCATCAGTTGGGTCGCTCGCTGTTCGACCTCGGGGCTCAAGCGCCGCTCAGCGGCCATTCGGCCAGCGGCAGGTAGCGCCCTTTGCGCGACTCGTACAAGCCGAACTGGCGTACATTGAGGTAAAAGTCGGGCGCGACGCCTGCTTCGGGCGGCTCGCCTGGGTAGTCGCGGGAAAGGGTCAGGTGTGCACGGTAATCGCGGGCCTGGTCGGCGATGCCCAGCGGCAGCAGTGCCTGGTGCAGGGCGTAGACCCATTGGCGCAGTGCAACGGGCGTGTCACTCGGCTCGAGTACCAGCACCCCTGGGCGCCGCCAGGTCTGGAGGCGGTCGAGCAGTAGACGCACAGGCGCTGCCGGGCGTTTCAGACCCTCGACCACCGCGCACAGCGCCGGCACCTGGGCGGCCGGTACATCGCCCAAAAACAGCAGCGTGACATGGAAGTTCTCAACGGGCACCGGTTTACCGGCCCGCAGTCCGAGCGCACGCCGCCATTGGGCTATGGCACGGCGTTGCGGCTCAGCCAAAGAGAATGCGAAAAACAGTCGTTTGAAGGGCTCGCCCCCCGACCGGACATCCTGAATCATTGGAACTGGCCTCCTGGCTCGAAGTGCTTCGGCTGACTAACAGGGAGAAACGCGCGAGGTTGAATCGTTTGCGCTGACAGCGGCGGATCGTGCCAGCCAGCCACGTCACGCAGCAACAATAGGTACAAACCGTCCGCACGATTGTTTATGCTGGCAGGCTACGGCCATGGCGCATGGCCATTTTTATTCGACAAGTAACCGTCCATGAAAATTGCTCTCGTACTGATCTTCGTCCTCTCGATCGCCTATGTTCACTTGCGCGGCCGGGTCCGTCACAAGCTGACCCGTCAGTTGGGCGATCACTCCAGCTTCCTGGCGCCGGTGAACAGCTTCCTCTACCTGTTCTCCAAGCTACCGGCCAAGCCCTACCTGCCGGTCGAGTCGTTCCCGGAACTGCAACCGTTGAAGGACCACTGGCAGGAAATCCGCGAAGAGGCGGTGCAACTGCTGCAGGCGGGGGAGATCAAGAAGTCCGATAACTATGACGATGTTGGCTTCAATTCGTTCTTCAAGACGGGCTGGAAGCGTTTCTATTTGAAGTGGTATGGCGAAAGTCATCCGTCGGCGATGAGTCTGTGCCCGCGTACTACCGAGTTGCTGCAAGGCATCGGCACGGTGAAGGCAGCGATGTTCGCCACCCTGCCCCCTGGGGCCAAGCTGGTGCGTCATCGCGATCCTTATGCGGGGTCGTACCGTTATCACCTGGGGCTGCAAACGCCTAACGACGATGGCTGTTACATCGACGTCGACGGGGAGAAGTATTCCTGGCGCGATGGTGAGGCGGTGGTGTTCGACGAGACCTATATCCACTATGCGGCCAATACCACCGAACAGAATCGGATCATTCTGTTCTGTGATGTGGAGCGGCCTCTGAAGTATCGCTGGGCCGGCGCGTTCAACCGGTGGTTCAGTCGTAATGTCATGGCGGCGGCGGCGGCGCCTAATGATGCGAATGACAAGACTGGGGGGATCAACCGGCTCTTTACTCGGATTTACAGGATTCGGGAGCGGGGGAAGGCGCTGAAGAAGCGGAATCGGACGCGGTATTACCTCGAGAAGTGGGCGGTGGTGGCTGGGTTGGTTTTGGTGTTTATTTATATTTGACTTGTTGGGTGATTGGGTGATTATCCGGATTTTGGGGTGATGCTTAGTCACCTTTTCGCCTTTACGGCGACCCCCTTTTTTTCTTGGAAAAAAGGGGGCAAAAACCGCTTGCTCCCGCATCCGGCCCCTACGCTGCGCTTCGGGGTTCCCTCGCGCCGGCGTCGCTCCGGGAGGACCGCGCTTAGGGGCCGTCCTGGCCCCAAGCGCTTGACGGGCATCCATGCCCGTCACCTCCCTGCGCAACGCCTCTGCTCGGCCTCCTGAGGTCGCGGTTGGCGGTGATTGGGCTACCGCGAACTAAGATCAAAAGCAACGGCAACGGCAACGGCGATTTGAGCGCGCAGCGCTCCCGAACATCTGCCCTACCGCTCTGCTTCTAAGCGCGCGCCAGTTCAGACGCCGCCCATCGCGACCTCAGGAGGCCGAGCAGAGGTGGCATGGAGGGGGTTGACGGGCATGGATGCCCGTCAAGCGCTTGGGGCCATGGATGGCCCCTAAGCGCGGTACCCCCGG
>NZ_JAUTXS020000017.1:0-20469 GCF_030658255.1 Pseudomonas sp. RAC1
TGATACGGCCGTGCAGCGGACGCAGGCTGCCATCGGCCTGCTGCAGCTGCAGCAGCGCGCCCTGCCCGATCAGCGGCGCCAACTGCAGGCCGGCGTCCAGCGACAGGGCGGTGATCGTCCACTGGAAACCGATGCCGTCGACCTGCTCGACGCCATCCAGGGTTTCGGCCACCAGCACGTCGCTCCCCAGCGATGTGTGCAGCCGCAGGAAACGCTGTGCGTGCGAAGGCCCGGCCAGCGCGGCCCGCAGGTTGTTTACCAGATCCATGGTGCTTCCCCGGCTTCCCGTGCTTTAAGGTGGTCTGCATGCGGCATGCGCATCGGTGTACTCCGCTTCCCGTTTCCGCGCGGCCTGCGCCCCTGCAGGGGCGACAGGCACGCACGGCCATCAGGCAGCCTGGACGATCTCTTCCAGCTGCAGGCGCACGCCTTCGCTGATCTTCAGGCGGTAGTCGCGGCCGCCGGCGGTGATCTGCAGTTCGCGCACGTTGCTCACCAGCTGCGGCTTGCCGACCACCGGGGCATCCATGTGGATGCGCCAGGAACCGCGGCTGATCTGCGCGGCGATGTTGCGCGCATCCTGTCGGGCGGCCGGCACGGCGGTGTCCAGCAGTTCGATCACGTGCTCGGGGCGCAGGCGGTTCCAGGCACGCACACGGTCCAGTTCACGACCCAGGCCCAGTTCCAGGCTGTCGCAGTGGTTGAGGGCGGCTTCGCGGTCAAATCCATAGAATTCCATAGCGTTCTCCTTATGCTCAGTGTCAGGACACTTTGTATTTGAAGTCACCCTTCTTGCCGGCGGTGACCTTGATGGCGTTGATCCGGTTCCCCTCGGCCATTGCCGCCAGCACGCTCTCGGCGATTTCCGGCAGCAGGGTTCCGTTGAGGATGTGGTCAACGTTGCGCGCACCCGAGTCCACTTCAGTGCAACGCGCAAGCACGGCCTCCACCAGGCTGTCGTCCCAGCTGAAGGTGGCCTTGTGGTTGGCGATGACGCGGTCGCGGATGCGGCCGAGCTTGAGCGTGATGATCTGCGCCAGCACGTCATCGTTGATGGGGTAGTACGGCACCACCTTCAGGCGGCCCAGGAAGGCCGGCTTGAAGGTGCGCATCAGCACCGGGCGCAACGCATCGGACAGCGCTTCGGCACC
This sequence comes from Pseudomonas sp. RAC1, assembly GCF_030658255.1. Taxonomy (NCBI): domain Bacteria; kingdom Pseudomonadati; phylum Pseudomonadota; class Gammaproteobacteria; order Pseudomonadales; family Pseudomonadaceae; genus Pseudomonas; species Pseudomonas sp. RAC1. The sequence continues at coordinate 1,152 of NZ_JAUTXS020000017.1, forward strand.
CGGGATCTCTTCGGCCGGCTTGTTCAGGCAGGCCTGCATGATCTGCGACGAGCCGATGTTGGAGGTGAGGATGATGAGGGTGTTGCGGAAGTCGATCTCACGACCTTCGGCATCATCCATCATGCCCTTGTCGAACACCTGGAAGAACATCTCCAGCACGTCCGGATGGGCCTTCTCGACTTCGTCCAGCAGCACCACGCTGTAGGGATTGCGGCGCACGGCCTCGGTCAGCACGCCACCTTCGCCGTAGCCGACGTAGCCAGGCGGCGAGCCCTTCAGGCCGGACACGCTGTGCGCTTCCTGGTACTCGCTCATGTTGATGGTGACCAGCTTGCGCTCGCCGCCGTACAGGATGTCGGCCAGCGCCAGTGCGGTCTCGGTCTTGCCGACACCGGACGGGCCGACGAACATGAACACGCCGCGCGGCTTGTTCGGATCTTCCAGCTTGGCGGTGGCGGTACGCACGCGCTGTGCGATCGCATCCAGCGCATGATCCTGGCCGATCACGCGCTCGACCAGCAGGTTGCCCAGCGTGCGCACGGTACGGATCTCGTCCTTGACCATGCGGCCCAGCGGCACGCCGGTCCACGCCGAGACGATCTCGGCCACGACGGTGCCATCCACCTGCAGCGGCACCATCGGCGTCTCGCCCTGCAGCTCGCGCAGCTCGGCCTGCAACCGCGCCAGTTCGGCGTGCTGCGGCGAGAGCTCCGGCTTGGCCTTGCCACGCTTGGCGGCCGGCTTGGCCACGGCGACATCACCGTCGCCCTCGTCACTGGCCGGCTCGACCTCGCTCGACGTGGCTTCGCCCTGCTCCATCTGCTGGCGCAGTGCGGCGATGCGGCCGGCCAGGTCACGTTCGCGGCCCAGGCGCTCTTCGTTGCTGGCCAGCACGGCCTGCGCTTCGGCCTGCTGCGCATGCAGTTCGGCCAGGCGTTCCCCATGCTGGTCACTGCCGCCAGCGGTCTCGCGCTGCAGTGCACCGATCTCCGCCTGCAGGCGGTCCAGGTGCTTGCGGGTGTCTTCGATGATGGCCGGCGTGGCGCTCTGCCCCAATGCCACCTTGGCGCACGCGGTATCGAGCACGCTCACCGCCTTGTCCGGCAGCTGGCGACCGCTGATGTAGCGGTGCGACAGGCGCACCGCCTCGGTCACCGCCTCATCCAGCACGCGGATGTTGAAGTGCGATTCCATCAGCCCGACCATGCCGCGCAGCATCGCCGCCGCCAGTGCCTCGCTCGGTTCCTCGACCTTCACCACCTGGAAGCGACGGGCCAGTGCGGCGTCCTTCTCGAAGTACTTCTTGTACTCGCTCCAGGTCGTGGCAGCGATGGTACGCAGTTCACCACGCGCCAGCGCGGGCTTCAGCAGGTTGGCCGCGTCATTCTGGCCGGCGGTACCACCGGCACCGATCATGGTATGGGCTTCATCGATGAACAGGATGATCGGGTGAGGGCTCTTCTTGACCTCGTCGATCACGTTCTTCAGGCGGTTCTCGAACTCGCCCTTGACGCTGGCACCGGCCTGCAGCAGGCCCATGTCCAGGGTGTGCAGCTCCACGCCCTGCAGCACGTCCGGCACATCCTTGTCGGCGATGCGACGGGCCAGGCCCTCGACCACCGCGGTCTTGCCGACGCCGGCTTCGCCGGTGAGGATCGGATTGTTCTGGCGGCGTCGCATCAGGATGTCGATCACCTGGCGGATCTCGCCGTCACGGCCGATCACCGGATCGATCTTGCCCTCGCGCGCACGCTGGGTGAGGTTGGTGGTGAACTGATCCAGCGCCGGCGTCTTCGACAGGCCGCCCTTGGCCTCAGCCGGCGCTGCGTCGTCGCCCTCGCCGGCTTCACCGCCGGCCGAAGCATCGGCGAAACGCACGGTCTGGACCGCTTCCTGCGAGCCCTCGGTGAGCTTGGCGAAGTCGTGCTTGAGCTCATCGCGCTTGAAGCGCACGAACAGCTTCGAGCCACGATAGGCCAACTGGGCCAGATCGGGCTCGGTCAGCAGCGCCAGCAGCAGGTGGCCACTGCGGATGCGGGTGGTTTCCGAGTCCAGCGAGGCGATCAGCCAGGCGTGCTCGAACAGCTTCGGAATGTGCTGGGAGAACACCGGCGTGCGGCTGTTGCCGGTCTTGAACTGACTGATCTCATCACTGAGATCGCGCTCCAGCGACTCGGGCAGGATGCCGCTGCGCCGTGCGATCAACACGAAATCGCTCTGCGGCTGCTCGAGCAGCGCCAGGAACAGGTGCTCCAGGTCGACCTCGTAGTTGCCGCGCGCCATGCACAGGTTCGCAGCGCGCTCGGCCGCCTGGCGGCAGGTGTCGTCCAGCTTGCTGATCAGGGTTTTGAGGTTGATGCTCATGCGGAAACGCGCACTCCTTGCTGGAACCGTTCGGGGGCCGGCGGCACCAACACCACCGGCACGATGTCATTGCAGCGTGTGGATGCCATACGTGGTGTCCTCACGCGGGGTCGCCTGTGGCGCGGTGCACAGGTAGCTGTCCCAGCCCAGGCGCACACCGCCGCCCATGCCGAGTGAACTGCCCTCCACATCTTCCGCGCGCAGGACCAGGCGCACTTCATATTCGAGGATGCCGCCGGTCAGCAGCGACAACCACTTGGACAGCGCTTCGGCCGCACTGCCGCCTGGCAGGAAGGCGTCGAACTGGTCGCGGCGCAGCGGGCCGATGCGCAGTCGCAGGCGCAGGTCGCGCTGCCAGACGCGATCGCCGGCCAACGCGCTGGCGCCCAGCACGGCATTGGCCTGGCCCAGCCGCGTGGCCTGCCCGGTCGGGACCCGGTACCACGCGCCCACGAACTGCTCCAGGTGCAGCGGCACCTGGAAGTAGTCCGACAGCACGCGCTGCATCAGCGCCGCCGACACCGGTCGCTGGCGCACTGCGCCCGCGTAATAGGCCACGGCCTGGTCGAAGATCTCGCCCTCGCCTTCGTGCAGGCGGTCGCGCAGCTCGCTCATGCCCATGCCGAGCAGCGACAGCACCAGCGGTAGGAAGCGCTCGCGGCGATCCAGCTCGTACTGCAAAGCCAGGCGATGCTTCTTCCAGGCGGCGTAGTGCAGCGATACCGCGCGGGTGGAGAAGATGTCCAGGAACGCACGCGCGGTCCGGTCGCGCTGGTACAACTCCCGAAGCTGCAGGGTTTCGGTGTAGTGCAGCGGCAAGGCGCCGGCGGTGCCGAGCAGGCCCATGAACTGCGGGGTCAGGTGGACTTCGGCCAGCTCCTCGCCATGCAGGGCCTGTTCGATGGCCTCGCGATCCTGCAGCCGCTCGCCCTTGAGCGAATACACTTCGCCCTCGGCCGACAATTCGGTGGCCGGGAATCCGAGCGACAGCGAGTTGCGGAACCGCACGCGCATCGGCACGGCCTGGCCGGGCTTGACGCCCTGCCGCTGGAACACCTGCTCAAGCAACCGCACCGCCTGGAAGAACTGGAAGCGGTGCGGTTCGGTGAGCAGCTGCTGGGCTACGCCAGGATCGATTCGCCGCTGCGCGCTGGGCATCGGACGATCTCCTCCCCGCTGTCGCCGGAAACCAGCACCAGTCGGGTAAAGCTGTTGGCATGCACGTAGAGTGCGAAGAAGTGGTCCATCACCTGGGCGAAGGCGGCCACACCGGTGCCCACGAAATGGGCTTCATTGATCGTCAGGCGGATCTCCAGGCCGCGCACCACCGAGGCGAACTGGCGGCCGTGCATCCAGGTGGTCACCGGCGTCTGCTGCAGCTCGAGGATGCCGTCGATCTGCCGCGCCGAGACGTTGCTGCCGGACAGGTCGTACAGGCGCAGCATCTCCTTCAGCGCAGGCAGGCCACTGGCGGTCAGCGACAACTGGTTCAACGACAGATGCGAGATCAGGCGCCACTGGGCGTTGCGGCCGTGACGGAAACGCAGCGGCTTGGTCGGCTTGCGCAGCAGGCTGATCGCCTTGGCCGGACTGCCACCTTCGATGCTCAGGTCACCGCCCGCCACACCGAAGGCCAGCTGGTTGGGCAGGTCCCGGTTGTTGCAGGTCAGTTCCAGGCTGACCGTATCGGTCTGCGGCAGCACCGGGTTGAATGACAGGTCGACGAAGCTGATCTCGGTCTCGAAGCCCGGGCTCTGCCGCGCCACGTCCTCGTCACGGCGCGCCACCCAGTACTGACCGGTGCGCTCGGGGTCTTCCCCGTGATGCAGCGAATAGAACGGGCGGAAGGCCTGGATCAGCTCACCCTGCGGGGTCTGCCGGATGCGATGCACCGAATCGATTGAGTGCACTTCATAGGCGAACGCGCGGCGGGCATCGGCCAGCACCGGGTAGTTCACCGTACGATGGGTGACACGGATCGGCTCGCCACTGGTGCGGAACAGATTGACGATGGGCGTGCACCCCAACCGCACGTTGTGCACACCCAGCTCGTCCAGCACCATCGTGTTGCCACGGTCCTGGCCGTGCGCCTGCAGCACCAGATGCAGGGTGAAACGGCGGCTGGCACCTGCCGTCACCGAGGGCAGGTGCAGGTCGACGAAGCCGAACTTTTCCGGATAGGCGAACAGCTCGGTCAGCAGGCGATAGGCAGGATGCGAACGCGCCGGGAAATCGATCAGCGCTTCGTCATCGGCAAACCCGACCGCGCTCAGCGGCACCTTGTCGAGGCGGCGCCAGCGGCCATCTCCGTCGGACTCGACGTATGCCGCCTTCACCCCCAGCATCAGCGCATCACGCAGGGCCGCGCGCACCGAGGGCTCGCCATCGAGGAACAGGCGCAGGTGATCGGTTCCCAACTGGTGGAAACCCAGCTGATCGGACAGCAGCTGGAACCCCATCGAGATCTGGCCTCCGGTTCCGGCCGGCAGCGTCGTGGCCATCGGTGCATCCGCCACACTGCGGTAGACCACCTGCTGCACGCCGATCGGCGCGAGCACGACGTCGTAGGCAGTGCGGAACTCGCACGGTACGCCACGCACCGGCCGGCTCTGCAGGGCGGTGCCGCGTGGCACGCGCACCGGCGCACTCAGCTTGGATGCCACCCCTTCCAGGTCGAAATGGGCAATCGAACAGGACGGGAACGGCCGCAGGTAGTGCGGATAAAGCACGTCCAGCAGCGCGTCGGTGAATTCGGGATAGTCATCTTCGATGCGCTTGGACACGCGCGCACTCAGCAGCGCGAAGGCCTCGATCAGGCGCTCGACATGCGGATCCTGGCTGCCCTCGGCGGAGAGCTGCAGGCGCCCGGCAATCTTCGGGTAGCGCTCGGCGAACTCGCGCCCGTAACGGCGAAGGTAGCCAAGCTCGCGTTCGTAGTAAGGCAGCAGGTCCTGCATCAGGCGGCCTGCGTGCGGCGTGCGCGGGTGACCTGGTACTGCAGGGTCGAGGGTTGCAGCATCGCGTCGAAGCTGACCGGCTCGCGTGCAGGCTCCAGGTCGAGCAGCGCATGGATGGTGAAATGCAGCCCACCGGCGAACTGGTTGCCCGCGTCCAGATGGACATTGACGTTGCGCAGGCGGCGCTCATGGCGCGCCACGGCCTGCTCCAGCGAGCGGCAGATGGCGGCACGATCGTAGGCGTTGGCCAGGCTCATCGCGGAGAAGTCCGCCAACCCGTAAGTCAGCAGCGATTGCCGGCAATTGGGGAATTCCTTCATGTCGCCTTCCTGGAACGCGGCGCGCGAGTTCAACAGCCCCTCCAGGTCGCGGGCGATGGATTCCTTGTACTGCTCCAGCGAGACGGACTTGAATACCGGCCCGGCGCCCGATTGCTTGGGGGCGTCGTCGAACAGTTTTTCCAGCAGGCTGGGTTCGAGTCCCTTCATTGGTCGATCCACTCAGGTTCGGCATCCGTGCGGGCGGCAGCGGTGCAGCAATGGCAAGGCCGTTCCTGGCCCTGCCCGGCGATCAGACTGCGATGGCGCACGAGGCGCCATCGCAGCGACACAACATCACACGGTGTAGTTCGGGATGTTCTTGGTTGCGCTCCACTGCGCCACGGTCTTGCCACCAACTCCGCCTTCCGGCTTCTGCTGCTGGTAAGTCCACTTGATGGCGCCGAAGCTCAACTGAACAACTTCCTGCGGCATGCCTTCCTTGTCCACGGTCGTGGTGACGCGGTGGACCAGCACGTTCAGCAGCTCGACCGTGTAGTAATTGATCGCGTTGCCGTCCTTGTCGGCGCGCATGAACTGGATCTGCGCCTTCGGGAAGGTGGTGCCGTTGGAGGCGGCCTGGTTGAGGGCCGTGGAGGCGAGGTCGATCGACTTGGTGATTTCGATCGGGGACAGGTTCACGCGGGCTGCAGTGGTGCCGCCGGAGGTCGACGCGGTGGCCGAACGCGGCTGCAACAGATCCTGCGAGAACGACTGGATTTCGATCCAGTCCTTGTGCTTGTCGTCGTGCGACTCGCCCTTGATGGTGTCAATCGAGAGGAAAGCGTGCTGCATATCTGGTCTCCTAAATTCCGTTCTTCCGTGAGATTTGATGTGCCAGGCGCGGGCCTGGCGGTTAAGGGGGGCTACGCCCTCTTGAAATAAGCGTCACTGCAATCCGGGGAGCGGACTCCCCTGGACGCTTCAGTTACAGCAAATCGTTACGACTTTTTCGCGGACGCCGGCAGTTCGGCGACCAGACGCAACGAAACAGACAGCTCATCGAGCTGGAAATGCGGCCTGATGAAGGCCACCGCGCGGTAGACACCGGGCTTGCCCGGCACCTCCGAAACCTGCACAGAGGCTTCACGCAGCGGGAACTGCGCCTTGGCTTCCTGCGAAGCGTTGTCGTCCAGCAATACGTACTGGGCGATCCAACGGTTCAGGAATTCCTCGACGTTGCCCGCCGAAGCGAAGCTGCCGATCTTCTCGCGCATCATCGCCTTGAGGTAATGGGCGATACGCGAGACCGCGAAGATGTACTGCAGCTGGGCAGACAGGATCGCGTTGGCATTGGCCGAATCGGTGTTGTACTTCTTCGGCTTCTGTGCCGACTGTGCGCCGAAGAACGCGGCGTAGTCGGTATTCTTGCAGTGCACCAGCGGCATGAAGCCGAGGTCACTGAGTTCCTTCTCACGACGGTCGGTGATGGCCACCTCGGTCGGGCACTTCAGCGCCACTTCGCCGTCGTCGGTACGGAAGGTATGGGTCGGCAGGTCCTCGACCAGGCCGCCACCTTCCACGCCGCGGATCGCTGCGCACCAGCCAAAGCTCTCGAACGCCTGGGTCAGCCGGGCGCCCATCGCGTAGGCGGTGTTGCACCACAGGAACTTGCTGTGGTCGGCCGCTTCGATCTCTTCGACGAAGTTGAAACCCTCGACAGTGGTGCCGTCCTTCGGGTTGTACGGCAGGCGCCCCAGGAAGCGCGGCATGGTCAGGCCGACGTAGCGGCTGTCCTCGCTCTCGCGGAACGACTTCCACTTGGCGTATTCGACCGTGTCGAACACCTTGGCCAGGTCGCGCGGCTTGCCCAGGTCGGTGAACGTCTCCAGGCCGAACATGCCTTCGCTGGCGGCGGAGATGAACGGCGCGTGCGCGGCAGCGGCGACGTGCGACATCTGCTCGATGAAGTACATGTCCTCCGGCTGGCGGCCAAGGAAATAGTCACCGATCAGGGCGCCGAACGGCGCACCACCGAAGGTGCCGAATTCCTCTTCATAGACCTTCTTGAACAGCGCGCTCTGGTCGAAATCGATGGCCGACTTGAAGTCCTTGACCAGATCCTTCTGCGGCGAATTGAAGACCTTGATCTTCATGTTCGGGCCGGTGGAGGTCTGCTGGCACAGGTAGTGCAGGCCCCGCCAGCTGCCTTCCAGCTTCTGGAAGGCTTCCGCATGCATGACCGCGCTGAGCTGCTCGGAAATGATCCGGTCGATCTCGGCGATGCGTGCATCAAGGGTGAGGTTGAGGTTGTCGGAGACCACCACGGTACCGTCCAGGACTTCCTTCGCCAGCGCGGCGATGATGTCCTTGGCACGATCATGTTCGGTCTGCGACTTGGCGACCTTGCTCTTCTCGACGATCTGGTCGAGCAGGCCCACCTCTTCGGCCACGGCGGCCTGGGTGGCCAGTTGGCTGGCTTCGGCTGACATCGATCAGTCCTCCTTGGTCACGCCGAGCTTCTTCAGCTGCTCGGTGTTGTTGAGCACATCGGTCAACAGGTCTTCCAGCTTCTCGTTGCCCGCCAGCTTGTTGCGAAGATCGGCCAGCTTGGTGCGCGACTCAAGCAGGCGGCGCAGCGGCTCGATCTGCTGGACCACCGCCTCGGGACGGAAGTCGTCGATGGAATTGAACTTCAGCTCGACGCCGAACTCGCCCCCTTCGTCGCTGATCTTGTTCGGCACGCGATAGACCGCGCGCGGCGCAACGCCTTCCATCACTTCATCGAAGTTGTCCAGATCGACGTTGACGAACTTGCGATCCTTGACCTTCGGCAGCGGCTGTTCCGGGTTGCCGCTGAAATCGCCCATCACGCCGACCACGAACGGCAGTTCCTTCTGCTCGATCGCGTCACCCTTCTCCACGTCGTAGGTGAGCTGGACGCGCGGCGGGCGGATCTTCTGCAGCCGCTTCTGGATGCTTTCCTTCTTGGCCATGAGTGTCTCCTGACTGGGGCCGGTTCCGGATCAGTTGCCGATGTTCTGGAACGGATCGGAGGTGTTCGAGCGGGCAGCGGGCTTGGCCGGCTGCGTCGCGGCGGGCTGGGCGGCAGCGGCGGGAGCCGCGGCACGGCCGGCACGGGCGCGGCTGCGCGGCTTGGGCTTGGGCGTCGGGTCGAGAATGGCGTCACCCATGGTGTTGCGCAGGGTGGTGGCCAGGGTCTGGGCTTCCTTGCGTGCGGTGTCCGACGCCAGTGCGCCACGGCCCTGCAGGCGGGTCAGCGACTGGTTGGCGACACGGAAGCCGGCGACGGTGATCACACCATCGGCCACCAGATCATTGGGATCGCGCTGGAGTACTTCCTCGGCTGCGACGATCGCGCGGGCGTACTGGCCCTGGTCGAACTGCAGCTGTGCGATGCGTACCCACGGCTCCTTGCGCGTCGGGTCGGCCTTGGCCGCCAGTTCGAACGCACTGATCGCGGCATCGGCGCCGCCAGTGGTGACCTGTGCTTCGGCGTTGCTCAGCGTCGTTTCGAACGGCACGACCTCGGCCTTCTTCGGCGCCGATGAGCAGGCCGCCAGGCCCGACAGCAACATCAGCGCGAACATCGGCCGGTACACAGCCTTCCCCATTGCCTTCACTTCCATAGTGGTCCCTCGTCGAAATTAGTTCCTCAAGGAAGCCGAATCTCCGCCGATACAACGCACGGGATTCCTGCCCCTGTCGGCGGCAGTGTACATTCGCGAATACGCGTCGGTATAGTGAATTTCGTCAAGAATATGGCGAATTTGATAGACACAACCTTCACATCCCGATGTGATATCCGCGAGCAGAAAGTACTTATACGCTCAATTTTCGCCCTGCACCCCGAGCCGACCGACCGCACATGAATGCGCAACTTTTCTCATTCCATCGCGTGATATCCGTCACGATTTTGTCCCTGGTCATGTCCACGTCCCTGACCGGTTGCGCCAGTGACAGCAAGCTGGGCAAGGCAATGGACAAGACCCTCCAGGCCGTGGGCATCCGCGAGGACAAGCCCGAGGCGCCCCCCACCATTCCGCTGCGCCTGTACGCCGGCAGCAACCTCAACGCCGGCAACGACAAGCGGGCGACGGCCGCGGTGGTCAAGATCTACCACCTGCGCAGTCTGCAACGCTTCGAACAGGCTCCCTTCAACGCCTTCCTCGACCAGGCCGGCGAGCAGGCTGCACTCGGCGCGGACCTGTTGTCGGTCAACGAGGTCGTACTGACCCCAGGTGCCCGGCAGGAATTGTCCGAGCAGCTGAGTGAAGGAAGTGCAGTGCTCGGCGTTGTCGCCCTGTTCCGCGCTCCGGCCGAGAATCGCTGGCGGCTCGCGTTCGACACCAAGGGCAAGACGCTTCCGCAGGATGGCGTCACCATCGGCGTCCACGCCTGTGCCCTGACCAGCGACAGCAAGGCGCTGTTGACACGCATTTCCGGTGATCCAGGCAGTCTTGCATCCATCCGTTGTGCAGGCGCGAAGAAGTAGCATCGCGCCGGAATTCTGGCACTCGAATTCATCGATGCGATAGTATCCTCAGCGCAACGATTGCCCTATTCGCTTGAATGTGGGATGCGATTCACACTTTCACATCACTGAAAGGGTATTCGCCACCGCGGGGCGCGAAAACGCCGGAACCAACCCGCATCGGCGACTTTTTCAAGCTATTTCCAAGGATTGAACGTGGCTTATGTAAGCAGGATGTCGAAGGTTCTCTGGGGCGAAGGCCTGTTCCTGCGTCCCCAGCACTTCCAGCGCCAGGACGCCTATCACGAAGCACGGCTGCAGGATCTCTCGCAGACCCTGCACCCCTACGCATGGGGTGCGCGCCGGGTACGTTTCGATCCACATGCACTTTCCGGTGGCACGCTGCGCCCGCTCGACCTGTCGGCGGTGTTTCCCGACGGCGAGACCTACGATGCGCCCGCGCACGACGGCCTGCCCGACGCAGTGTCCCTGCAGGAGCTGCCGCCGGGCGTGCAGACCACCGTGGTCTACCTGGCACTGCCGCTGCTGCGCGATGACGGCGCAAACTGCGCCGACGCCGAAGGCACGGTCCTGGCCCGCTACCGCCAGGCCAACCGTGACACGCAGGACCTGTTCACCGATGCGGTCGAAGCCGAGCTCGCCTTCCTCAGCAAGGCCGTGAAGCTGCTTACCGACGATCAGCCGCGCGACGCGTACGCCACCGTGCCGATCGCACGCGTGCGCCGCACCTCCAGCGGCGGTTTCGAACTGGACGATGAATTCATCCCCCCCTGCGCCCAGCTGCAGGCATCCCGTTCCTGCACCGCGAACTGCGGGCGGTACTCGATGCCTTGCAGGCGAAGGTCGATGCACTCTATGGCCTGCATCGGCAGACCTCGCAGAACATCATCGAGTTCCGTTCCGGCGACATCGCCTCGTTCTGGCTGCTGCACACCATCAACAGCTCGTTCAGCGCACTGGCCCACCTGCTGCACCATCCGCAGCTGCACCCCGAACGCCTGCACCAGGAACTGCTGCGCATGGCCGGCGCGCTGCTGACCTTCTCCAATGCCTACCAGCTGGGCGACCTGCCGGTGTATCGCCACGACCAGCCGGAGGCTTCGTTCCGCAAGCTGCTGGAAATCGTGCGCGCGCTGCTGGATACCGTGATCTCCACGCGTTATTTCAAGATCGCCCTGAACGAAGTCAAGCCGTCCTACCATCTCGGCCGGCTCGATTCGCAGCGCATCGACGGCAATGCCTCGTTCTACCTGTCCGTATCGGCCTCGCTGCCGGCGCAGGAGCTGATCCAGAGCGTGCCGGTGCGTTTCAAGGTGGGTGCGCCGGACGACGTCGAGAAGTGCGTGCTGTCCGCCCTGCCCGGCGTGAAGCTGACCCATGCCGCGCAGGTGCCGGCGGCGATCCCGGTGCGCCCGGGCAGTCATTACTTTGAACTCGACGCGCGCGGCGCGCTCTATGAGCGCATGCTCAAGGCGCAGTCGTTGATGATCTACGTGCCGGCCGGCATTGCCGAGCTGAAGATGGAACTTGTGGCGGTGACCTCATGATGAATTCCCCCCTGCCCCCGACGCCGGGTCCGATGCCGTCGCTGACCGCCAATGGCGCGATGGTCAATCCGACGCCGCAGGCGGCCAATCCGCAGAGCCTGCAGGACCTGATGGCCGACGGCTTCTACCTGCTGCTGCTGCTCAAACGTGGCCAGCTGCCACACGATGCCGAGAGCTTCGTGCAGACGGTGCAGAAGTTCCTTGATGGCGTCGAACGCAATGCCATGCGCCTGGGCGTGGCCTCGGAAGACGTCTACGCCGCCAAGTACGCGTTCTGCGCGGCAGTGGACGAGGCCATCCTGTCCCAGCCTTCGCCGCTGCACGAAACATGGGAACGCAATCCGCTGCAGCTGCGCCTGTTCGGCGAGCATCTGGCCGGCGAACACTTCTTCGACCGCCTGGAGGAGCTCCGGCGCCAGGGCGCTGCGCGCCTGCCCTCGCTGGAGGTCTACCACTACTGCCTGCTGATGGGCTTCGAAGGCAAGTACCGACTGGAAGGTACCGAGAAGCTGGGCTACCTGACCGCCCGCCTCGGCGATGAGATCGTCTACCTGAAGGGCAAGCGGCACGGTTTCGCGCCGCATGCACTGCCCCCGGACAACGTCCGCCACAGCCTGCGCCGCGTGGTCCCGCTGTGGCTGCCGGCGGTGGTCGTGGGCTGTTTCGGCATCCTCGCCTTCTTCGGCATGCGCACCTACCTCGGCCACGAAACACGCCAGCAGCTGGCCGCCTACAACGACGTGGTGCAGATGCCCGAGCGCACCGCCCACATCACGATCACCCTGCCATGAGCCTGATGATATGGACATCCCAAGCTCCTCACTGCTCGCATCCCTCGCTTCGCTGTCCCACCGCGAACGCCTGATCCAGCTGAAGGGGCCTGAGGAAGGCCTGGTCGTCGAACGCTTCGAAGGCATCGAATCAGTGTGCGGCGACAACCGCCTGCAGATCGACTGCCTGTCCACCGACGCGTTCCTGGACCTGGAGCCGTGGCTGGAACAGCCGCTGACCCTGCAGCTGCGCCAGGCCGACGGTTCGCTGCGCCAGTGGCACGGGCTGTGTACCGAGGCGGCGCAGCTGGGCAGCGATGGCGGCCTGGCCCGCTATCGCCTGATCCTCGAACCGTGGACCGCGCTGCTGCGCCTGCGGCGCAATGCGGTGATCTTCCAGGATCTGGATACCCGCGCTATCTGCGAACAGATCTTCGCCGACTACCCGCAGGCCCTGTTCCGCTTCGACGTGCAGGCCGAGCTGCCGGCACGCGCGATCACCACCCAGTACCGCGAGACCGACTGGGCCTTCGTCACCCGGCTGCTGGCCGAAGCAGGCCTGGCCTGGCGCATCGAGCAGGCGCAGGACGACGATGCCGCACACACCCTGGTGGTGTTCGAGCCGGGCGCCGAGCTGCCCGACGCCGGCCGCGTGCGCTTCCATCGCGCCGACATGGCCGAGGCCAGCGACGGCATCACCGCCTTCGCCGAGCGCCAGCAGCTGGTGCCCAACGCCAGCACCGTGGCCAGCTGGCACAGCGAGCAGGTTGGTGCCGTGGCCGCGCACACCAGCGCCGATGCCGGCACCCTGCCCGCACTGGAAGTCTACGTGCAGCCGCGCGCCGGTCGATTCGCCCAGGCCGGCTGGGCCGACGCCGAAGCACAGGCACGGCTGGACGCGCTGCGCGTCGGCCAGGTGCTCTACAGTGGCAGCGGCAGCGAGCGCCAGCTGGCCGCTGGCAGCACCTTCACCCTGGCCCAGCACCCGCAGCACGAAGGCCAGGCCTTCCAGTTGCTGGCCGTGCAGCATTTGGCCCTGAACAACCTGGACCAAGGCATCGCCGAGCTGCTGGGCAGCACCGCGCTGGAGCGTGGCGCCTACCGCAACAGTTTCCTGGCCACTGGCAGCGGGGTGCCGCTGCGCGCCCTGCCGCAGGACCGGCCGACCCTGCATGGCCCGCAGACCGCACGCGTGGTGGGCATCGCCAACACCGCCGTGACCCCCAACCGCGAGCATCAGGTGCGCATCCAGTTCGGCTGGCAGCGCGGCAGCAGGCCCAATCCCGGCGGCCTGACCGACACCGGCAGCGCCCAGCCCGGACATGCTCCCGGCGACCACACCAGTGGCAGCTGGGTGCCGGTGGCCGAGTGGGTGGCCGGCCCCAACTGGGGCACGGCCTTCCTGCCCCGCGTGGGCAGCGAGGTGCTGGTGGAATTCCTGCACGGCGACATCGACCAGCCGCGCATCACCGGCCAGCTCTACAACGGCGAGGTCGCCCCGCCCTTCGGCGGCGGCATCGACGAGAACGCACGCCACCCCGGCGTGCTCAGTGGCCTTCACACCCAGGCCCATGACGGTAGCGGCACCCAGCAATGGGTGATCGACGACACGCCCGGGCAGCTGCGCACGCGCCTGCACAGCTCACTGGCCGACAGCCGGCTGGAGCTGGGCTACCTGATCGCGCACCAGGACACCGCCCGCGGCGCGCTGCGTGGCGAGGGCTTCGAACTGGCTACCCAGGGCTGGGGCAACGTGCATGCCGGCGAAGGCCTGCTGCTGTCGGCCAGCCTGCAGGAGCGCGCGGCGTCCACGGTGATGGACAACGCCAGCGTGGTGGCCCAGCTGAAGGGAGCCGAGCGCAGCCTGGAACAGATGCAGCAGACCCTGGCGCAGCAGCAGGTGCCGGGGCTGGCGGAGTTCGAGCGCACCAGGCAGCTGCGCGAGCAGATCGACCCGAAGGCGCAGGGCCGCTTCCAGGGCGATGTGAACGGGCAGAGCGCGATGAAACCCGGCAGCGATGGCCGCAGCCCCGGTGACCAGCCGGTGGAACGGCTGGGCACGCCGCTGCTGCTGGCCGAGGCACCACACCATGTGGCCTGGACCACCCCGGCCAGCGCGGTGGCCTACGCCGGGCAGAACCTGCAGATGACGGTGCAGCAGGACCTGCACGTCAGCGCCGGCGAGACCATCGCCACGGTGTCCGGCGAGCATGTCTCGCTGTTCGCGCAGAGCGGTCCGCTGCGGGTGATCGCCGCGCAGGGGCCGGTCAGCCTGCAGGCCCACGATGGCGAACTGGAACTGCTGAGCGACCAGGCCCTGACCATCACCGCCACCGACGACCGCATCGACGTGCTTGCACAGACCAAGGTGGTGCTGCAGGCCGGCAGCAGTGCGATCACGCTGGAGGGCGGAAACATCACCTTCAGCTGCCCCGGCGAGTTCAAGGTCAAGGCGGGTGAGCATCCGTTCATGGGGGGCAGCAGCACACCCGCCAGCCTGCCACCATTGCCCGCCTTTACGATCAAGCCCGATCCGGGCCGCACCTTCGAGAGCACCTTCGCCTACGACCAGCTGCGCAGCATTGCCGCGCAGTCGACACCGGTCGAGTTCGTCATGATGATGGCGCCGACCTTCGGCTTCGATGTCCCGGCGCGGACCTACATGAAGCTGCAGGACGCACTGAAGGATGGCAGCCTGCAGGCGCCCGAACACAAGGTGATGGCCGGTGCGCCCTACCCGGCCGACTACGACAACAACAAGCGCATCATCCGCGTGAACAGCATGGCCGCTGACCGCGCAGCGACAACCATCGAAGCGTCACGCGAGCTGCTGGCCGTGTTGCTGCACGAATTCGGGCACCACGTCGACAACGTGCTGCGCAACGATCTGGCCGAGAAGGACGCGAACGGCAAGCCGACCCTCGCTGCGGACAGCGGCAAGGAAGAAGGCACGGCACTCGCCTACCGCCTGGCGTTCTTCGACCTGGAAGGTACGCACGAAACCGAATACGCGCAGTACACCTCTCCCGAGTACAACGGTGCGTTGAAGGTGAACTATGCCGAGGTGCAGGCGGCACTGAAGCAACAGGGGCCGGTCGCACAGGAGACCAACAAGAGCGAGGATGGACGCTACGAGGGGTTCAGCGCGGGTGATGGACAGAACCATGACAAGCGGCCGAACGAATCGTTCGGGCATCGGTCGATTGAGGCGGTGCTTAGGCATGCCGAATTCACTCCAAACCAGCGCCAAGCGATCTATTTTGGCAACTGGCTCCGGGACTACTCCCAACTGCTCGATCCCAAGATCGTACGCCCCGCAGGCCTACCGAAGAACCTCGGCAAATACCTCTCTCGCGCCGCCCTGACCCAAATTGTTGATGTCCTGGCTGGCAGTGAGTTCCACAATATACGGTACGGGAACCAAGCTGATTTTGGGGTGACGCCCGCACGCCTCGGGGTATACAAGCCAAGCGAGCATATCGACAACCCAAAGAACATCAAACCCGAGCCAGCAGACCCGAAAACCATCGACAAGGACTTCGAGCCTTGGGTCACGCCCGGAAGTGCTCTTCTTCAGATAGACCCGAAAACCTCGATGAAGCGCTACATCATGCGCTCCAGAGACTTCATGTCTTCCGAACTGAACACAGCAATCTCAATGGGCAAGACACCCGATGGCATGCGCCATTTTGGCTCTGCCCTGCATGTTCTTGAGGACTACTTCGCACACTCCAATTTCTGCGAACTCAGCTTAAGAAAGCTCGGACACAGCACCGTGCTGCCTTGGACGTCAACTGCCAATTGCACTCATCGATACCCTGTGGTGACTGGGATGTTTGGCTCGACCGACGTCATCGCAAGCCTTGCCGAACCCATTGCTCACAAGCTCTTCGGCGTAGAAAGCTGGGAGTTCAAGGCGAGCGAGCCTGGCGACCGTTCCGACGGCGAGAAGATCATGCTGGTCCTTCTTTCCGAGCACAGCGATCAGCGTTACTACAGAGCTTTCCAGGATTTTCTCAAACTTCGAGACCGCATTGCACGAATCCCTGGACATGAGTATCTGGAACGGGCTGGCTGGATCGCCAGCGCGCCAATGCGCGCGGTGCTCAACTGCTACAACTTCGTCTATCAACAACTCCTGCTGCTCGTAGGCAACAGCGTGGACGACGCGCAGACGATGTTCGATTCCGACCCAAACAAAAGTGGGTCAACCGACCCCAGCCATTCCCAGCTGGCAAAGGACCACGACGTTCATCCGCTGCATACATTGGCTGCTCAGCTGGCGCAACAGGCCGTCCTCCAGGTTGGGCAAGCAATGGCAGGGCGATGGCGCGGCGATGCATCGCGTGATCCGGTCAAGATCGCACAGTCCTATCTGGTTCACCCCAATGATACGAACTGGCAGGACGCGACTGTTTCCGCTTGGGCCAAAGGCCATACTGCGGCGATACGGCGCGCGTCGTCCGCCACCGAACTCCAGCATCTGCACGAAGAACATGGAAAGCACGCATTGGAGAACATCCGTCGCGTGGGACGCTACGGTTCCGATAGTTGGGACTACATCACTCGCTTCTATGAAGATCTGTTTGGCGAGAAGAATCAGGTTAAGACCAAATGATCAAGGCACTCCTTCTTTCCACCATCCTTCTTGTCCTTCCCGGCTGCCAGGCCGAATCATTAGATTCCAATAAACCACGGCAGCCGAGTGTCGAATTCGACAACGGAGATTTCTCAATCAACGGTGGTCACGCGAGAATTGGGGCAACCACCAAAGAATGGATTTCCCTTCTGGGCGACAACTATAGATATGCCAATCCGGGCTCACCGGGCATGATGGTGTGGGACGAACTGGGCATCTTTATCTATACCGATCTCCCGATGAAGGATCGTGTCGATACTGTGGCCTTTGCCTTCAACACAGATCTAGATGAAGGCCCTGGATCATCAGACGCGCCAGCAACCATCAGACCCAGAAAGCCATTCCCAGGGCAGGTCGTCGTCAGTAGCACACGAATCAACGGCGACATGAAGATCAGTGATATCCCAGCCGCCAGCAACATGATGCTTGAGGTGCACTGCAGCAAAGGCATCGCGATATGCACTACGAATCGCGTTGATGGCACTTCCCGTAACTACTCGATCTCCTTCACGGTTGACGAAAAGCAATATGAAAGCCTTCCCTACACTATAGAAATAGGCCGCGCACTTTAGCGTTCTCCGACCAATTACTCATGGCGCGCATGACTAACTGGAACAAAGATCAATCCGCACACCCCAACGGTGCGTGGACACCGAACTCGCATCACTCCTAGTCGAGTATGGATTGCGAGGTCAAACCCCAGTATAGGCTGGATGCGTAGCGCGTCCAGCAAGCTACCCGCCAGGCCGGCAAACGATGGCGGAACATTTGCGGCGCGACTACGCACTTGCTGCCACTTCTCTGAACCGCCTCACTGCTGCTGTCGGAATTGCTTCGCGCGCTCCTCAGATTGAGCACCTGCATGAAGAACGTGGAAAGCACGCACTGGAGAACATGCGACATATAGAAAGTCAAGATGAACGCAAGACTCCTTCCCACGATAACGCTCTCATTGCTCTTCGCTGCATGCGGCCCCGCACCTCAGGATGAGGGAAAAGAGCAGAAGCCAGCGGCCGTTTTCGAGAACGGCTCTATCCTCATCGGCTCGCAGCGCGTTGAACTTGGCGCGCCCGCCGATGCATGGATTGCCGTCCTTGGTAGCAACTATCGCCAGGTGGAAGGCGACGAACCCTTCGGCAGCGAGCGCCAGAACGATCCTGCGCTGGCATCAGCTGCGGCGCCGTTGCGTGCGCACATCGACAGCGTATGGGAAGCGATCAAGCGCGGGAGTTCGCCATGACCGCGCCATGGTGCCAGCGCCTGCATCCGCCCGTGCTCCTGCTGGTGCTTTCGGCTGCCGCAAACGCTGCCATCGCGCGCACGCCGCCGCCCAGTCCACTGCAACGCGCCTGCGCGGCCGACATCGAGGAACGTATCGAGCTGCGGTTCGCGGACGGCAGGCATGTAAGCGCCTGCGCACCTGGCGTCGGCGACGGCTGCGCGTACGGCAGCGGGCAGACCATGCTCGACGCTACGCCCGACCTCAACAACGATGGTCGCGCCGACGCGATCCTCACCCACTTCGGCAGCAGCTACGGTGACATCGACGTCACCCATAAACTGGTGCTGGCGCAGTGCCCGGACGGAACCTATGCGCGCCTGCTGGAGGGACGGTTCACCACGCTGGCCGCACCTCCGGCTCCGCATCCGGCGTGGCCGGCGCTGGAGGCATCGCGGGACTGCCCGGGCCGCCGGGAAACGATCGCACTGCGCTTCGAGCGCGCTACCGCCCGCTATCATGGGCCGGATCACTTCGATCCTGACAATGCCTGTGCACCTTGAGCGCCGCGACTTGATCCAACGCATGCCTTCGGCACGGGCGCGGTGCTATGGTGGCGCCATCATGCCCCCAGGAGCTGTATCCGTGAACCGATTCCGTCCCGCCCGCCTTGCCCTCGCCGCCCTCGCGTCCCCTTTGCTGCTGGCCGCCTGTGTCAGCACGCCAGGCCCGGAGGTGAAGGGCACGGGCCGCTGTAATGCCAGCCAGCTGGGCTGGGCGATCGGCCAGCCAGCCAATGAACCCAACATCCGCCGACTGTCCAGCGAAAGCGGTGCCGGCCTGGTCAACCCGATCGGCCCCAGCACCATCACCACCAAGGACATCCGCCAGGACCGCCTGCGCGTGTACGTGGACAAGGACAACATCATCACCGCGACCCGCTGCGAATAAGTACCGCCACAGGTTTCTGTAGAGCCGAGCCGACGCCCGGCGGCGCGCCCGGCCGGCCGCCCCGGAAGCCCGCCCAGCGGGGGCGCGGCGCGACCCGG
>NZ_JAUTXS020000018.1:0-103341 GCF_030658255.1 Pseudomonas sp. RAC1
CCGCAGTCATCAGGCCCTCACCGAACTGCTCGAGCAGCTCCTTGGGGATTTTTGGTAGGTCACGCAGGGGTTTCTTCTTGGTTGGCATACATGCACCTCTTGCTCATGTTATGCCCGAACACAAAATTTCTGACATACCCGCACAAGGTGAAAAATCGTCCCGCTTGATAGTTGCTATCACTGATTCGAACTGTTCTGTGAGGCGGCCTGGGATTGATTTATGGGCTGCCTGCACGGCAGCGTTAAAATCGATACATCAACCAAACAAGCCGCCCGCCCGAACCCGGTAACCCACCGTGAAACAGGCTGGCCGCATCCTTGCCTCACAGCTCCGGCACCGTCGCCCCCTGCCCAAACACCCCTGCCACCGCCTCAACCACCACCTTCACCCGCGCCGTATGCGCCAGATCCTGATGCAACACCAGCCACGCTTCATAAGGCGTGGCACGCCGGCGCTGCGGCCATAGCCGCGTCAACTGAGGATCGCGCGCCGCCAGATAGTCAGGTAGTTCACCCAAGGCCAACCCTGCCCGCACGAACGTGGCCAACATCAAGCTGGAGTCCAGCTCGGCCACCACCCGCCCCTGCTTGATGGGCACGCCCACCAGCGTCCCGTCCTGGCGCTCGGTCACCCCGGCCTGGTACAGGGCAATGTCGTGTCCGGCGAACTGGTCCTGTGGCTCTGGCGTGCCATAGCGTTCGAGATAGCCACGAGTGGCATATAGCCCCACGTCCCAACTGGCCATCCGCCGCACGATCAGATCCGGCTGCTCAGGACGCACGGTGCGCACGGCGATGTCGGCCTCCCTGCGCGCCAGGTCCAGCAGTCGGGTGGTGGTGGTCAGGATCACGCGAATGTCGGGATGGCTCGCGCGCAAGCGCTCGATCGCCGGGACCAGGAAATCGACGGCCAGCGCATCGGTGGTGGTGACCCTCACCTCGCCCTCGGCGCGTGCATCGGCGCCCTCGCCTCGGCGCTCGAACGACACGGCCATGCGCTCCATGTCCTGCGCCTTGAGCAACACATCGCGGCCGGTCGCGGTCAGCGTCAGGCCGCTGTTGCTGCGCAGGAACAAGCGACTGCCGAGTGTGCGCTCCAGCCCGGCCAGACGCCGGCTCACGGTGGTCTGGTCGATACCTAGCTGGTGCGCCGCGCCGGTCAGGGTGCCAGCACGGTGGACGGCAAGAAAAATACGTATGTCATCCCAGTTCATGATCACCTTCTACGCACCTGCAAAAATGCAGCCTATGGCTGCATGGGCGTGCATTTTCACATGAACCCAGCCTGCCTAGCATGTGCCGCTTCCCTTCAACTCACTACGACAGCCGACCTGTCATCCGGGAGCCTCATGCCTCGTTCCTCATTCATCCTCGTCGTCGCGATGCTCAGCGCCTTCGGCCTGATCGCCTCGGACGTCTATTTGCCCGCCATGCCCAGCATGACCCACGCCTTCGGCATCGCCGACTGGCAGATGCCGCAGACCGTGTCGTTCTATCTGCTGGCGCTGGCGGTATCGCAATTGGTGTACGGCCCACTCTCGGACCGCTATGGCCGCAAACCGGTATTGATGGGCGCCGGCTTGCTGTACCTGGTCGGCTCGCTGGGCTGTGCGGCGGCGGGCAGCTACCCGGCATTTCTGGCATGGCGCATGATCGAGGCGATGGGCGCCGCTGCCGGGCTGGTCATCGGTCGCGCGCTGATCGCCGATACCTGTGACAAGCGAACCTCGGCCAAGGTCTATGCGATCGTCTACCCGCTGGTGTCACTCTCCCCCGCGCTGGCGCCGGTGATTGGCGGACACCTGGCCGCCCAGTTCGGCTGGCGCGCAGATTTTCTTTTCGTCGCGGGATTCGGGGCTGTTGCACTGCTCTTGGCCTTGATACGACTCCCTGAAACGCTGCCGGCAGCGGCGCGTGTACGGACCAACCCCTTCAACGGTTTCAGCCAAGTACTACGTGACCGTGGCTTTCGCCGCTACACCCTGGTGGTCTGCGCGATCTACTGCGCGTGGTTCGTCTACCTCACGCAGTCACCCTTCCTGCTGACACGCGCTGGGCTGAGCGAAGAACAGATCGGCTGGATGTACCTGCCGCTGACAGCGGGCATCATCGGCGCGAATTGGCTGACGAAACGCGGGTTGGAATACTGGCCCTATGACCGGCTGGTGGCCGCCGGGGTGATCTGCTTCGTGGTGGGCGGTGTGGTCTTTCTGGGGGTTGCAGCGATGGACTGGCGAAGTGCGGCCGGGGTGGTGCTGCCGATGTGCCTGGTGAGCCTGGCCAATGGCTCATCATTGTCACTGTCCGTGTCGGGAGCCATCGCCGCAGAGCACGGCCATGCCGCCACCGCCTCCGGGCTGGTGGGTTTCTGTCAGATTGGCAGTGCCGCGCTGATGGCCATGGCGATCAGCGCAGTGTTCGGGACCAGCCTGGCTGTGCTAGCGGGGGCCATTGCGGTGTTCAGCCTGATCGCGCTTGGCGCGTGCCTAGGTAGCTGCTTGCATCATGGGCGCGACTGAGTGGTTCGCCACTCCTTACTCAACACCGCATACTGATAAGTATTCTCGTACACCGGCACCCCGTTATCGTCCTTCATGAACGACACGAACTCCATGAACAGTCCCTCCCGGCGCATGCCGAGCTTTTCGCAGAGTCGCTGGGACGGCAGGTTGGTGTCCTCAACGTAGGCATATAACCGTCGCAGGCCCCGTTCGTTGAACAAATAGTCCACCAGCGCTACCGCCGCCTCGTGCGCATAGCCCTGCCCGGCGAAGCGGGGATTGAAATTCCAGCCGATGGAAAACGTGTCCGGCTGGTCCTTTTCCGGGTGAGCGAAGACATCGCCGACCAACGCGCCGTCGTGCTTGAGACACACGGCAAAGTATTCGTTGTCGATACCGCGCTGCTTCGCTTCTTGCGCGGCAGCGGCCGTGTCGGACAGCGCCAGTGAGAAAAAGCAACTGGCGGTCGGTCGATGCAGGTAGTCGAACAGCGCGGCGGCATCACCCTCGCAGAAGCTACGCACGATCAGTCGGTCGGTTTCATACAAGGTTGCGGGGGTATTCACAGAAAACTCCTCAACGGCGGCTCAACGCCAGCCGGGCAGCGAACAGGATGAACAGCACGCCGGTGGTGCGATCCATCCATGAGACCACCGAGCCCTTGCGCAGCACACCGGACAACGAGCGGGTGGCGCCGATCAATGCCGCGGCCCAGAGCAGGCCGAGCACCACGTGAATGGCTACCAGGCCAAAGGTCCAGGTGATCAGTGGTGCCCCCTGGGGGATGAACTGGGGCAAGAACGACACATAGAAGATGCCGATCTTCGGATTGAGCAGATTGCCGAGCATGCCCCTGAGGAACCAGTTCCGCGTGGGACGTGCGTCTTGCTCGGCCGGGGCCAACGACTGCCGGGGTCGCAGCAGCATGTTCAGGCCCAACCATGCCAGATAGGCCGCGCCGCAGTACTTGAGTATGTCGTAGGCCAGTTCCGACACGGCGATCAAGGCGCCGAGACCGAAGGCCACCGCCGCGCCCCAGATGAAGCAGCCGGCGTTGATACCCAGCGCGGCGCGCAGCCCCTGCGCGCGGCCTTCGACGGCCGATGTTCTGAGGATCAGGGCCGTGTCCAGGCCTGGGGTGATGGTCAACACTGTGGCGGCGAGGGTAAAGGCAAGCAGGTTATCGGCGAGGGTCATGGCGAGTCGGCCTTGTGGACAGTTGGCCTAGCGTAGCCTTTGGGAAGGGTTTTCCGTAGTCCGGGCGCGGGTAAATTTCAGTATTTTCTTCATCGCCTGTGGGCCATCTTTTGTCTGACGGGAAGTCGCGCTCGTCGGCGATCACAGGCCGCTGCCAGGCAGCGTCTGAAATGGCTGGCTCAAGCCGCCGCCGGCGCGTCGGCTACCTCATTGCTCTGGCTACGCAGCAACAGCAACAAGCTCCAGACCTTCACCACCTCGGCGACGAGGCTGAGGAAGAACACCAGCCATCCCGCCGTCTCGATCAGCGGATCGGGCCAGAACAGCGCAACCGGGATCGAGGGCACCAGAATCACCCGAAACGGCGCCTGCGCCAGCCCGAGATAAGCCGCCATGCGCGCGCCTTTCAGAAAGAGACAGCCGCTGATGAACACCGTCAGATAGACCGCCAAGCTGGCGAAGCCAATGGCGTAGGCGAGTTCCGCATGTTCTGACGCCAAGGCCAGAATGCTGTGCAGGTCGGTCCAGAACGGGATGTCACCGCGACGCAGGCTGTCGACCACATAGACCAGGACGATGAGCATATCCATCGCCCCCCAGCCCAGCTGAGTGAACCGCTGAAATCGCTTGTCGGTCAGGCTCAAAGGTGCATCTCCTTTCGTGTCCATGAAGGCTATCCGCGAAAGCGCGAACCGCCGTGCCGCTGCATTTAACGGCGACTCAACGGTCAACGCATGAGGATGCGGGAGAGATAACCTGTGGGATGTATCTGTGTGTGTTGTCGGTCTGCCCATGGTCACAAAAAGAAAGAGGATCCATCGTCCAAGTCCTATCAAGCGGCCGACGGTTGGCTGCGCGCCACCACGACCCGGTTGCGCCCGGCGCTCTTGGCTTGGTACAGCGCCATGTCCGCTTCATGCAGCCAGCCATCGGCACTGAGCTGGTGCGCGCCGTAGGCGGCGATGCCGATGCTCAGGCTCAGCCGCTGCTCCGGCAGGTCAGGATGCCGATAGCACTCCACTGCCTGGCGCAATCGTTCGAGGATTTCCTCGGCCTGGGCCAGGCCAGCGCCGGGCAACATCACGCAGAACTCGTCTCCGCCATAACGGGCCACCAGGTCGGTCTTGCGCAGGTGCGTGGGTAGCAGCGCGCTCAGGGTACGCAGGATGTCGTCGCCCATCAGGTGGCCATGGACGTCGTTGATCTGCTTGAAGTGATCGATGTCGATCAACGCCAGCACACTGGCCTGGTCGGCGCGGCGGCAGCGCTGGAACTCGCGCGTCAGCAGGTCTTTCCAGGCGCCGTGGTTGATCAGTCCGGTCAGGCTGTCGGTCTGGCTCAGGCGCGCCAGGGCGCGCTTGTGCTGGCCCAGTTGAACCGTGACCTGGTAACAGATCAGGCCGATGGCCATGGGGTAGATCAGCAGGATCGGCAGGCAGGCCAGCATCTGCGCCTGAGTGGTGGGCGGAAACAGCGGCGGCGCGTACAGCCACAGACCCAGCGCGATACCCAGCACCTGGGCAATGACGGTCTTGACCAGCATGTGCCAGCCACCGGCGGCGATCTTGTCCATGGCAATCATCGACAGGATGATCACGCTAGGCAGCGGGTTGAGCCCCATCGCCCCGGCCCAGCAGCCGCCGGCGAAGCCGTCGAACACCAGGTTGCGCTGCTCGGCGACGAAAGGCTGCCGGGAGCGTCGAGCGATCTGGTAGGCCAGATGTGGCCAAACGAAGCCATGCAGCCCGAGCAGCGTCCAGACCCACCACGCCGGTTGCAGGGGCCACAGGCCAATGAGCACGCAGAAGAAACCCAAACCGGTGCCGATCGCACGTGGCGGGTACATGCGCTTGGCAAAAGAAAGGCCCTTGCCCGTTCGCTGGTTCATCGGGAATCACCGAAAAAAACTGTCCTGGGTTGCACCGGACTGGCAACCAGGCTGGCGACAGGCCCTGGGGTTCGGCGTTTTGGCATTGTGCCACTACTGAAAAGGGGAGTTCAAACGGGTGGGGTCGAATCCTACGCATTTCATCAGCCTTCGGAAAACTGAACCGTTTAACGTTCCCATCCCTCTGCGCGAACCTTACCTCGCCCCCGGCGTCCGATCCTTCATCCGCTCCATGAAGAGATCCCTGCGTGAAAAACTACCTCGTGCGCAAATACCGCCTGGTGTTCAAGACCTTCAACTACATTGGCTGGTCGCTGCTGTGGCTGCTGCTCTGGGACATCCTGGTGACCCTGGACTTCATGCTGTTCCTCGACAGCAAGTTCAGCCTGCCGCTGATCCCGCTGACCCTGCTCGGCTCGGCACTGGTGGTGCTGGTGAGTTTTCGCAACAGCAGCGCCTACAACCGCTGGTGGGAAGCGCGAACGCTGTGGGGGGCGATGGTCAACAGTTCGCGCAGCTTCGCGCGGCAGGTGCTGACGCTGGTGGACGACACCGACGACGGGCTCAATCCGGTGAAAGCCACGCTGCTGCGCCGTCACGTGGCCTATGTGAACTGCCTGGCCGCGCACCTCAAGGGCGAGCCGTGCCCGGCCGAACTGATGGCGTTCATCCCGCAGCACGAATTCGAGCGACGCAATGGCTCGAACAATTTCGCCAACGACATCCTCGCAGGCTCCGCCGCCTTGCTCTCTCGTGAGTACAAGGCTGGGCGGCTGGACAGCATTCGCCTGGCACGGCTGGAGTCGACCCTGGTGGACCTGTCCAATGCCCAAGGTGGCATGGAGCGGATCGCCAATACCCCGCTGCCCTACCCCTACGTGTACTTCCCACGGCTGTTCATCACGCTGTTCTGCGTGATCGTGCCGATCGGTCTGGTGGAATCGCTGGAATGGTTCACGCCGCTGGCATCGACCGTGGTCGGCTTCATGCTGCTGGCGATCGAACGCATCGGCACCGACCTGCAGAGCCCGTTCCGCCGCAGCGAGCACCAGATCACCATGGACACCATCTGCGAGACCATCGAGCGCAACCTGGAGTCGATGCAGCGCGAAGCGCAGTGCGGCGAGTGGGCGCCGTGACGAGCGGCGCCAGTTCGCGGCTGAAGACCCGCAGGATCAGGCGCGTACGTAGCGCTGGCGCAGTACGTCGCTCAAGGCATCCACCAGCAACACCAGCACCAGCATGCCGATGATCACGGTGCTGGCCTGCGCCTCCTGGAACAGGCTGAGGGTGGTGTAGAGCATCTGCCCCAGCCCACCCGCGCCGACGAAACCGAGCACGCTGGCCATGCGGATGTTGTTTTCCCAGCGGTACAGGCTGTAGGCGAGCCACTGCGGCCACAGGTTGGGCAAGGTGCCGAAGCAGAATGCCGCCACCTGCCCACCGCCCTGCAGGCGGACGGCCTGCGCAGGCTCGGGCGGTGCGTTTTCCAGCGCCTCGGCGAACAACCGGCCCAGCACCCCGGCCGTGTGCAACGCCAGGGCCAGGGTGCCGGCGTTAGGACCAAGCCCGGCCGCCAGCACCGTCAAGGCCGCCCAGACCAGTTCCGGAATTGCCCGCAGCGCATTGAGCAGCAGCCGCGCTGCGCCTTGCAGCGGCCAGCCGAAACGCCCCGCCGCCGGCAACGCGAGCAGCAACCCCAAGAGCATCGCCAGCAACGTACCCAGGCCGGACATGGCCAGGGTTTCCAGTGCGCCATGGCCCACCGCGCGCAAGTGCTCGGTCGAGAGGTCAGGGCTGAGGAAGCGCGCCGCATAGTCAGCCATCTGCGCCGAGCCGCCGTTGCCCAGCACCGAGGCCAGGTCCAGTTGCAGGTAGGCGAACGACGCCACCACGGCGGCCAGCAGTGCCAGCAGCACCAGCCAATTGATCACCCGCTTCACGCCAGCCTCCCGCGCAACAGGCGGCTCAGGCCATCAGCCAGGGTCACCAACAGCAGGAACGCCAGCAGCATGCTCGCCACCTCGGCGCCGGCGAACATGCGCATCGACAGGTCGATCTGCTGACCGAGCCCACCAGCGCCGACGAAGCCCATCACCACCGACGCGCGCACCGCACACTCCCAACGGTAGACGCTGTAGGACACCACCTCGGCCGCCGCCAGCGGCAGGATGCCGTAGGCGAAGGCCGCCAATCGCCCGCTGCCACCCTGCATCAGGGCATGCGCCGGACGCTGGTCGACCGACTCGAAGATCTCGGCATAGACCTTGCCGAGCATGCCGCTGTAGGTGATGGCGATGGCCAGCACCCCCGCCGTCGGCCCCAACCCGACCGCCCTGACGAACAGCAGCGCCCAGACGATTTCCGGCACGCTGCGCAGGAACACCAACAGCCCGCGCACCGGTAAGCGCACCAGTTGCGACCATGGCCCCGGCCGGCCACCGCGCGATGCGGCACGCAACGACAGCGCGCGACTGGCGAGCAGGCTGGCGGGCACGGCCAACAGCAACGCCAGGGCCATCCCGGCCGTGGCCACGGCCAGCGTCTGCACCGTCGCCTCCAGCAGCAAGGCGAGGAAATCGCGATCATGGGCCGGTGGCCAGAACGCGCCGAGAAAGCTGGCCATCTGCTGCCGGTTCTCGGCCTGCAGCAGCACCCCGGGGTTCAGCTCGCTCAGTTGCACGCCCGGCCACAGCACGGCCAGGCACACCACGGCCAGCAGCAGACGCGGCCAGGCCGCCGGATCGCGGGCATCGGCCTTCAGCATCGTGGCATCTGCACCGTCAGGGTCGGCGCTACGGTCACTGGCGCCGTCAGGTGCTCGTTGGCATAGAGCTCGTCGAGCATGCTCTGCGCGACCGCCGCTGCCGCACAATCGAACGCCACCTGGCCGTCACGAATGCCGATGATGCGCGGGAAATGCGCCAGCGCCAGGTCCACCGCGTGCAGGCTGGCGACCAGGGTCACGCCCCGCTCGCGTGCATGGCGGTTGAGCAGGCCCAAACTATGGTCGGCCAGTACCGGGTCCATCGCCGAGACCGGCTCGTCGGCCAGCAGCACCTCAGCCTGTTGGTACAAGGCGCGGGCGATGCCGACGCGCTGCAACTGACCACCGGACAATTGCCCGCACTGGACGAACACCTTGTCGGCCAGACCCAGCTCGGCCAGCACTTGGCGTGCGCCGGGTACATCGGTGGGGTGCAGCAGGTTGAGCAACCCGCGCAGGGTGCCCCACTGCCCCAAACGTCCGGCCAGCACGGCGGTGACCACCCGTTGGCGCGGCGGCAAGGGCGGCGCCTGGTGCACCAGCGCAACCCGCGTGCGCAAACGCTGGCGAGCGCGGGCCGACAGTGCCCAGGGCTGTTCGCCGAGCAGGTGCAGGCACCCGCTGCTCGGCTGCACGGCGGTGGCCAACAGGTGCAGCAAGCTGGACTTGCCCGCGCCGGACGGGCCGATCACCGCCACCCGCTCGCCGGCGTCGATACGCAGTTTGACGTCGTCCAAGGCGCGAACCTGGCCATGGCGCAGCCCCGCGCCCTGCAGTTCGATACTCACTTGAGCAAGCCGGCCTCACGGGCAGCCTGCTCGGTGCCGACGTAGTTCTCCGGCTGGGTTTCGATGAAGCGGCTGGCCGCCTGCAGATCGAGGATCGCTTTCTGCTCGGGCTTGGCGGGATCCAGGGCGAGGAAGGCTTGCTTGATCTTCTCCTTGAGCGCCGGGTCCATGTTGCCGCGCACCGTCCAGTTGTAGTCGTAGTAGGTCGGGGTGGTCGCGAACACGCGCACCTTGGTGGTATCGACCTTGCCGGCATCGACCAGCTTCTGCCAGACGCTGGCGTTGAGCACGCCGGCATCGACCTTGCCGGCCTGCACCCAGGCGACGGTGGCGTCGTGGGCACCGGAATAGGCGACCCGGCTGAAGTAGCTTTCCGGCTTGATATTGTCCTGCTTGAGCATGAAGTAGCGCGGCATCAAGCTGCCGGACGTCGAAGAGATCGAGCCGAAGGCGAAGGTCTTGCCCTTCAGATCGGCCAGGCTCTTGACCTCGGGGTTGGCGGTGATGAACTTGCTGGTGAACTGGGCATCCTGCTCGCGCTGTACCAGCGGCGTAGCGGTGGGATCTTTCAGGTGCACCTGAACGAAGGTGAAGCCGCCCAGCCAGGCCAGGTCGAGGCGGTTGCTGGCCAGCGACTCGACCACCGCCGGATAATCGGCCACCGGCACGAACTGCACCTTCATGCCCAGTTGCTGCTCAAGGTACTCGCCCAGCGGCTTGAACTTGCGCAGCAACTCGGTCGGCGCTTCATCGGGAATGGCGCTGACGCGCAAGGTTTCAGCAGCCTGAACCACCACAGCACAGCAAGACAGGACGAAGCCGGCGGCCAGCGCCAGGGGACGTTTCAGCACGGGAGGGGTCTCCTTTGGAGACAGCTGCGAGCGGTGAGCTGCAAGCTGCAAATGAACGCGGATCGCGGTTGGGTGTAGCTGGGCATTCTAGCCGCAAGCACGCACGACTGCTTCATCTTGCCGCTCGAAGCTTGAAGCTCGAAGCTGCTCTATTGCTACACTCGCGCATTCATTCGATTGCGAGGTGCCCATGAGCGAGCCGATTCGCCTGACCCAGTACAGCCACGGCGCAGGTTGTGGCTGCAAGATCTCTCCCAAGGTGCTCGACGTCATTCTGGCCGACAGCGGCAGCCAGGCGCTGGACCCCAAGCTGTGGGTCGGCAACGCTTCGCGTGACGACGCCGCCGTGTATGCGCTGGACGAAGAGCGGGGCGTGGTCTCGACCACCGACTTCTTCATGCCCATCGTCGACGACCCCTACGATTTCGGCCGCATCGCGGCCACCAACGCCATCAGCGACATCTACGCCATGGGCGGCGATCCGCTGATGGCGATCGCCATTCTCGGCTGGCCGATCAACGTGCTGCCGCCTGAGGTCGCCCGCGAAGTGATCCGGGGTGGTCGCGCGGTGTGCGCCGAGGCCGGTATTCCGCTGGCCGGCGGGCACTCGATCGACGCGCCCGAGCCGATCTTCGGCCTGGCGGTGACCGGTGTGGTCGGCAAGCGCCAGCTCAAGCGCAACGACACCGCCACCGCAGGCTGCACGCTGTACCTCACCAAGCCGCTGGGCATCGGCATCCTCACCACCGCCGAGAAAAAGGCCAAGCTGCGTGTCCAGGACCAGGGCCTGGCGCGCGACTGGATGTGCACGTTGAACACCCCCGGCAGCCGCTTCGGCAAGCTCGACGGGGTCAAAGCCATGACCGACGTCACCGGCTTCGGCCTGCTTGGCCACCTAGTCGAAGTGGCCGAAGGCAGCGGCCTCACGGCGCGCCTGCAATTCGACGCCGTGCCGCGCCTGCCGGGTGTCGAGCACTACCTGGCCGAGGGCTGCATCCCCGGCGGCACGCTGCGCAACCACGAGAGCTACGGTCACAAGATCGCCGCCTTGACCGATGAACAGAAACACCTGCTGTGCGACCCGCAGACCAGCGGCGGCCTGCTGGTAGCCGTCAGCCCCGAGGGCCAGGCGCAGTTCCTCGCGGTGGCCGCCGAACTGGGCCTGGACCTGGCGCCGATCGGCACCCTGGTCGAGCGACAGACCTACGCAGTCGAGGTGATCTGATGCGCCCCGACTGCACCGACTTCCACTCGCTGTTCCTCGATGACGTGCCGATGATGGACATGCGTGCGCCCATCGAGTTCGCCAAAGGCGCCTTCCCCGGCGTGGTCAACCTGCCGCTGATGAACGACGCGGAGCGGCACAAGGTCGGCACCTGCTTCAAGCAGCAGGGCCAGGGCGCGGCCATCGCCCTGGGCCATCAACTGGTCAATGGCGCAGTCAAGCAGGCGCGCCTGGAGGCCTGGGCGGCCTTTGCCAGCGCCAACCCGCAGGGCTACCTGTACTGCTTTCGCGGCGGCCTGCGCTCGCAGATCGTCCAAGGCTGGCTGAGAGAGGCCGGTATCGACTACCCGCGCATCCGCGGCGGCTACAAGGCCCTGCGCAACTATCTGCTGGATACCACGGCACAGGCGGTGGCGCAGTGCGACTTCGTGCTCATGGGCGGGCTCACCGGCACAGGCAAGACCGACGTCCTGCTGCAACTGGATAACGCGCTGGACCTGGAAGGCCACGCCAACCATCGCGGCTCCAGCTTCGGCAAACGCGCCACCGCGCAGCCGGCGCAGATCGACTTCGAAAACCAGTTGGCGATCGACGTGCTGAAGAAACGGGCGCGTGGCGTGCAGCAATTCGTGCTCGAAGACGAGGGGCGCATCGTCGGCAGTTGCGCGGTGCCGCTGCCGCTCTACCAGGGCATGCAGCGCTATCCGCTGGTGTGGCTGGAGGATAGCTTCGCCCAGCGTGTCGAGCGGATCCTGCGCGATTACGTGATCAACCTGTGCGCCGAGTTCGTCGCCCTGCACGGCGAGGATGAGGGTCGCCAGTTGTTCGCTGAACGTCTGCGCCACAGCCTGGGCAACATTCGCAAGCGCCTGGGCGGCGAACGTCTCCAGCGCCTGCAGGCGCTGCTGGACCAGGCCTTGGACGAACAGTTGCGCAGCGGCGACGTGGACCTGCACCGGGGCTGGATCGAAGGCTTGCTGAACGAGTATTACGACCCGATGTACGCCTATCAGCGCGAGGCCAAGGCGCACCGCATCGAGTTCGCGGGCGATGGCGTGGAGGTGCGCGAATATCTCAAGGCACGGGCGCAGCGCGAGCGGCCACCGGCACGCTGACAGCGCCTCGGCGCCGTGACCGTAGACGTCCCGGCGCCACGCCTCGAAGCACTACTGCTCCGGCTTGAGCAGCCGCTCCATCTCCGCCGCACGCTCCTGGGTCATGTCCATCACGCAGATACCTTGCTCGACGCTGGCCATGCTGCCGCCGCTCAGTTGCGCGTGGAAGCCGCAGTTCTTGTCGCGAAAGGCGATCCAGTCGCGCTGCACCTCACGCAGGCGCTTGACCTGAGCGATCTCCAGCTTGCGGATCAACTGCTTGTAGGCGGTGTTCAGGCGTTGATCTTGCACGCGGGTTTCGTCGGCGACGCAGACATTCATCGCCAAGGTGCTGGCGGCCTTGTCCATGCACTGGACATAGCTCGGGGAATTGTCGTCGGCCTGGGCCGATGTGGCGAAGGCCAGCGCGGCGTACAGCGTGGCAAAAGCGTAGCGAGTCATCGAAGCGGATCCGTTGGGTGAACAGGATGCTGAGCCTAGCAGTGTCAGAGACTTTGCGCAGGCTCCGGCGGCATCAGCACCTGATCCACCTCGAAGCGCAGCGACGGCAGTTGTGTGGCGACATACAGCGTGAGCGCCAGGGCCGCAATCACCACCACGTCCACCCAGTTCCAGCCCGGCACCTCATCGGCGCGGCGGGCCTTGAAGCACCACCAGAACTGGCCGGCGCAGAACACCAGCATCGACCCCAGCCACAGGTAGAACCCGAGGCCGAAACCGGTGATGTCGTGGAAAGCGTAGCTGCGGTTGTCCGGCAGACGCTCGATGCTCAAGCTGCCGATGGCCAGGTACAGCGCCGCAGCGCCGACCAGCAACGCCAAACGCCGAAAGCGCCGATGGGCGAGCACCGCCAGCGCCAGCAACGGGTTGGCGAACCAGGCGTACACACCGAAGGCCACGCCCCAGGGGCCGTAGAGCAGCATCTGCAAGGCCGGCATCTGGCGCCCGACATCCATCAGCGCGCCGTCGAAGAACAGACTGGAGAGGTACAACAGCAGGCTGAGACTGAGGTAATAAGCGGGCAACCGGACACTCCACGGGCTTGAAAGCGAACGCCGACCTTACCGCACCCACGCCTCAGGCGACAGGCGGTTCCAGCAGCAGGCCGTAGAGGCCCGAGTCGGACAGCTCTCCGGCCACGCACCAGCGCGCACGCAGGGTGCCCTCCAGCACGAAGCCCTGGCGCTCCAGGGTGCGCGCCGAACCCTGGTTGCGCGGGTCGATCTCCGCTTCCAGACGGCGCATGTGCAGGATGTGGGCCAGGTAGTCGATGAAGCAGGTCAGCGCCTCGTCCATGTAGCCCCGGCCCTGCACGGCGCGGGCCAGGCAGTAGCCGATCTCGCCCCGGCGCGAGTCGTGATCGATGTTGAACATTTGCACCATGCCGATCAGCTCGCCGTTATCGCGCCGGTACATGCCCAGCTTGAGCAGCGTGCCCGCCGCATAGGCTTCGCGGTCAGCGGCCAGGGCGCTTTCGGCCTCGGCCAGTTCGGTCCAGGGCGCGTGATACCAGTAACGCATCACCTCGGGGTCGGCCATGATCGTCAACCAGCGCGCCGCATCGGCGTGGCGCATGGGCCGCAACTGCAAGCGCGGGCTGTCCAGGCACAGGTCACTGGGGAAACTGCGGAGGTGGATCACGCCGAACTCCTGTCCAAAGCTGGGAAGATGACAGTCTAGCGTCAGTGGCGTGATGAAAGTAAGTCGATGTAACCGTGGGCGCGGCCTCCTCGTTGACCGGGTCCCGGAGTCTTGCACGACCGCTTCCACACACCACCACTGCCCTAGCGCTGCCAGGCGCAACGACACCCCGTTCAGAAGCCCATGCTGAAACTCACCACCACACCGTGGTCGCGGCCCTGATTGGACAATTGCCCCGAATACCCCACGCCCAACTTGCCGCTCTCGCCCACAGCCACGTCAAGGCCAGCCTCCACCACCGCCGCGTTGCGCGCGATCGCCACGCCTTCACTGCCGAAGCTCGTACCCCCGCCGATGAAGCGCGACTTGGCCTCGGGCTGGGTATCGCCGAAGGCATGTCGCCAGCCGACCGAAAGCCGTGGGGTGATCTCACTGCCGTTGTCCAACGTGATGCGCTTGCCGACGCGCACACCCACCGTGGAGAAGGTCACGTCCTGATCCACCTTGGCTTTCAAACGCCCCGCCCCGCCCTTCTCCCGCGCACTGTCGCTGTCGTGGTTGACATAGGCCAGTCCGGCGAATGGCTCTACCGCGACACCGCCCGCGTCCAGGGCGTAGCCCACCTCGCCGAACACCTGCGCGGTGCGCGCCTTGTACTTCGCCTTCAGGCGATCGTCGTAAGCGCCCGCCTGCACATCGCGCTTGGTGTCGATGTCATGCCAGGTGTAGCTGGCCCCCAGGCGCGCAGCGAAGGCGTCCATCTGGTAACCCAGGTAGGTCGCCAGGTGGTAGCTGTCGACGCTGGCGTCCGAACGGCGGCGCTGTGCATCGATGCTGCTGCGGGTGTAGCCCGCCGCGATGCCCACCTTCCACTGATCGTCCAGGGCGCGATCGACACCGAGCATGAAACCGGACAGGTCGCGGTCGACGCTGGCATGGTTGGCGCTGCCGTCGTAGTCGCCCCAGGCGCCAATGGCGCGAATCCAGCCGACCGGCTGACCCTGGCAACCTTCGCTGGTCAATTGCTGATTGGCGGTCGGGGCCAGGGTGCGACGTGGATCGTCGGCACGGCTGCAATCGGCCTGGCGCAGGCGGTCGTTGAGCGCCTCGCGCACGTGGCGGGTGTCCTCGATCAACACCGTGGCGGTGCTGGCGTGGATCTCGCCGGACAGGCTGTCGAACGCCGCCTGTGCCGAAGGCCGGTCCAGCGGCAGGATTTCATCGCGCAGCACGTTCGGCACCCCCGCGCTCTCCAGCGCAGTGGCCACGCCGCGCTGGTTGCCGGATACCGCAACCTCGGCGAGCGAGGTGTCGTTGCGGCTCACCGACAGGGTCACCTGGTTGGCGCCGTAGTCCAGCGCACTGGTGAGGAACGCCGAGTTCATCAGGTTGTTGCTGGCGAACACGCCATTGATACCGCCGTCGGCAGACAGCAGCGTGTAACGACCATTGCCACCGGACAAATTGGCCACGGTGAGGCTGCCGCCCAAGTTGGCGGTGCCGCCCACGTTGAGGTAGTTCACCGGTGCAGTCCCCAGGTCGATGACCAGGTTGCCGTCGCTGGCATTGGTGAAGTCGCCGCTGACATTCAGATTGCCCGCCGGCCCCGGCAGCACCGTGCCGTGGTTGACCAGGCTGCCTAGCGTGCCATTGCCGGTCAGGCCGGCACCGTTGGCCACGTTCACACGCGCGGCCAGTAGACTGCGCGGGTTGGCGGCATCGCCCACTTGCAGCGTGCCCTGATCGACGTTGAACAGCCCGCTGAAGGGATGATTGCCCAGCAGCAACAGACGACCGAAGCCACGCTTGATGGTGGTGCCGGTGCCGCGCAACACGCCGTTGAAGGTGCCGTCGTTGGCTTGCGCGAACACCAGGTTGGCGGTGTTGGTCAGCGTGCCCTGCAGGCTGCTGGTGTTGCCTACCAGCGTGCCGCCACTGACCAGGGTGCCGCCGGTGTAGCGGTTGGCGCCACTGAGCACCAAGGTGCCGGCATCGAGCTTCTCGATACCGCCGCTGCCCACCAGCGGCACACTGATCTCGGCGCTGGTACCGGCATCGACACGCACTGGCGCCAGGCTGCCGTCGGCGCCATTGACCGGCGTCAGGCTGCCCTCGGCACCCGGCACCAGTTGGTAGCCATCGCTGAGGAATTGCAGGCCGCTGAACGACGGGTTGCCGACCACGGTGACGGTGCCGGGCTGACCACCGAACACGGCGTAGGCATCGCTCCAGGTTTCACCTGTGGTGCCGTTGGCATTGGTCCAGTTGCTGTTCGGCCCCCAGGTGCCACTGCCGCCGCCGATGCTGCCGTCGGGGTTGGTCTGGTTACCGTTCCAGAACTGCACCGGATCGCCGGCACGCTGCACCACCAGGTTGATCTGCCGGGTGATGGCGGTCTGCAACGCCAGATCGCCCAAGGCCACGCTGCCCGGCACGGCGCCGAGGGCCAGGCCGTTGTCGGTCAGCGCCCCGCCGTAGCTGAACAGTCGATAGACGCCGGTTGAGAATCCACCGGCATCGGTGACATTCAGGGTGCCGTCGAGCACCAGGTTGCCCTCGACCTTGACCACC
Organism: Pseudomonas sp. RAC1; assembly: GCF_030658255.1. Taxonomy (NCBI): domain Bacteria; kingdom Pseudomonadati; phylum Pseudomonadota; class Gammaproteobacteria; order Pseudomonadales; family Pseudomonadaceae; genus Pseudomonas; species Pseudomonas sp. RAC1. The sequence goes on from NZ_JAUTXS020000018.1 coordinate 16,545, forward strand.
GTGCTGGCCGCATCCGGGGCGCTCAAGGCAAAGTCCAGGGTGCTGCCGGACGCCAGTTCGAGCCCGCCCAGGGTCAGCGGCGTGCTGCTCTGTCCGGCCACCAGGCTGGCGCCGTCGGCGAGCAGCACCTGCCCGGCGTAGACGCCGCTGCCGCCCAGCCGCGCGCCGCGGGCGACCTGCACCCTGGCGCTGTCCAGGCGACCGTCGACACGCAGGCTGCCGGCATTCACCGAAGTAGTGCCGGTCAGGCCATTGTTGCCAGTGAGCAGCAGCTCGCCGCTGCCGTTCTTGCTCAAGGTGCCGCTGCCAGTGAGATTGCCGGTGTAGCGACCGTCGGCTGCCTGCTCGAAGGTCAACGCGGCATTGTTGAGAATCGCGCCTTGCAGGCTGGCGCTGTTGCCGATCAGGCTGCCGCCGTTGATCTGGGTGCCGCCGCTGTACACGTTGTTGCCGGTGAGGGTGAGTGGCGCAGCGCCGCTCTTGATCAGGCCGCCCTCGCCGCTGACGCTACCCGCCAAGGTCAGCGCCGCGCTGCCGCCGAGGGTCAAGGCACCCTCGAGCAGCACGGCATTGGCCAGGCTGACCGCCGTGTTGCTGTCCAGCAGGGTGCCCGCTGCGGCGGTGAGCAGGCCGCTGCCCAGGGCGCCGTCGTTGCCCACCACCAAAGCGCCGCGATTGAGCGCGGTGCCGCCGCTGTAGCCGTTGGCCGTATTGAGCACCAGCGTGCCGCCATCCTGCTTGGCCAGAAGACCGGTGCCGTTGATCGGCACGCCGACCGTGGCGGTGGCGCCGCTGTCGACGCGCACGTTGGTGGTGCCGCTGGTCAGCAGTTCACCCGTGCCCGCGCTCTGCAGCGAATAGCCGTCGGTCATGAACTGCAGGCCGGTGATCGCCTGGCTGCCATCGAGGGTGACGGTGCCCGCCGGGCCTTGGAACACGGCGAAAGTGCTGTTCCAGGCGCTGTTGACCGCGCCGTTGGCATCGGTCCAGTTGCGGCTGGCGGCGTCCCAGGTGCCGTTGCCGCCGTCGATCTGGCCATTGCCGCTGGTGTCGCTGCCATCCCAGAACAGCACGTTGCTGGCCCCACCCACCACCAGGTTGACCTGGTTGGGCACGCTCGCTTGCAGCGCTACTTCGACATCGGGCAGCGGCGTGCTGCCGACGCTGATGCCGTTGTCGGTGAAGGCGCCGCCGTACAGGAACAGGCGGTGCACGCCGGCGCCGAAGCCGCCAATATCGACCACGTTCAGCGTGCCATGCAGGGTGAGGTCGTTGGCCACCTGGACCAGCGGCTGACCGTCAGGGTCCGGTGCCCCGAGCTGCGCCGTCACCACCGCATCAGGCTCCAGGTTCAGGCTGCCCACTTGCAAGGTCGAGCCGGTCACGGTGGCCAGCGTCGCCCCATTGCTCACCGACACCGCGCCACCGAGGTTGCCGACGCCCGACAGGGTCGCGCCACTGGCCACGGTCACGTTGCCGCTGTCCAGCGAGCCGTCCACTTGCAGTTCGCCGGCTTGCACGTTGGTATCGCCCACATGGGTGTTGACGCGGGTGAGTGCCAGGCGACGCACGCTCAGTTTGTTCAGGGTGCCGGTGCCGCTGATCTGGCCATCGAATACACCGCCCTGCACGTTCAGGCTGTTGCCCTGGGCGATCTGGATCGCCCCGGTGCCGCCGATGTCGCCCAAGGTAGTGCTGCCGTCGAGGTTGAGCCGGGCGCCGCTGCTGACATTGAGCGCGCTCTGGGTGCCGAGGGCAGTGGTGCCCAGGGTACTGAGGCTGCCGGAGAGGATGTTGAGGATACCGCTGAAGGTGTTGTTGCCCGACAGGGTCAGGTCGGCGGCGCCGTTCTTGTTCAGCACACCGTTGCCGCTGAGCACGCCGGCCAGTTGCAGATCGTTGCTGCCTTCGACGTCGAGCGTACCGCTGACGTTGACAGGATTGGCCAGTCTGACCGCTTGGCTGCTGTCCAGGCTGGCCGCACCGGTCACGTCCAGTGAACCGGTACCGAGGGCGGCATCGTTACCCACCACCAGGGTGCCGCTGCGCAGTTCGGTGCCGCCGCTGAAGCGGTTGGCGCCCAGCAGGCTGAAACGCGCGAAGCCGGCCTTGAACAGACGCCCCGCGCCGCTGACCGGACCGCCCAGGGCCAGCTCGTTGCCGCCGAGCACCGTGAGGTCGCCGGCCAGGTTGACGGCGTTGGCCAGCGTGACCGCCTGGCTGCTGTCCAGGCTCGTGCCGTCAGCCGCGCTCAGCACGCCGCTGCCCAGCGCAGTGTCGGCGCCCACCACCAAGGTGCCGCCCTGCAGCGAGGTGCCCCCGGCATAGCGGTTGTCGCCGGAGAGCGCCAGCGCCGCATCGCCCGCCTTGACCAGGCTGCCGGCCCCGGCGACGGTGCCGCTCAGGGTCAGGTCATTGCTGCCGGCCACGGTGAGTGGCCCGGTCAGGTTGATTGCGTTGCCGATGTTCACCGCTTGATTGGCATCCAGCGTGGTACCGGCGACGGTATCCAGCGCACCGCTGCCCAACGCCGAGTCGCTGCCCAGCACCAGCGTGCCGCCACCGAGCTGGGTGCCGCCGCTGTAGCGGTTGCTGCCACCGAGCACCAGGGTGCCGCTGTCGAGTTTGGTCAGCCTGCCGCTGCCCACCAACGGCAGGTCGAGCGTCGCCGTCACGCCGCGATCCACCCGCACCGGCGTGTCACCGCGTTCGCCGTCGATCAGCTCCAACTGACCGGCGCTGCCGTCGATCACGCGGTAACCGTCGGCGGCGAACTGCAGGCCGGTGACGCGCTGGTTGCCTTCGACACTGACATCGCCCGGCGTACCCTGGAACACCGCGAAGGTGTCGCCCCAGGTGCTGTTGACGGTGCCGTCGAAGTCGGTCCAGTTGGTCGTGCTCGCGTTCCACACCCCGGCCCCGCCTTCGATCTGGCCGCTGGCTTGGGTCTGGCTGCCGTTCCAGAACAGGATGTTCAAGCCGCTGCCGCTGACCAGCAGGTTGACCTGATTGACCAGCGCGGTCTGTAGCGCCAGGTTACCCAGCGCTACGCCCAGCGGCAGGTTGCCGAAGGCCAGGCCGTTGTCGGTGAGCACACCGCCGTAGTCGAACAGCCGGTACACACCGTTGCCGAAGCCGCCGATGTCGCTGATGTTCAGCGTACCGCCCAAGGTCAGGTCACCGCCCACGGCGAACAGCGCCGCGCGATTGGTGCTCGGCGTGGCCAGCCCGACATCGACGTTGGCCGCGTTGTCCAGCACCAGTGAGCCAAGGCCCAGGATGCTGCCGCTGTTGCCGATCAAGCGCCCGCCCGCACCGATGCCGACCGGCGCCGCAACCGTACCGCTGCCGCTCAAGCTGGCGCCGCTGGCAACGTTAAGCCCGGCGCTGGATAGCGTGCCATCGACCTGCAAGGTGCCGCCATTGACCTGGGTGTTGCCGCCCAAGGCGCTGACGCCGCTCAGGATCAGCCGCACATTACCGACCTTGGCCAGGCTGCCGAGCCCGTTCAGCGCCCCGGCGAACGCCGTGTCGAGATCATTGCTGCCAAGGCTCAGGGTGGCGCCGCTGCCGAGGTTGGCCTGGCCGCTGCCACTCAGCGCGCCGAGGCTGGCGTCGCCATTGAGGTTCAACTGCCCACCGGCAGCGAGGTCCAGAGTGCCGACATTGGCCAACACGCCGTTGCCCTGTGTGGTGAGCGAGCCGGCCTGCACGGCGACGTTGCCGGTGAACGTCTTGTCGCCCACCAGGGTCACGTCGTCGGCGCCGGTCTTGATCAGGTTGCCAGTGCCGCTCAGGTCGCCCGTGAGGACCAACGCGTTGTCGGCATCGAGCGTGAGCGTGGCGCCATTGCTCAGGGCGACAAGACTGCCCAGGGTCAGTGGCGCTGCAGTGCCGAGCGTGGCATCACCGGTCACGGTCAGAGGCCCGCTGCCCAGCGCACCACCATTGCCGAGGGTCAGGCGCCCGGCTTCGAGCTGAGTGCCGCCTTGGTAGCCATTGCTGGCGGAGAGGGTCAGGTTGCCGTCGCCTTGCTTAATCAGGGCGCCGGCGCCGTTTACCACGCCATTCAAGGTCAGGTCGTTGCTGCCCACGACGCTCAGGTCGGCATCGAGTGCCACATCGTTGGCCAGTGTGGTGGCGGCGCTGCCACTGCTCAAGGTCGAAGCGCCGGCGACGGTGAGACCGCCCAGGCCCAAGGCACTGTCGTCGCCGACCACCAACTGGCCGGCGCCCAGCGTGGTGCCCCCCAGATACGTATTGGCGCCGTTGAGGATCAGGGTGCTGGCCCCCGACTTGTTCAGGCCGCCGGGACCGTCGATCACACCGTTCAAGGTGAAGTCGGCAGAGCCTGGCAGAGTGAGTACGCCACCCACTGTCAGGTTGTTGGCCAGACGAGTGTCGGTGTTGGCATCGAGCGCGGTGCCGTCGGCCGCGATCAGCGACCCGCTGCCCAGGGCACTGTCGTTGCCGACGATCAGCGTGCCGCCGTTGAGTTGGGTGGCACCCCCGAAGGTGTTGGCGCCTGCGAGGGTCAGGCTGGCGCCGCCATTCTTGACCAGCGCACCGCCACCTGCGATCACGCCGTCGAGCACCAGATCCTGCGCGCCACCGAGGGTCAGGTTACCGCTGGTCAGGTTGATCGCATTGCTCACCGTCAGCGCCTGGGTGATGTCCAGCAAGGCATCGTCGATCACGCTCAACGCACCGCTGCCCAAGGCATTGGCGGTGCCCAGCAACAGGCTGCCGGCTTGCAGCAGCGTGCCGCCGGTGAAGCGGTTATCGCCCGCGAGCTGCAGTTGCCCGCTGCCCTGCTTGGTGAGGGTGCCGTCACCGCTGATCGCGCCCGACAGGGCCAGTTCCTGGCCGACGTCGAGGGTCAGGTTGGCGCCACCGGCCAGGTCGATGGCATTGGCGATTTGCAGCGCGGTGGTGCCGGACAACGTGCCGTCGCCGATGACCGACAACGCACCGTTGCCCAACGCTGCATCGTCGCCCAACGTCAAGCTGCCCGCGCCGAGGACCACGCCACCGTCGAAGGCGTTGGCGCCCGCGAGGGTGAGGTTGCCCGGTCCGGCCTTGCTCAGGCTGCCGAGACCATTGATCGGCCCGGAGAGACTGAGGTCGTTACTGCCGAGGATCGCCAGCGTGCCCGCAAGATTGACAGCGTTGCCGAGGTTGACTGCCAGGCGGCTGTCGAGCTGAGTGCCGTCGGCGGTGTTCAGTGCACCCAGGCCGAGCGCCGTGTCGCTCTCCAGCAGCAGGGTGCCGCCGGCCAGGATGGTGCCGCCTTGATAGGTGTTGCTGCCGCCCAGGCTCAAGGTGCCGCTTCCAGTCTTGGTCAGGCCGCCTGCGCCGCCGACGCTGCCGTTGAGCGCCAGGTCCTGCGCGCTGGCCAAGGTCAGATCGCCCAGCAGTTCGAGGGTGTTGGCCAGGTTCACTTGAGCAGTCGCCGACAGGGTGGTGCCCGCCGCTGCCGTGAGCGTACCGCTGCCCAGCGCGGCATCACTGCCAACCTGCAGCGTGCCCGCGTCCAGACGCGTGCCGCCCTGATAGCTGTTGCTCCCGGAAAGGACGAGCGAGCCGCTACCATTCTTGATCAGCCCAGCGCTGCCACTGAGCGTGCCATCCAGACGCAGGTCGCCCGTACCGGGCAGGGTGAGGTTGGCGTTGAGGGTCACTGCGTTGGCCAGCGCGATCTGGCCAGGCGCCACGAGGCTGGACGCGCCGCCGACGGTCAGGCTACCGCTGCCCAGCGCCAGATCGCTGCCCACCACGAGGCTACCGGCATTCAAGGTGGTGCCGCCGCTGTAGCGGTTGGCGTTGCCGAGGGTCAGCGTGCCAGCGCCATTCTTGACCAGGCTGCCGGCGCCCTGGATCACGCCGACCAGGCCAAGGTCGGCGCTGCCATCCAAGGTCAGCGCGCCGCCGAGGGCGAAGTCGTTGCCAAGGGTGACCGCCGTGCGGCTGTCCAGCGCCGTGCCGCCTGCGGTCGTGACCGCGCCGACACCGAGTGCGCGGTCGTTGCCGAGCACGATCCGGCCGCCTTGCAGCAGGGTGCCACCGGTGTAGCTGTTGACCCCGCCGAGCACCAGCGTGCCGCGGTCGAGCTTGGCCAGTCGGCCGCTGCCCGAAAGATCCACTTCCAGCGTGGCGTTCACGCCGGGATCGACCCGCACGGCGAACGCGCCGTTGGCGGCGTTGACCAGCTCCAGCCCGCCGCTGCCGATCAGGCGGTAACCATCGGTGACGAACTGCATGCCGCTGGCCGTTTGGGTACCGACCAGCGTGACGTCGCCCGCTGCGCCCTGGAACACCGCGAACTCGCCGCCCCAGGCGCTGTTGAGCGTACCGGCGAGGTTGGTCCAGTTGCCGGTGCTGGCGTCCCAGGTGCCGCTGCCGCCGTCGATGGAACCGTTGGCCAGTGTCTCGAGACCGTCCCAGAACTGCACGCCACCAGCCGCGCCGCCAACCAACAGGTTGACTTGCGCGCCGACCGACGTCTGCACTTGCAGGTCGCTCGGCATCACGCTGCCGGGCAAGGTGCCCAAGGCCAGGCCGTTGTCGAGCAGTGCGCCGGTGTAGTCGAACAGGCGGTAGATACCGGTGCCGAACCCGCCAAGGTCGGTGACGTTGAGGGTGCCGTCGAGGGTGAGGTTGCCGTTGACCCTGACCAGTGCGTTGCTGCCGCTGACCGGCGCACCGAGGCCGAAATCGAGGATCGAACCGCTGTGCAGGGTCAGCGCGCCAGTGCTCAGGGTGCTGCCGCTGTTGGCCAGCAGGTGCGCGCCATCGGCGATGTCCACCGCGCCCGGCAGGTTGCCGCCGCCACCGAGGCTGGCGCCCGCATTGACCTGCACGGAGACGCTGGCCAGCGAGCCGGTGACCTCGAGCAGCCCGGCGTTGACCGTGGTGGCGCCGGTCAGCCCGTTGCTGCCGGTGAGTTGCAGGGTGCCGGGGCCTTGCTTGATCAGCCCGCCGCCGCCGCTCAAAGTGCCGCTGAAGAGGCTGTCCAGGCCATTGCCACCGACGCTCAGGTCGCTGCCCGCACCGAGGTTGACTGCTCCCGCTCCGTTGAGCCCACCCACGGCCGTGCTGGCGCCGAGCGCGAGACTGGCGCCGGCACCGACGTTCACCGCCGAGGCGTTGCCCAGTGCCGTCGCCGTTGCGCTGGTGAGGGTGCCGCCGAGCAGATCGACCACGCCAGTGAAGCTGTTGTTGCCGCTGAGGGTGAGGTTGGCTGGGCCATTCTTGACCAGACCGCCGCTGCCGCTGATGGCGCCTGCCAGGCCGAGGTCGTTGCTGCCGCCCAAGGTCAGGTCGGCACCGAGCACGATAGCGTTGCCCAGGGTGAGCGCCGTGCTGTTGTCCAGGCGCGTGGCACCGGCAACGTTGAGGACTCCGGTGCCCAAGGCGGCGCCGTTGCCCACCACCAGAGCACCGGCATTGAGCGTGGTGCCGCCAGCGTAGCTGTTCGCGCCGTTCAAGGTGAGCGTGGTCGCGCCGTTCTTGATCAACTGCCCTGCCCCGCTGATGACGCCGGAGAGGTCCAGGGCATTGCTGCCAGCGAGGGTGAGATCGGCATTCAGCGCGATGTCGTTGCCCAGGTTGAAGGCCGAACCGGTATCCAGCGCGGCCGTGCCGCCCACGTTCAATGCGCCGCTGCCCATGGCACTGGCGTTATCCAAAAGGAAGGTTCCGGCATTGAGCAGCGTGCCGCCGATAAAGGTGTTCGGTGCGCCGAGCGCGAGGGTGCCGACACCGTTCTTGATCAGGCGACCGGTACCGTCGATCACACCGTCCAGCCGCAGGTCGTTGCTGCCGAGCAGGGTCAGGTCGGCGTCGAGGGTGACCGCGTTGGCGACCGACAGCGCCACCGTGTTATCCAGGCTTCCAGCCCCGGTGACGGTCAAATTGCCGAGCCCCAGCGCATCGCCATTGCCCAGCACCAAGCCACCCGCTGCGAGGGTGGTGCCGCCCAGGTAAACGTTGGGGCCGGACAGGGTCAAGGTCGCGGCGCCCTGCTTGAGCAGGCTGCCGGCGCCACTGACCAGGCCGCCAAAGCCGAGGTCGGCGCTGCCATCGACGGTCAGGGCTCCGCCGAGGTTGACGGCGTTGCCGAGGTTGACCGCCGTGCGGGTATCCAGGCGAGTGCCCGCGGCGGTATTGAGCACACCGCTGCCCAAGGCGGCATCGTTGCCGAGCACGAGGCGCCCGGCATTGAGGTTGGTGGCGCCGATCTGGGTGTTGGCACCGTTGAGGGTCAGGGTGCTGGCGCCATTTTTGGTCAAGCCGCCCGCGCCGCTCAGGAGGCCGTTCAGGACCAGGTCGTTGCGGCCGGTCAGGTTCAGGTTGCCGCCCAGGTTCAGCGAGTTGCTGAGGTTCAGCCCGGCCACCGTGCTGTCCAAGGTGGTGCCGGCGGCGGCGTTGAGGGCGCCGCTGCCCAGGGCGGCGGCACTGCCGAGCACCAGGGTGCCGGTGTTGAGCGTGGTGGCGCCAGTGTGGGCATTGACGCCACTGAGGGTGAGGGCTCCGCCGCCGTTCTTGACCAGACCGCCGGCCCCGCTCAGGGTGCCGGCCAAGGTCAGGTCGTTGCTGCCGGTCAAGGCCAGGTTAGCGCCGAGGTTGACGTTGTTGCTCACGGTCAGCGCGGTGCTGTTGGCCAGGGTGGCGGCGCCGCCGACGGTGAGCGCGCCGCTGCCCAGGGCGGCGGCGCTGGCCAGGGTCAGGGTGCCGGTGTTGAGCGTCAGACCGCCGCTGAAGGTGTTGCTGCCGCCGAGGGTGAGGTTGGCGGCGCCATTCTTGATCAACGCCCCGGTGCCGGCGATCGTCCCGCCCAGGCGCAGGTCGTTGCTGCCCGCCACGCTCAGGGTGTTGCCGCCAAGGTCGATGGCGTTGCCCAGGCTGAGCGCCGTACTTGCCACGAGACCGGCGTTGGCACCGAGGGTCAGCGCCCCCGTGCCCAGCGCATTGTTGTTGCCCAACGTCAGCACACCGGCGTTGAGCGTGGTGCCACCGCTGAAGCTGTTGTTGCCGTTGAGCGTCAGGCCGGCCGCGCCATTGTTGACCAGCGCCCCGCTGCCGCCGATGGCGCCACCGAGGGTCACAGCGTTGCTGCCGACGAGCGCGAGCGTGTTGCTCCCGAGGTTGATCGCATTGCTCAGGTTCAGTGCAGCGCTGGTGTCGAGCTGCGTGCTGGCGCCGAGGTTCAGCGCGCCGCTGCCCAGCGCAGTGCTGTTGCCCAGAATCAACGCGCCGCCATTGACGCTGGTGCCGCCGCTGAAGCTGTTGTTGCCGTTGAGGGTCAGGTTGGCCGCACCGTTTTTCACCAACGCGCCCGTGCCGCTGATCACGCCGCCCAAGGTGGTGGCGCTGGAACCGGCGAGCGCGAGTGTGCTGGCGCCGAGGTTGATGGCGTTGGCCAGGCTCACCGCCGCACCGGCGTCGAGCACCAGGCTCGTCCCCAGGTTCAGGGCGCCGCTGCCCAAGGCACTGCCGTTGCCCAGGGTCAACGCGCCGCCATTGACGGTGGTGCCGCCGCTGAAGCTGTTGCTGCCGTTGAGGGTCAGGTTGGCCGCACCGTTCTTGACCAGCCCACCGGTTCCAGCGATAGCGCCCGTGAGGGTCGTGGCGTTGCTGCCAGGCAAGGTCAGGGTGTTGCTGCCCAAGTTGATCGCGGTGCCGAGGCTGATGGCGGTGCTGGCATCCAACGCCGCGTTACCGGTCAGGCCCAACGCACCACTGCCCAGGGCACCTGCGTTGCCCAACACCAGCGTGCCTGCGCCGAGGGTGGTGCCACCGGTGTAAGTGTTGCTGGCGTTGAGGGTCAGGCTGGCGCTGCCGCTTTTGACCAGCGCTCCCGTTCCGCTTACCGTGCCACCCAAGGTGACGGCGTTGGCGCCGGTCACGTTGAGTGCGGCGCCGTTGAGTTGCACGGCATTGGCCAGCACCAGCGGCGCGCTGCCCTGCAATCGGGACGCGCCGGTCACGTTCAGCGCACCGCCGCCCAGGCTCGCCGCGCTGCCCAGTTCGAGGCCTCCAGCGGCCAGGTTGATGCCGCCGCTGAAGGTGTTGTTGCCGCTCAGCGTCAGCAGGCTGGCACCGCTCTTGATCAGCGCACCGCTACCTGACAGGACGCCGTTGAGACCCAGGGGGTTGCTGCCGGAAACCGTCAGGCCATTGCTGCCCAGGATCAGCGCGTTGCTCAGGTTCACGCCAGCGCCGCCGCTTTGCAGTGCCCCGCCGTTGGCGGTGATCGCGCCGGAACCGAAGGCCGCGGAGTCGTCGACGCTGACCAGCCCGCCGTTGAGCGTGGTCGAACTGCTGCCGGTCAGCAGCGGCCCGCCGAGGGTCCAGGTGCCGCTGTCGACGATCAGGCGGTTGAAGTTGACGTAGGTGCCCGCCGCGATCGTGCCACTGCCGGCCGTGCCGCTGCCGCCGCCCACGGCGTTCTGCAATGCGAGGGTGTTGTTGCCGCCGGCGCCGCCATCGACCGTGCCGGTGGCGGCGAAGGACAGATTCGGATTGCTGACTACCAGCAATTGCAGGCCGGCGCCGCCGCCTTTGTTGACGCTGGAGCCGGTGATGGCGTTGAAACGGTTGGTCGAGCCGGCACCCATCGACAGGCTGCCGTTGAGCGTACCGACGTTGGTGAAGGTGTTGCCGCTGCTGGAAGCCTGGAACGCGGCGCGACCGGTGATGGTGCCGGTGTTGGTCATGTTCACCGTGCTGCCGCCGCTGACGGCGACCACGGGCGTGTCTTCGCTGAGCACGCTGACGCTGAGTGCCGAAGAGCCGATGATCCCCGCGTTGCTGATCACGGTGCTCCCGCCTGCACCGTTGGTGACCTCCAGCGCCGCGCCGTTGAGATTGGCCAGGTTGACGTCGAGAACGCCCCCGGTGCCTCTTAGCACGCCGGTGGCCAGGTTGTTGATCACCAGGGTGCTGGGGTTGGCATTGCCGATGCGCGTGCTGGTGCTCAGCAGGCTGACTGCGCCCAGTAGCGAAGGGTCAATCGTGCCGGCGTTGTTCAGCGTGATGTTGCTGCCGGACAGATTCAACGCCGTGCCGAGCAGGTTCAGCAGCACGCCGAGGCTGGCGCCTTGCTGGACGTTGACCGTGAGATTGTTCGCGCTGCTGGCATAGCCTGGAGCCAGTAGATTGGGCGCGCCGGTGCAGGTGACCACGCCCCCACTCAGGCTACAAGCGGCCAGTGCCGGCTGGCTGCCCAGACCGAACAGCAGTCCGCCGACGGCGAGGCTTACGGCCAATGACAGGTGCGAGAGACGAGCGGGCGAAACGGCGATGAGACTTCTGTCCACGGAGAGCTCCTTCGTGGATCAGCTGATTCAGTCCTTGAATGCGTGCACAGCGCTGTTGCCGGTTTATTTCACACGCGCGACGAAACACCTGACCCTGGCGACAATTTCCTTGTTGGGGAATGTGTAGTCGCAGAACAGGCAGTCAGGCACGGCGCAGGGGCGGTCAAATCGGGTTAATACTTTGTCTAGGCAGCCCGGATTACGCGGGCTGCAGCGATTTCAAAAGTGGATCCAAGCGACGAACGGTGGTGTTCCGAGAGCGGATCAGGCCACCTCGGCCCCCTCGTCCGGCCAGTGCGGCTCGTTGGCGCCGGGCGGCGTCAGCGGTGGCAGGCCGTAGGCGGCACGGGCCGCGTCGCAGCTCGGATTGTGCGTGCCATGCTCCCAGGACGCCTCGAATTCGCGACACGGGCTGGAGCGTTGTTCGTAGAGCGTGCAGCCCACTGTGTTGCCGATTTCCCCCTCCAGACCGATGCAGCGGCAGGGTTTGGCATCGGTGCCGATCATCGCCACGCGGGTGGGGTTGATTTGCACCACCAGATCGTCGGGCACCGACCCGCCCGAGGATTGGCATTCACCCCAGAAGAAGGACACACGAAAGTAGCCGCAGCAGGCGCCGCAGGTCAGGCAAGGATTCTGTTCGGACATGATGGCCAGAAAGGGAGGTTATGGGGAACGAGCGGACGCCCGCGCCGCCATTTGTAATCCAACCCCACGCCCCTGAACAGAGGCCCACGCAAAAAAAAGCAGCCGCTGGTCGCGCCTGGCGCCAGGCGCCAGGCGCCAGCTACAAGCTACAAGCTACAAGCTACAAGCTACAAGCTACAAGCTACAAGCTACAAGCTACAAGCTACAAGCTACAAGCTAGATCGCGGTGGCACTGACAACGCAGTTCTATCTTATAGCTTGCCGCTTGCAGCTTGCGGCTGGCGTGCAGCTTGCCGCTTGCAGCTTGCGGCTGCGGCGTGCCGCTTACTTCCCGGCGCGGAACATGTGGCGGATGCCGCGGATGGCCTGGCGGATGCGGTCCTGGTTTTCGATCAGGGCAAAACGTACATGATCGTCGCCATACTCCCCGAAACCGATACCAGGGGACACGCAGACCTTGGCCTCGGCCAGCAGCTTCTTGGCGAATTCCAGCGAGCCCATGTGAGCGTAGGCTTCCGGGATCTTGGCCCAGACGTACATCGAGGCCTTGGGGTTTTCCACCATCCAGCCCAGCTCATGCAGGCCCTTGACCAGCAGGTTGCGACGCTGGCGGTACTGCTCGGCGATGTCCCGCACGCATTGCTGATCGCCTTCCAGGGCAGCGATCGCCGCCACTTGCAGCGGCGTGAAGGTGCCGTAGTCGTGGTAACTCTTGATGCGCGCCAGGGCATTGACCAGCTCGGGATTACCCACCATGAAGCCGATCCGCCAGCCGGCCATGTTGTAGCTCTTGGACAGGGTGAAGAACTCCACCGCGATGTCCTTGGCCCCGGGGACCTGCATGATCGATGGCGCCTTCCAGCCGTCGTAGACGATGTCGGCATAGGCCAGGTCGTGAACCACCAGCACGTCGTACTGCTTGGCCAGGGCCACCACACGCTCGAAGAAGTCCAGCTCCACGCACTGCGCGGTGGGATTGGACGGGAAGCCCAGGATCATCATCTTCGGCTTGGGGATCGATTCGCGAATCGCCCGCTCCAGCTCATTGAAGAAGTCCACGCCCGGCACCAGCGGCACCGAACGCACCTGGGCGCCGGCAATCACGGCACCGTAGATGTGGATCGGGTAGCTGGGATTGGGTACCAGCACCGTGTCGCCCTGGTCGAGGGTGGCGAGCATCAGGTGCGCCAGGCCTTCTTTCGAGCCGATGGTGACGATGGCTTCGCTGTCCGGATCGATCTCGACCTCGTAGCGTTCGCGGTACCAGTTGGAAATGGCCCGGCGCAGGCGCGGAATGCCGCGCGAGGTGGAGTAACCGTGGGTGTCTTCGCGCTGGGCGACCTGTACCAGCTTCTGCACGATGTGCGGCGGGGTGGCGCCGTCGGGGTTGCCCATGCTCAGGTCGATGATGTCCTCGCCACGGCGACGGGCAGCCATCTTGAGTTCGGCAGTGATGTTGAAGACGTAGGGGGGTAGACGATCGATGCGCGCGAAGCGGCGCGGCGAACCGGAGTTGGCCATGATTTCCTCGAAGACGTAAGCGCCCGGAACCGTCCGAGCGACGTTGGCCACTGCGGTGGCCGAGGCAGACGATAAGCGCAGCGGTAATGTTTTGTAAAGTGAGGGCTGCCGAGGGCAACCCTCCCGCCCGATGATTCAGTGCAGCGACTGGTAGCTGTCGCAGGTCAGCTGCCGCAGGCCCAACCCTTCCTTGGTCTGCATGCCCTCGTTGGCCACCTTGCTGAACTCGGTCGGGTTCAGGCCATGATGAACGAGGCGCTCCTGCTGGCTACCTTCGGTGATTGCCGTGTAGGACTGTTTACGCAGCGCCTGGTACTGGCTGTCGGCAGCGGCCATGGCCTGGTGGCAGGTCTCCAGCGCCTGGTCATCGAGCGCCAGGCATTTGTCCAACGCGGTGCCCCAGCGCGTGAGGCAGGTTTCGGCGAAATGCCGGACGATCATACCCGGCTCCGGCAGCACCTTGCCGGCACTGGCGCCGTCGGCGGAGGCATTGCCCACCAAGGTGGCATGCCGGCCGGGGACCGGGAAGAGGCTCATGCGCGTGCCGAACGCGGTGACCGGCACCACGCAGGCGAAGCCCTTGGAGCGTTCGTCACGGGCGTAGAAACCGACATACTCCTTCACGTTCGCGCCCAACTGCACGCGATCAGCCTGGATGTTCCCCACACCCGGGACAGGATCAATGGCGAAGATGTTGACCGGTACGTCGCGCAGTTGCGGATCTGCAACCATGGCATTGGCCAGCATATGGCAACTGATCCCGCCACGGCTCCAGCCCACCAGATTGACCACGCTGGGAATCAATGGCTTGCGCATCTGCTTGATCAACTGTTCCTGCAACGCCTGCGGGGTCACGGCACGCTCGCCGTAATCGTAGGTGCGCCAGAACCACGAACCTGCGGCAGAGGCGTCGGGAATCGGAATGCCGGCCTGCTTGAGATGCTCGTATTGCTGCTCGGTCAGTTTGGTCCGTGCCCAGTTGCTCTTGCCCTTGATGACCTGCAACGCATGTTGCACATTTTCGTTCCAGCCTGTGCCGAACAGGGTGCCGGTCACCTTGAGGTGGTCGCCGTCATCGACGAACAAGGCATCGTCCTGCAGATTGCCACTGCCCGGACCATCGACCGCGATCCAGTCGACGAACTCTCTGCCGCCGGTATGGCTGGCCAGGGTGGCGATCAGTTCGCCGTTCCAGAAATTGGGATTACGGTCATCGAAGCGATGGGAGCCGGTGCCGCAGAAGTACACGGTGAACGCACTCATCTCGGTGCCTCCAGAAGGTTGGGGCATCGAAACTATGCTGTGCGACCGTAGGCCAGCAGTCGGAAAATCTGCCGGGTTTCGGGCGCACCATGAAAAAACCCGGCGCTAGGCCGGGTTTTCAGTGAAGCGTGAAGCGGTTTCAGCGAGCGTAGGTCATCAGCACATCGGTCGCAGTCTGGCTGTCCACCGACATCATCAGGCTCAAGGCCATGACGGTGAGAATGGAGAAGCCGAACACCTTGCGCGCCCACTTGCTGTCGTCCTCGGCCTTGTAACCACCCCAGGCCATGTACAGCCAGTACAGGCCCATGGCAGCGGCGACGGCCAGGTAAGCCAGGCCAGCATAGCCACCGAGGGTGAGCATGACGGTGGCGAGCACGAAGGCCAGCACGTACAGCACGATCTGCTTCTTCGCCGCCAGGATACCGCGGGCCACCGGCAGGACCGGAATGTTGGCCGCGCTGTAGTCCTTGAAGCGGAAGATGGCGATGGCGAAGCTGTGCGGCATCTGCCACAGGCTGAACATCACCAGCAGCGTGACCGCTGCCAGGTCGAAGCTGCTGCTCACGGCGCAATAGCCGATCACCGGAGGCATGGCACCGGACAGGCTGCCAACCAAGGTGCCGTGCACCGATTTACGCTTGAGCCACAGGCTGTAGAAGCCCACGTAGACCACGAAGCCGATCAGCGCGCAGTACGCCGACAGCGGGTTGGCCTGGACGTACAGCAGGCTGAAACCCGCCACCCCGAGCAGGGTGGCGTAAATCAGCGCGAGGGGCAGCGACATGCCGCCCTGGACCATGACGCGGTTCTTGGTACGTTCCATCTTCTGGTCGATGTCACGGTCGATGCAGTTGTTGAACACGCAACCGGATGCGACCACCAGCGAAGTACCGACCACCACGGCCAGGAACAGGGCGAAGTCCACATGGCCCTTCGCGGCAAGGAAGAAACCGCCCGCCACGGAAAGCACGTTACCGAAAATGATCCCCGGTTTGGTGATTTGGATAAAGTGCTTCACGGACATGCAGTCTTACCTCACTTGGCCAGCATTTCGAAGTGGATGCTGAACATGATCCACAGCGACAAGCCGACCAGCAGTGCGATCACCAGGGTGGTGAACAGGAACGTCGACACGTTGGAGCTCTGCTCTTTCGAGCGATCCATGTGCAGGAAGTACACCAGGTGGACGACCACCTGGATAACGGCCATGGCGACGATGACCAGCACGGTCAGGTTCTTCGGCAGCATCGGCGACATCGCCAGCGCGAACGGAATCGCGGTGAGGATGATCGAGAGGACGAAGCCGATCATGTACGACTTCACGCTGCCGTGGTTGCCTTCGTGATGAGTGTCGTGTGCGTTAGCCATTACAGAACCCCCAGCAGGTAGACGACGGTGAATACGCAGATCCAGACCACGTCCAGGAAGTGCCAGAACAGGCTCAGGCAGCTCATGCGGGTCTTGGCGGTCGGCGTGATGCCCTTGGTCTGGATCTGGTACATCAGGATCGCCATCCAGATCAGGCCCGAGGTCACGTGCAGACCGTGGGTGCCGACCAGGGCGAAGAAGCCCGAGAGGAAACCACTGCGCTGCGGGCCGTAGCCCTCCATGATCAGGTGATGGAACTCATAGATTTCCATCGCGATGAAGCCCGCACCGAACAGGAAGGTCACTGCCAACCAGCCCAGTACACCTGCCTTGTTGCCGGCGAACATCTTCAGCATGGCGAAGCCGAAGGTGATCGAGGACAGCAGCAGGAACGCCGTTTCGACCAGCACGAAGTCGAGCTGGAAGATGTCATGACCCGACGGGCCGCCGGCAAAACTGCCGGACAGCACCGCGTAGGTGGCGAAGAGCGACGCAAACAGGATGCAGTCGGTCATCAGGTACAGCCAGAAACCGAAGACGGTCATCTGGCCCGAGTCGTGGTGGTGATCGTCGTGCCCATGGTCATGGCCATGGGCGTCACCGTGAATTACTTGACTGGACATTGATTACACCCGTTCAAACGTTTTCGACACGTGCGCCACCGGTAGGCACACCGGCAAGCTGCAGGGCCCGTTGGCGTTCACCTTCGATGCGCGCCACTTCTTCGGCAGGCACCATGTAGCCCTGGTCGTCACGCGCAGCGTGGCGAACGAAGACCGCGATGGTCGCTACCAGGCTCAGGCCTACCAGCCACCAGATGTGCCAGATGAAGGCGAAGCCGAACACGGTCAGGAACATACCCATGAACAGACCGGTAGAGGTGTTGCTCGGCATGTGGATCGCTTCGTACTTGGCTGGCGCCTTGTAGGCGACACCGGCGTCCTTGGCTTCTTGCCAGGCATCCAGACCGACTTTCTCGGGCATGTGGGCGAAGTTGTAGAACGGTGGTGGCGACGAAGTCGACCATTCCAGGGTACGGCCGCCCCATGGGTCGCCGGTCACGTCCATGTTCTGCTTGCGATCGCGGATCGACACGTAGAGCTGGATCAGCTGGCAGGCGATACCGAACAGGATCAGCACGGCACCGACCACGGCGACGTACAGGTAGGGTTCCCACAGCGGGTTGTCGGAATGGTTCAGACGACGGGTCATGCCCATGAAGCCCAGGGCGTACAGCGGCATGAAGGCGACGTAGAAGCCCGAGATCCAGAACCAGAAGGCTGCCTTGCCCCACTTCTCGTTGAGGGTGAAGCCGAAGGCTTTCGGGAACCAGAAGGCGAAGCCGGCGATGTAGCCGAACACCGCACCACCGATGATCACGTTGTGGAAGTGGGCGATCACGAACAGGCTGTTGTGCAGCACGAAGTCAGCACCCGGAACGGCCAGCAGAACGCCGGTCATGCCACCGATGGAGAAGGTGACCATGAAGCCCAGGGTCCAGAGAATCGGCGGGGTGAAGCGCAGACGGCCCTGGTAGATGGTGAACAGCCAGTTGAACAGCTTCACACCGGTCGGGATGGAGATCAGCATCGTCGCCAGGCCGAAGAAGGTGTTGACGCTGGCGCCGGCACCCATGGTGAAGAAGTGGTGCAGCCAGACCGCGAAGCCCAGGATGGCGATCGCACCCGATGCGTAGATCATCGCGTGGTGGCCGAACAGGCGCTTGCTGGCGAAGGTCGAGGTCACTTCCGAGAACACGCCGAAGGCCGGCAGGATCAGGATGTACACCTCGGGGTGACCCCAGGCCCAGAACAGGTTGACGTACATCATCGGGTTCCCACCAAGCTCGTTGGTGAAGATGTGGAAGTCCAGATAACGGTCAACGGTCAGCAGGGCCAGTGCAGCGGTCAGGATCGGGAAAGAAGCGACGATCAGCACGTTGGCCCAGGTGCAGGTCCAAGTGAAGATCGGCATGTCCATCAGCTTCATGCCAGGTGCGCGCATCTTCAGGACGGTGACCAGGAAGTTCACGCCCGTCAATGTCGTGCCTAGACCTGATAGCTGTAGCGCCCAGATATAGTAATCGACCCCCACGCCAGGGCTGTACTGGATACCCGCAAGCGGCGGATAGGCCACCCAGCCGGTCTTGGCGAATTCGCCGACGCCCAGCGAGATGTTCACCAGCAGCACGCCTGCCAGCAGCAGGTAGAAGCTCAGGGAGTTCAGGAATGGGAAGGCAACGTCACGTGCACCGATCTGCAGAGGCAGGGCCAGGTTCATCAGGCCGGTGAAGAACGGCATCGCCATGAAGATGATCATGATCACACCGTGGGCGGTGAAGATCTGGTCATAGTGTTCAGGCGGCAGGTAGCCTTCGGAGCCGCCGGTGGCGACGGCCAGCTGGGTACGCATCATGATGGCGTCGGCAAAGCCGCGCAGCAGCATGACCATCGCGACGATGATGTACATCACCCCGATCTTCTTGTGGTCGACCGTGGTCAGCCACTCGGTCCACAGGTAGGACCACTTGCGGAAATAGGTGATGGCACCAACGACGGCGATACCACCGAGCGCGATCATGGCAAGCGTCACCATGACTATCGGCTCGTGATAGGGTATCGCCTCCAGGCTTAATTTACCGAACATCTCTTACTCCTCTGCACCGGCAGCTGGTTGCATACTCGATTCCACACCCTTGGTAGTGGCCAGGTCTTTGCTGCCTGCTTCTTCATGGCTCGGACGACCGCGGTTCATGCCTTCGTACTTGTCGACGATGAGCTGGAACGTGTCAGGCGAAGCCTCGCTGTACAGCGCGACTGGGTTGTTTTCGCTTGGTTTGGCCAAGGCGTCGTATTCGGCCTTGTCCAGCTTCTTCGGCGACGCCTTCACTTGCGCGACCCAGGCATCGAAGTCGGCTTGCGAGGTGGCGGTTGCCTTGAATTTCATACCGGTGAAGCCCGCACCGCTGTAGTTCGCCGAGATACCGTCGAACTCGCCATTTTCGTTGGCGATCAGGTGCAGCTTGGTGGTCATGCCGGCCATCGCGTAGATCTGGCCGCCCAGGCCAGGGATGAAGAACGAGTTCATCACGGCGTCGGAGGTCACGCGGAAGTTGACCGGGGTGTTGGCCGGGAAGACGATCTTGTTGACCGTGGCGATGCCTTGCTCCGGATAGATGAACAGCCACTTCCAGTCCAGGGCCACCACGTCGATCTGCACCGGTTTCACATCGGAATCCAGTGGACGGTAGGGGTCCAGTTTATGGGTGGACTTGTAGGTGACGTAGCCCAGCACGATGATGATCAGGATCGGGATGATCCACACCGCCGCCTCGATCTTGGTCGAGTGCGACCAGTCAGGCGTGTAGGTGGCCGCCGTGTTGGAAGCACGGTACTTCCAGGCGAAGACCAGGGTCATGATGATGACCGGGATCACCACCAGCAGCATCAGGCCGATCGCGATCAGGATCAGGTTCTTTTGCTCAATGCCGACCTGGCCCTTGGGGTCGAGCAGGGTCCAGTTGCACCCACTGAGTAAAAGCATGCCTAAAAAGGGCAATATGCCAAACAGTCTGGGGTAACGCTTTTTACTCATCTCACGACCTCTAGATCAGCTTGCTTCAATGCAATGTGTTTTGTTCGCCAACACTTCGTCCTGCCCAGCGTTAGCATTTTTAAGCCCGAACTCCCTCCGGCCTGTGATCCGACTGCAGGATCTGGGCGTTGGAAGTATGGTCGAGCTTGGGGTTTTTCGTAGGCTAAAGGCCTGTACTTCAGACCAAGTCCATTTGGTGCGGAAAACGCGGAGGGGTGTCCGCCCGGATCGCCGTTGGGCGAAACTTGTCGAAGTCAGCAAAAGGAGCGCTGGGGCTTCCTTCAATCCTGCGACTTGCAAGCAGTGCCGAACGGAAATTGGGGGCGATTGTAGATAGGTAGCCCCCCCTTTACTATGACTTATTGAGCAACAGTCCTTTACCGAATCGGTAACAATCAGCGCTCAAAAATCAACTTCGCGACAGTTTGTCGCACCCTCGGCTGTAGACCCGAAACCCGCATGCCGCAAGGGCTGGAACTTGATCTACATCAGCCGAGGACAGGTTTTCGATACCGATTAAGCTGCGCAATGGGCCTGCGTCATACAAGGACTTTTGTCTAAGCCCGACGGCGATTTCGGTAGATCCCCAGTGGCACCAGGAGGGCAGTGAGGACGAAGGCCACCAGCGCCCATTGCGCCAGCGACAGCCCCAGGATCGGCGGGTAGGGCGTGGTGCAGAAACCATCGACCTGGAACGCCAGCGGCCAGACCTGCGCCAGTGGCAGGTCGTCGACGATCGGTTGCAGCACATCGATGCCACAGCTGACGGCGGGGTTGGCGAGTATATACACATGGTTGCCGGCCGCAACGATTCCGCCAATGGCGCTGAGCACCACCAACGCTTCGAAGAAGGTCAGGCTGCGCCGCCCCGGCATGGCGGCTGCGATGAACGCGAACACTGCGATCAACAGCAAGGCGTAGCGCTGCAGGATGCACAGCGGGCACGGTGCTTCGCCCAGCACCACCTGCATATAAAGAGCGCCGCCGATCAACGACAGGCAGATCAGCCCCAGCAGTACCAGAAAGCGCCGTTCCCGATTCAGGCGCAGGTTGTGTTCGTTCATGACCGGTTCCTTCGTTGGAGAGTTGCAGGCCTGCTGCCCTATGGCCCATGCCCAAAGCCCGCCAGTCTACACGGCGCGGGCACCCGGCGATGAATGAAAAGGTGACAGTGCGGTGCGGCCCAGGCTTTCCATGGGAAGCTCAGACCGACAGTCTGCAGGTCGGTTCACCCATCCAATGACAAAGACGTGGGTGAGCGAAAGTGAAGGATACGGCGATTAACGGTGGGTTAAAAACACTGCACTACTGATAGAGAAGCCGGGCCGAGCGTGGCCCGCCCCGGTCTCTGACCCGCTACTCCAAGGCCGCAGCCGGTCCGAAGAACTCGAAGTGACTCTGCGTTGGCGGCACGCCCAAATGGTTCAAGGACCGCCGGATCGCCGCCATGAAGCCCTTGGGTCCGAGGAAGTAGACGTCCATGTCGCGCTCACGGGGCAACCACTCGGCCAGCAAGTCCTCACTCAGCAGACCCACGGCATCGACGGACCGACTGCCGTCGTGCTCGTCGTAGCAGTAGAAGCGCTGCAGTTGCGGGTGCCGCTCGGCCAACTCATCGACCCATTCGCGAAATGCATGCACCGCGCCATTGCGCGCGCAGTGGATGAAGCGTATCGGACGCTGGGTCTGCAGCGCTGCCTCGAGCATGGCCAGAGTCGGGGTGATCCCTACCCCACCGCTGATCAGCACCAAGGGCTTGTCGCTGGCCTGCAAAGTGAAATCGCCCGCAGGCGGAAACAGTGTGACGGTAGTGTCGACTTGCAGATGATCGTGCAGGTAATTGGAGACCACACCCCCGTCCTCGCGTTTGACGCTGATGCGGTACTGCCGGCCATCGCTGAGCGACGACAGCGAATAGTTGCGGCGCTGCTCGCGGCCCTCGATGAACAACTGCAGACCGATGTACTGCCCAGGCTCAGCCTTGAGCACCGCCGCGCCATCGACCGGCTCGAAGTAGAACGAGACGATTTCCGCGCTCTCTTGCTCGCGGCGCACCAGACGGAACGCCCGCCCGCCCCGCCAGCCGCCCTCGGCCTGCTCCTTGGCCTGGTACAACTGTTCTTCGGCGCCGATGAGAATCTCGGCCAATTGCCCATAAGCCGCCGCCCAGGCTTCGATCACCGCCGGCGTGGCGATCTCGCTGCCCAGCACCTCTTCGATGGCACGCAGCAGGCAACGGCCGACAATGGGATAGTGCTCGGGCAGAATCTGCAGGGCCACGTGCTTGTTGATGATCTGTCCTACTAGAGCGCCCAAGGCGTCGAGCCGGTCGATGTGCTTGGCGTACATCAGCACGCCGTTGGCCAGCGCGCGCGGTTGGTCGCCGCTGGCCTGGTGCGCCTGGTTGAACAGCGGACGCACTTCGGGGTACTCGCTGAGCATCATCTTGTAGAAGTGGGTGGTCAGTGCCTCGCCCCCGCTTTCGAGCAGGGGGACGGTGGCCTTGATGATTGCACGGTGTTCGGCATTGAGCATTGCTGCGACTCCTGAGCCTTGGGCTTCGACTGATTACACCGGTCGTTTCACCAATCGTGCCAACTGGCAGGCCCAGCAAAATCAAGCCCTGGAGCGGATTCATGTCATATTGACTAGTGCCCGCGTATAGTCAGGATGACCAACAGGAGTCCAAATGACTGCAAAACCCCTGCTCACCGCCCTCCTCCCTTTGGTCAGCGATCTGTCGCGCGACCTGCCCGATCAAGAGCGCTATCGGCGCCTGCTGCAAGCCCTGCGCACGCTGCTGCCCTGCGATGCCGCCGCGCTGCTGCGTCTGGAGGGCGACTGGCTGGTGCCACTGGCGATCGACGGGCTGGCCACCGATACCCTCGGCCGGCGCTTCAAGGTCAGTGACCATCCGCGTTTCCAGGTGCTGCTCAGCCGCCCGCAACCAACCCGCTTCGCCAGCGACTCACCATTACCCGATCCGTACGACGGCCTGGTCGAAGCCACCGACGTCGATCTGCATGTGCACGACTGCATGGGCTGTCCTTTGATGGTCGCAGAGCGCCCGTGGGGACTGCTGACCCTCGATGCGTTGACCCCCGGGCAGTTCCAGAGCCTGGAACTCGACGCGCTGGAAGCCTTCGCCAGCCTTGCCGCAGCCACCGTCACCGTGGCCGAACGCATCGACCAGTTGGCGCTGCGCGTGCAGGACGAGCAACGTCGGGCCGACCTTTTCCGCCAGGCCACTGACCGCAGCCAGGAGTTGATCGGCCAGAGTCCGGCGCACAAGCGCCTGCTCGAGGAGTTGCGTCTGGTCGCCGGCAGCGATCTCACCGTCTTGATCACGGGCGAAACCGGGGTGGGCAAGGAGTTGGTCGCCCAAGCCCTGCACCAGGCCAGCCACCGCGCCGACAAGCCGATGATCAGCCTCAACTGTGCCGCCCTGCCCGACACCCTGGTGGAAAGCGAGCTGTTCGGGCATGTGCGTGGTGCGTTCACCGGTGCCCACGGCGAACGGCGCGGCAAGTTCGAGCTGGCCGATGGCGGCACGCTGTTTCTCGATGAAGTGGGTGAATTGCCGTTGGCCGTACAGGCCAAACTGCTGCGCGTGTTGCAGAGTGGGCAACTGCAGCGCTTGGGTTCGGACCGGGAACACCGGGTGGATGTGCGGCTGATCGCCGCCACTAACCGCGACCTGGCCGCCAGCGTGCGCGCTGGTCAATTCCGTGCCGATCTTTATCACCGCTTGAGCGTCTATCCGCTGCCGGTGCCTGCGCTGCGCGAGCGGGGTCGCGACGTGCTGTTGCTCGCCGGTTTTTTTCTCGAACAGAATCGATCGCGCCTGGGGCTCGACAGCCTGCGCTTGACCAAGGCGGCCGAAGCGGCGTTGCTGGCCTACGACTGGCCGGGGAACGTGCGTGAGCTCGAGCACCTCATCGGTCGTTGCGCACTCAAAGCGCTGGGGCGTGGCAGGCCCGCCTCGCGACTGCTGGCGCTGGACGCCATCGATCTGGAACTGACCCCCATCACCCGGCACGAACCCGAAACGGATAGGCCGTCGATGCACTACACGGCAATACACCAGGGCGGTTTGCGGGAGGCACTGGATGGGTATCAACGCCACGTGATCGAGCAATGCCTGCAACGTCACGGGCACAACTGGGCAGCCGCAGCGCGGGAGCTGGGAATCGACCGCGCCAACCTCGGGCGGTTGGCGCGTCGATTGGGGATTCATGGGCAGCAACGAGCGCCAGGCGCTCGGCCTTGAGCAAGGCCCGACCTGAAGATCAGGTCGGGCAATCGCCAACGCGTGGTGTCAGCCGGCACTCTCGCTCAAACTGACGGGAATACCGACCACTGTCGACAACTCCCCGCCGTTGACGCGATAACCGAAGTACGCACGTTTGTTGTTGACTTTCAACAAATCGATCCGCCTGAACGACACGACGAGTACATTCGATGGATCTTCGATCGTATAGGTCGGACTTACAAAGTCTCCTGAACTTCGACTTTCGCCTACCCACAACTCGACAACATCGCCCTGTTCGCTGCCGAAGAACGGATCAACTTCCGCTGACAGCTCATCATTCTCCAGCGTTTGATCATTGATTTCATGACGCTGATCGTCCGTAAAAGCAATCGGCGGCAGGGATAATTTCTTTGCGTCTGCTTTCATGTTCAAATCCTCAAGATAAGTTTCTGCTGCATTGATAGGTGCATGCGCGATCAAGTCGATGGCACGTCACAAACACCGCCGCCCCGGTTCAATGCAAAATACACATAGCCTCGATCTTGAGGAGAACTCGCGCCGGCATCATTAGACAGCGAATATTCAGCGAACCCCCCATTACGGCATATGTAATAGGTTTTGCTATAAGGCAGCAGCACATCTACATAGCCCCGATCAATATCCGCTTGGACCAAGGCCTGCTCACCCGTGATTCGAGAATCCTCGATGGGATCGACTTGGCCCGTTGGTGGAGTATATTGACCCAGCGGCACCCGCACGCCATAGAAGTCGTAGCTCACGCGTGGGTTTCTGGACAGTTCGATGTTCTTCACACCACTCAGAGGGATACGGAAACGGGTACCCGCCATGCCAACCGCTCTGATGATGATGTTGCGTGCGTTCGCATCCGGGAAAGTAGCGGGTGCAAGGGGGTCTTCACCACCTGGAACTTGCGATCCAGCCGACACCTTCACCAACTGGGTCGGTGACGAAACGTGGACAGGGATGGGAGCAGGATTGGCACCCAGCAGACGGGTAACCGTGAAGTACACATCGTATTCACCTGTGCCCGTCGCCTTGATCACCGGATCGAAGGGGATGGGGTAGCGGATGTCCGCAGAGCCGTTGGCCGCGTTGACGTGAATCGGCTGCAAGCCCGGATCACCCTGGCCATGCCAATACAGTTGGATGATATCGCCCTCCACCCAGATTGGGTTGCCATCCTTGCCCAGCCTGGGGATCAACGCCTCGGCATCCTTGCCGAAATCGCGCGCTTCAATGGTGTTGTCCGGGCTGGTACCGCATTTGACGACCGGCGGTTGAATGTTGCCGTGCACTGGATTTTCGGGGTCTGGATCAGGATCAGGACCGCCGGGGGTTCTGAGGTTGACCTGGACTTGGGTGATAGGGGCATTGACAGGGGCACGGTTACCGCGTCGCAGCGTGTAGGTGACGTCCACTGGCCCGTTGCCCTGGGCCTGCGCACTGGCGAAGGGAACGGGAATTGTCACCAGTATCGGGGCGTTGCCGACGTCTTGCGCGGTCAGCCGGTAGGGAGGCATCGTCTGACCACCCCAGGTCACCACGATCTCGTCACCCACGGATGCCCCAGGATAGGCGGGAATTTCGATGCCGACGTCCGGATAGGCATCGTTATACGTGATCAGGCCATCATCGGCTTCAGGGATCAGTGGAGCCTGCAGCGCTGGCAATTGGATGAACACGTCAATGGCCACCGGCGACGAAGGCGCGCTGACATTGCCTGCCCAGTCGGTCACACGGTAAGCGAAGAAGCGACGCCCATCACCCATCGACTCCAATTCAGCGCGCGTGATGGAGCCGGTGGTAGAAAGCGCCGGGTTGGTCACTTCGAAAGGCTGAGGTAACCAGATGCCCGAGCCGATATCCTCGCGCGAGCCGATCCACAACTCGATCTTGTCTTCGGCCTCACCCTGATAATACGGATTGATCAGCACTGGCAGCGCGTCATTGATCAGATCGGCATCGGTAATGCCGTCCAACTGTTCGTCCGTGAAAGCGATCGGTGGCGGTCTGACA
The DNA here is from genome assembly GCF_030658255.1 of Pseudomonas sp. RAC1. Taxonomy (NCBI): domain Bacteria; kingdom Pseudomonadati; phylum Pseudomonadota; class Gammaproteobacteria; order Pseudomonadales; family Pseudomonadaceae; genus Pseudomonas; species Pseudomonas sp. RAC1. Next base: position 42,552 of record NZ_JAUTXS020000018.1, read on the forward strand.
CCGGCAGGCGCAAGTTGGTCGAAACGCGTGCGCAACGGGTACCCCGCGGCTTCACCGTCTTCGGAGTCAGGATCGTAAATACCATAATCGAGGGCGATGACTACATCGGTGCCCTTGGCGGGAAACTCATCCATGCGAAACAACATTGTGAATTCTGTAAGAGCCGGGTCGTCCAGTTCGGCCTGGGTGATGACCTTCTCATCGCCGAAAAACACGCCGTCCCGGATGAGTTTAATCGTGTCGAAGGGGCGCAAGTCGGGGCTCTTGGGAACTTTAATTTCGAGATCACGCTGCAGTTCAGCGACCGGCACGATGGTGCGTGTGGGATCTCGAGCAGGAATACGCATCTGCGGCAACTGAAGAATGGAATTTTGCACCAGGCCTGCACTGTTTCTTTGTTGACTAGCGTTCATTGAACAGTCCTCGGGATCGTGGAAGTGGAAGACGAACCTGACCAGAAACTTTCAAGCTCCTTTTATTCACGCTTACCCTCGGCAGCCACGGCTCGACGAGAGCGTCGTTGTCTTGATGCCCATCCGCAGCATCAAGTTAGAGCAGCCCCGTCGCGCCTGTAACCTAGCATTTTTATCAGGTGCGCTATTTCAATGCCGCTCTATAGTCAGGCGTGCAACAAAATCCGTGTTGGAAGAACTCTATGAAATCAACAGGAGTCGCGCTGATGTCCGGATGCCGTTTTACATTCATTCTAATGAAGCGTTCACCCACACTCGTGGCGCTGTGCGCGTTTACCCCTTTCGCATTGGCGGCTAATCTGGGTCCCGGAGACAGCGCTACCGTCAACCCAGGCACCGCTCCTGAGACCTGGACGCTCGAGTCGGCCAGCCTCAGCGTGCTCTCAGGCGCAGAAACGTTGGGGATCAACGCCAGAGCCGGGTCCACAGTGTCGTTGGACGGTGCGTCGGTCAACTCAGGCGCCCAGCCAGGCGTATCCATGATCGGCTCGAACGCCACGATCCGTAACTCGACCATATCCTCGACTTCCGCGACCGGTCTGCAGGCTGTTCGCGCCTTGCAGGCAGGCGCAGCAGGCTCCCTCGTCGAGGTGTCGAACAGCACGATTTCAGGGATCGGACGCGGCGTCACCGTGTCCTCGGGCAGCACGGTGACGCTCACCGACTCGACCATCACCGGCCTGGGTGCACAAGGCACGTCGATTGCCGGTAGTGGCCTGGGGGTATCGATCACTGGCGGCGAAGCGATCCTGCGCGGCAGTAATGCCACGGGCAGCCGCTGGGGGGCGGGTCTGTTCGCGCTCAACAGCGATGAAGCCGCACCACGTCTGGTCCTGGACAACGCCGGCCTGACCTCCCAGGAGGGCAGCGCTATCGTGGTCGGCAACTTGCGCGGCGAGGCCATGCAGGCCGACATCGTCATCGCCAACGGATCACAACTCAACGCTGCGAATCAGACCTTGATCGAAGTCGGCTTGCCGTCCGATCCGGCCGGAGCCATCGCCCAGGCACGGGTCCTGATCGATGCCAGCAGCCTCACCGGCAACATCAGCGCAGCGACTGGTGCCGTGGCCGACGTGACCCTGGCAAACGCGGCAGCCCTGACGGGAGACCTCAACAACCTCAACAGCCTGGCCCTGGACGCCAGTACGGTTGTGGGCAATCTCAATCAACCTCTGGGGTCCAGCGCAACGGCCTCACTGGCCAACGGTTCGCGATTCACCGGCAACTTCAACAATGTCGGCACGCTCACGGCAGACGCCAGCGCCATTGAGGGCAATGTACTGTCCGCCGCTGGCAGCAGCACCCGCGTGGCGCTGGGCAATGCCTCGTCCCTGGACGGCAATGTAACCAACGCCGCCAGCCTGTCCCTGGACAACAGCCGCATGACCGGCGACATGACCCAGGACGTGCCGGGCAGCGGCGCGCTGAACCTGGCCAACGGTGCCGAATTCAACGGCACTGCACGCAATGTCGGCAGCACCACCCTGACCACGGGCTCACGCCTGACCGGCGATGTGGTCGATGGCGGCACGCTGTCGCTCGATGCCAGCAGCCTGCAAGGCAATGTGCTCTCGGGCACCGGCAGCACCACAGCGATCCGCCTGAACAACGCCTCGACCCTGGACGGTAACGTGAACAACGTCGCCAGCCTGTCCCTGGACAACAGCCGCATGACCGGCGACATGACCCAGGACGCACCAGGTAGCGGCGCGCTGAGCCTGAGCAACGGTTCACTGTTCACTGGAACCGTGCGCAACGTCGGCGCCACCGCCATCGCCAGCAACGCTCGCCTGAACATGATCAACGACTCGAGCGTCGGCGCCCTCAGCCTCGACGGCGGTACGGTCGACCTGCGGGCCGGTCAGGCCGGGTTCCGCACCTTGACCGCGACCAGCCTCCAAGGTGCGGGCACGTTCGTGCTGGGCACCGATCTGGCCGCCCATCAAAGCGATCTGGTGAACATCGAAGGCCAGGCGCAGGGCCAGCATGGCCTTCTCATCCAGAACACCGGCGCAGAACCGCTGTCGGGAGATCAGCCACAGCGGGTCGTGCACACCGAAGGCGGCCCCGCGCAGTTCAGCCTGATCAGCGAAACCGGCACGGTGGATGTCGGCGCTTACTCCTACTTGCTGCAACAACGCGATACGGACTGGTACCTGGCCCAGGCCGAGACCCCGATCATCTCGCCCAGCGCGACCACCGCCATCGCCGTGTTCAGCGCCGCGCCCAGCGTGTGGTACGGCGAGTTGACCACGCTGCGCAGCCGCATGGGCGAACTGCGTGACGGCGGCGCCGGCCAGGGCGGGGTCTGGGCGCGCACCTACGCCAATCGCTATCGGGTTTCGACCGCTGACCAAGTCGACTACCAACAGACCCAACAAGGTATCTCCTTCGGTATCGACACCGCATTACCCGCCGAAAGCGGACAGTGGCTGGTCGGGGTCATGGGCGGCTACAGCGACTCGGAGCTGAACATGCGCCTGGGCAGCAATGGCCGCGTCGACAGCTACTACCTGGGCCTGTACAGCACCTGGCTGACCGACAGCGGCTATTACCTCGATGCCGTGATCAAGGCCAACCGCTTCGACAACAAAGCCGATGTGCGCATGAGCGACGGGAACAAGGCCAAAGGTGATTATTCCAACTACGGCGTGGGCGGCCAGGTCGAGGCCGGCCGACACATCAAGCTCGATGACGGCTGGTTCATAGAGCCTTATGCCCAGGTCGCTGCTTTGTGGGTGGAGGGCGAGAACTATCGACTCGACAACGATCTGCGAGCCAGCAGCAACAAGGCAGACTCCCTGCTCGGCAAGGTCGGCACACACATTGGCCGGACCATCCCCCTGCAATCCGGCGGTTTCGTGCAGCCCTACGTGAAAGTCGCTGCCGCCCGCGAATTTGCGCGCAACAATGAAGTCAAGGTGAACGACAACACTTTCCATGACGACCTCTCCGGTGCCCGCGCCGAATTCGGCGGGGGCGTGGTCGCCAAGATCAGCGGCACGTTGCAGGCCCATGTCGATGTCGACTACAGCACTGGCAAGCATATCGAACAGCCCTGGGGCGTGAACGTCGGGGTACGTTTTAGCTGGTAATTTGAAAGCCAATGCAGCAGCAGGTGTAGGTTTTTTCCTGCTGCTCTTGCGAATCCTCCTACATCACCAGGAAGGCTTTCAGGATTGAATCTCGCCGTCATTTTTTTACGGTCGAATCCAATCATGAAACCTACCTTACTCGCCCAGCACCTGGTGGCGCTGGGCTTTATCGCTGTGCCGATAGCGGTCGACGCCGCGACGATCGTCGTGCCCGAGGGACGCACGCTCGCCGTGGAACCGTCATCGCCGCTCAACGACTACAACCTCAAAGCCGGCGCAACGCTCAATGTCAGGCCCGGAGCGGCCACCCAGCACATACTGGCCAACGGCGCCAAGGTGAACATCAACAACGCCGAGGTCAGCGCCCAGGGCAAGAACGGCATCGCGCTCTACAACAGTCACGCGGTCATCGATAGCAGCCGGATCGTAGCCACGCTCGACCCGGCCCGGCCTGATGAACAGGCTTTCGGCATTCGTCTGTCCGGTTTCCAGGAAGCATCCAGCGCCTTCATCTCCAACAGTTTCGTCTCCGGGATCGCCCGGGGCATCAACGCCGCCAACAGCGCACTGGTGGACCTGACCAACACCGAGGTTCATGGCGTGGCGGGTACGCCGGGCGTCGATCGGCAGCCGGGTGGTGTCGGTGTGGTCGTAGCTGGCGCCAGTGTCCGGATTCGTGAGAACAGCCGGATAATCGGCGACAACAACGGTGTCGTGACCTTCGGCGGCGCGCGAGGCCCCGGGGATCACAACGCTCACCTGCTGATCGACAACTCCACCGTCGAGGGGCGCGAGGGCAGCGCCATCAGGGTTTACACCCCTCCGCTTGTGGACACGCAGGTCAACATTCATGTCGCCAATGGATCGCGCCTGGTGGGCGGCAACGGCATCATTCTGGAAGTCCAGGACGATGCCAAGGTCGACTTCTCGGTGAGCGACAGCCGCCTGACTGGCGACATCGTGGCCAGCGAAGACGCCACGGTCGACTTGACCCTGGCGGACAACGCCAGCCTGACCGGCACCATCAGCAACGCCAGCTCGCTGAACATCGACGGCTCTTCGCTGTGGACCCTCACCGGCGACTCGAATCTGGACCGCCTGAATCTCGATCAGGGCACGGTGAGCCTGCGCGGTGAACCGGCCAACGCAGGCTTCACCCGCTTGCAACTGGGCGAACTGTCCGGCAGTGGCACCTTCATGCTCGGCGCCGACCTGACCACCGGACAGGGCGACTTCGTCGACGTCAGCGGCAAGGCCAGCGGCGATCACCGCCTGTTGGTGGAGAACACCGGTACCGATCCCAATGCGGCGGTATCCGCTCATCACGTAGTGCACACCGGCGAAGGCAGCAGTTCACGCTTCGACCTGGTCGGCGGGCAGGTCGACTTCGGCACCTATGCCTACGACCTCGAGCAGCGCGGCGACGACTGGTTCCTGGTGCGCAAAAGCAACACCACGACCCCCGGCACCCGCTCGGTGACGGGCCTGTTCAGCGCGGCGCCAACCGTCTGGTACGGCGAGTCCTCCACCCTGCGTACCCGCATGGGCGAGTTGCGCAACGGTCAGGACCAGGGCGGCGGCTGGCTGCGCAGCTACGGCAACAAGCACAAAGTCAGCGCCGGCGCCGGTGCCGCCTACGATCAAACCCAGCAAGGCATCGCCTTCGGTGCCGACATGCCGATCGCCAGCAGCGATGGCCAGTGGCTGATCGGCCTGATGGGCGGCTACAGCCGCTCGAACCTGGACCTGTCCGGCGGGACCTCGGGCAAGGTCGACAGCTTCCATGTGGGTGCCTACAGCACCTGGCTGGCCGATGACGGCCTGTACATCGATGCACTGATCAAGGCCAACCGCTTCCAGAACCGCTCTGACGTGCGCATGAGCGATGGCCGCAAAGCCAAGGGCGACTACAGCAACACTGGTGTCGGCGCCACGGTCGAGGTGGGCAAGCACTTCAAGCTCAAGGACGGCTGGTTCGTCGAACCGTACACCCAACTCTCGACGCTGTGGATCGATGGCGCCGACTACACCCTGGACAACGGCATGCGCGCCAATGCCGACAGCGCCAGTTCAGTACTGGGTAAGGTCGGCAGTCATGTCGGGCGCAACTTCCCGCTGAAAGATGGTGGCTTCGTACAGCCTTACGTGAAGGTCGCCGCTGCCCATGAATTCGCCCGCGACAACCAGGTGCGGGTCAACGGCAACAAGTTTGCCAATGACCTCTCCGGTAGCCGCATCGAACTGGGCACCGGGATCTCGGCACAAGTGTCCGACACGCTGCAGGTTCAGGCCGGCTTCGACTACATGAAAGGCAAGCACATCGAGCAGCCCTGGGGCGTGAGTGTCGGCGTGCGCTACAACTGGTGACGCGCCAGTCCGAGGAGTGCGGGTTCACCCGCGCTCCCGATCCTGGGGCGCGGGTAACATCACTTCGATACTGATTCATCGCGGGCGACCGTCTTGTCTTCAAGGCCGTGGCCCGCATTTCTTTTCCGCCCCCTCAAGCCAGGCCGCGCCAGGCCGATAACCTGAGTATCCTCCCGTTTCGATACTCCCGAAGGTTGCCCATGGCCACGCCCAATGCCCGCGCGGACGCATTGTCCCTGCTGCTGTTCACCCTGCGAAGCGGCAAGCTGATGGCGATCAATCTGCTCAAAGTGAGCGAAATCATCCCCTGCCCGTCGCTGACCAAGCTTCCCGAATCCCACCCCCACGTCAAAGGCGTGGCCACCCTGCGCGGGCAGTCGCTGTCGGTGATCGACCTGTCCCGGGCGATCGGCGAGCAACCGCTGACCGACCCGGACGGCGGCTGCCTGATCGTCACCGACATCAGCCGCTCGCGCCAGGGGCTGCACGTCCAGGCGGTGAGCCGCATCGTGCATTGCCTGAGCACCGACATCAAACCGCCGCCTTATGGTTCCGGCAACCGTTCCTACATCACCGGCGTCACCCGCGTGGACAATGCGCTGGTGCAGGTGCTGGATATCGAAAAGGTCATCCACGGCATCGCGCCACCGCCGCCCGAAGCCCCTTCCGGCCAGCTCGCCGAGGAAGATGCCAGCCTGCTCGCGGCGGCCAACATCCTGGTGGTGGACGACAGCCAGGTGGCCCTGCAACAGTCCGTGCACACCCTGCGCCACCTGGGGCTGGAATGCCACACCGCACGCAGCGCCAAGGACGCGATCAACGTGCTGCTGGAACTACAGGGCACCGGGCAGGAAATCAACATCGTGGTGTCCGACATCGAGATGTCGGAAATGGATGGCTACGCCTTCACCCGGACGCTACGCGAGACACCTGACTTCCAGCACCTCTACATCCTGCTGCACACCTCGCTGGACAGCGCGATGAGCGCCGAAAAGGCCAAGCTCGCCGGTGCCAACGCAATCCTCACCAAGTTTTCCTCGCCCGAACTGACCGACTGCCTGGTGGTGGCGGCGCGCGCGGTGCATGCGGAAAAACGCTGATACAGTTGGCGGCCTAGTGCCTTCACTTGATGAAGGGTAGGACTCGGGCATACTTCCTACCCTTCCGAGTCTATTTGTCGGTATCGCCATGACACTTCTTCGTACTGCCCTGATCGCGCTGGCCATGACCGCCGGCGCGGCCCATGCCTCCAGTTCCGACGCCTGGAACGCGTATCGCCAGCAGATGGTCAAGAGTTGCCTGGCCGCCAGCCAGTTCAAGGATGCCCATGCCCTGGGCAAGCCTGCTGAGTTCGACGACCGTACCGCCTACAGCGCACTGCTGATCGAAGGCGTCTACAAACCCAAGCACATGAAAAACCGGACCGGCACCGAACTGTGCCTGTACGACCGCGCCCAGCACCAGGCCTACGTCACCGAATGGAAGCCGGCCGCCAAGTGAGCGAGGGCCTGCGCTTCGCCTGCACCGGCTGTGGCAAGTGCTGCAGCGGTCACCATGTGCCGCTGACATTTGCCGAAGCGCACCAGTGGGCCAGTAACGGTGGCCAAGTGGTGGTGCTGATCGAAGGGTTCGTCGCCGATGGCCCCGGCATGCCGCCCGAACAGCGCGACCACGTGCTACGCCGCTCGCTGGCCGTGCCCTGCGGCAATGCCCAACTGCACGTTTCGGTCACCTTTGCAGCCTTCAATCCCGGCCGCTGCCGTCATCTTGATGCCGACAACCTGTGCGGCATTTATGAAACGCGGCCGTTGGTGTGCCGTATCTACCCGGCGGAAATCAATCCGCACCTGCCGCTGCGTCCAGACGCCAAGGACTGCCCGCCCGAAGCCTGGCAGCAAGGCCCGCAACTGATCGTCGGCAATCGCCCTGCCGATCCACACCTCGCTGCCCTGATCGACGCATCGCGCCAGGCCGACCGCGACGACATCGCCGCCAAGGTCGCGGTCTGTCAGATGCTGGGCATGACCACCAGCGCGCTCAAAGGCAATGGTTTCACCGCCTGGCTGCCTGACATACAGGCCTTCCTGACGGCGCTGGAGAGCCGGCAGCAGGCACCCGACGCCGCATGGTCGGTGCACTTGGAAGACTCCGACCTGACGCAAGATCTGCAACAGCACGGGCTGCTGACCACCGCCCAAGCGCCGGTGTACTACGCCTTCATCGGGTTCTGACGCACCCACCCTGAAGGATCTTCAGCGGCTGCGGCGCCAGAACTCGTCGGCCAGCCGCCGCAGTTCCTGGGCCAGCGCGGCCACATCCGCGGCGCTACCGTGGCTGCGTTGACCCACCGTCACGGTCGCTTCGCTGGCTTGGCGGATGCTGACGATGTTGCGGTTGATGGCCTCGCTCACCTGGCTCTGCTGCTGCACCGCGGCCGCGATCTGCAGGCTCATCTCGTTGATCTGGTTGACCCGCACGCTGATGCCGTCCAGCGCATCGCTGGCCAGGCGCGCCTGCTCGACGCTGTGCCCGGCATGCGCGCTGCTCTGGCGCATCACCTGCACTGCCGCGCGAGTACCACCCTGCACGGCACCGATCATGCGCTGAATCTCGTGGGTTGACTGAGCGGTGCGCTGGGCCAGCCCCCGCACCTCATCGGCCACCACTGCGAAACCGCGGCCCTGCTCACCGGCGCGGGCGGCTTCGATGGCGGCATTGAGCGCCAGCAGGTTGGTCTGCTCGGCGATGCCGCGAATCACATCGAGCACACTGGAGATCTCGCCGCTGTCGCTCTCCAGGCGCTGGATCACCTCGCTCGCCTCCACCAGCGAGCCGGCCAGGTCCTGGATCGCGCAGCGATTGCGCTCGACCATGCGATGCCCCGACTGGGTCTCGTCCTCGGCCTGATCGGCCGCCAGCGCCGCCATCTGCGCACTGCTGGCCACCTGGGCGACGCTGGCGCTCATCTGGTGGATGGCGGTCGCGACCTGGTCCGCCTGGCTCTGCTGTTCAAGACTGTTGGCGTGGCTCGCCTCGGTGGCCTCGACCAACGAACCAGAGTGCCCGGCCAGGCGCGTCGACGTATCGCCAATGCGCCCAACCACCGCGCCCAGTTGTGCCTTGAGCATGCACAGGGCGAAGTCGATTTGACCGATGTCGTCGCGCCGACCGGTGTACAACTACTGGCTCAAGGGGTTGTTCGCCAGCGCTCGCGCTTGGCTGCACAGGCGCTCGAAAGGGCGCAGCAGTGCCCAGGTCGCCAGGCTGGCCAACGCGATGGCCGCAGTCCATTGAAACAGCGCCTCGTACCAACGCAGTGACGTCCAGCCCTGGCCAACGCCCATCACCAGCGCCAGCACCATCGCCATGCTCAGCGACAGCCGCGCTTGCAGCCCCGGTACCGGCAAGCGCTCCCACCAGCGCTGCCGCCCGTTGCGCAGACGCGCATAACACTGCTCGGCGGCGGCGATCTGTTCGTCGGTGGGGCGTGTGCGTACCGACTGGTACTCGACCGTGCTTCCTGCGCTGCTGATCGGGGTGACGAAGGCACTGACCCAGTAATGGTCGCCATTACGGCAGCGGTTCTTCACCAAGCCCATCCACGAACGGCCAGACTTCAGCGCTCGCCACATCTGTTCGAACGCGCGCGCCGGCATGTCAGGATGGCGCACCACATGGTGCGGTTGGCCAAGCAGTTCGTCGCGGGAAAAACCACTGATGCGTACGAAGTCGTCATTGGCGTAGGTAATGACGCTGTCCAGGTCGGTGGTCGAAAGAATGTTGGCATCGGCCGGATAATCCACGGCTCGACCGGTTATGGGCACATTGCACTTCATCGCAGGCTCTCAGCATCGTGGGGACAATCGGCAGGGTGCTCGACTCTAGGGGCAACCGCTGCGGGAACATTGATCCACGGCAACCAACTGGCAAGTGGCCACCCACGGCATTGGCGCCTACGCGCAGGGAAATGAAGGCAGGCGCTCAACCCAGACGTTTTCAGCGATGTTGGCGAAGATTTCGCGACTTATAGTTACGTTTAATACAAGAGTGATTCTCTTGTTGAGCGCTGTTTCAGCGGCCTGCACAGGACTAACTTAGCGCTGTCCCAATTCACACTTGCCACGCAAGAAGGTAGTTTCAAATGTCCAACAGTATGGGTATTGCCAGCGTCTTCGTCCTGTCGTCCCTGTTGTTGTCGCCCCTGGCCATGGCTGAAGAATCGCCGGCCTTCGTCGCCCGTAACGCCGAGATCGCAGCGAGCCTGCAGCAGTCACAGGACGCCTACGCCGCGCAGCAGCATGACGCCGGAAAAGATGCGCAACAGACAGCTTCGAAGACGCTCGAAGGGGACCAGGCCGATAGCTGATCGGTCCTTCAATACGCGCTTTTGCGTTGATGGCGGGGTATTTAACAGTGCCCATGCCAGTATGTTAGCCTCCATTAGCCGCTGCGCATCAGCGGCTTTTTTTTTTGCGCTTGAACATGACGTTGGCGCAGTACGTCCGATGTGTGGACGCTTTCAATTCGAACCTTGAAATGGCGCTCCACCGTTCAACCAAAGGAGCATTGACTGGTGTCCTTCGCTGTCCGTCTCACGCCGCTATTCGTTGCGCTTTCTGCAATGATGTCTTCCACAACCCATGCCGAAGAAAAGGCTGAGGGTTTCGTCGAGGGTTCATCGCTGAACCTGCACTTTCGCAATGCCTATTTCTACCGCAACCAACTCGCGCGTGACGTACGCGACAACCGCGAGTGGGGACAGGGAGCGGTCGCGCGCTTCGAGTCCGGCTATACGCCCGGCGCACTCGGTGTGGGCATCGATGCCTACGGCATGCTAGGCCTGAAGCTCGACGGCGGCGGCGGACACGCCGGCACCAGCCTGCTGCCCACTCACCAGAAAAACGAAGATGCCCTGGGCGCAGCGCCCACTAGCTTCTCCAGCGCGGGTGCCGCCGTGAAACTCAAGGGCTTCGACACCGAACTCAAAGCAGGCGACCTGTTTCTCACCAACCCGGTAATCGCCGGCGGCGAGACCCGCATGCTGCCGCAGACCTTCCGGGGCGTAGCCCTGCGCAATACCCATTTCGACGGGTTGCTGCTCGAAGGCGGTCAGGTCAGCTTCACCAAGCCCTACAACCAGAGCGGCCATCGGCGTATCGATACCTACTACAGCCAGCGTACGGACGATCAGCGCAGCAAGCATTTGTCCTGGGCCGGCGCGGCCTGGAGCGGCTTGCCGAACATTACTGCCAACCTCTACGCCGCCGAGCTCAAGGACATCTGGAACCAGTACTACGCCGACTTCGACTACACCTATGTGGTCAACGACAGCCTCAGCCTGAATCCAGGCGTGCACGTCTATCACACTCAGGACACCGGCCAGGCCAAACTGGGCAAGATCGACAACAACACCTACAGCCTGCATTTCACCGTGGCGGCCGGCCACCACAGCGTCACCACCGCCTACCAGCGGGTCAACGGCAACACACCGTTCGACTACATCAACCTGGGCGACAGCGTTTACCTGGACAACTCGCGCATGTACTCGGACTTCAACGGACCGGGCGAGCGGTCGTGGAAGCTGCAATATGGCTATGACTTTTCCGGTCTCGGCATAGCCGGATTGAGCACGTCCCTGTCGTACTCGCGGGGCAAACTTGACCTGACCCGAGCCGATCCAGACAGCGCCGGCTACGGTCAGTGGTACAGCGCCGAGGGCAAGGATGCGCGCCACTGGGAGCGCGACCTGGACGTGAAATACGTCTTCCAGGAAGGGCAGTTCAAGGACCTCTCGCTGCTGCTGCGCTATGCCAGCCACCGGGGCAGCCGAGGCTACTCGGCGGTGGACAACGACAACGACGAGATCCGTCTGATCGTCGACTACCCGCTCGCCGTGTTCTAGCACTGTTTAACGGGCAAACGGGCGGACCTCATCCGGTTCGCCCAGCGCGACTCGCCTGGCGCGCATGAAGCGCGCATTTGCGACAGACTGTCTTGTCCGACAATAGCCACTTGCCTACACTGTCGCCGCCGCTTGATAGCCCGACCCTCACGGCAAGAGGGGCTTATGCAGTCGCGAGCCTGATGTCGCACACTCGAATCCCGCGCCCCACCCTCTCCAGGCCTCACCCCGAACTGATCCTCAATCTGGGCAGTTGCCTCGCCGTGCTCGCGATAGTCGGCATCGTCAGTTACCTGCTGGGCCGTGAACGTGACAACGTCGAGCAATCGTCGATCCGCGCGTCGAGCAACATCGTCCAATTGATCGAGAGCGATATCCTCAATAACGCGGAGCTTTACGACCAGTCGCTCAAGGAGCTCATCTGGGCGGTGGGACGCAAGGATCTGGCGCAAGTGCCGAGTACCATGCGGCATCGGCTGCTGTTCAACCCGGCGCTGGTCGATCAGAGCCGTGGCGATGTGCTGTGGCTGGACGGGCAAGGCAATGTGGTCGGAGATTCCACCAGCCTGGTGCCGCGCAAAGCCAATTTCGCGGATACCGGCGTGTTCAAGGCGCATCGCGACCACCCCAACCTCGGGCTGCTCATCGGGCCGCCGTTCAAGGCCAGGCTGGGCGATCTGGATTGGTGCATCAGTTTCAGCCGACGCATTTCAGGCGCCAATGGCGAATTCGCGGGCCTGGCGACCGGCGCTCTGCGCCTGTCGTACTTCAGCGAGTTGTTCCAGCGCCTGGACATCGGCGAGCACAGCAGCATCAACCTGCTCAACACCAGCGGTCACTTGCTTGCACGAGAGCCCCTGGGGCCTGGACAACCGGCCATCGGCGGCGACTTCAGCCAGCAACCGAATTTCCAGCGTATCCTGCAAGAGCACAGCGGCAGCTTCAGCGCCCATTCGGAATTGTTCGACGAACAGCGCATGTACACCTTCGCCCGTGTAGGCGATCTGCCATTGATCGTACTGGTGGCGCACTCCTCCAGCGAAGTCTTCCAAGCCTGGCGGCGTACGGCGATCATCGTCGGGTTGGCCACCGGCGTGCTGTGCCTGGGCATTCTCTGGCTCACGCTGCTGCTAGGACGCGAATTGCGCCGCCGTCATCATGCCGAGCAAGGCCTTGCCACCCTGGCCGCCACCGATAGCTTGACCGGCCTGGCCAACCGCAGGCGGCTGGATCAGGTGCTGCGTCAGGAATGGGCTCGTGCACAGCGCAACCGCACGCCGTTGGCGGTGCTGATGGTCGATGTGGATCATTTCAAGGCGTTCAACCAGCGTCATGGTCACGCCGGTGGCGACCACGCCCTGCGTGAGGTGGCGCGCACTATCGAGTTGAGCATCCGCCGTCCGGCAGACCTGGCAGCACGGTATGGGGGTGAGGAGTTTCAGGTGGTGTTGCCGGAGACCGAGTTGGCCGGCGCTCGGCTGTTGGCAGAGCGTATCCGCCTGAGCGTCGAAGCATTGCCGCCGTTCGGAGGGGATGAGCGACCGATCACCGTGAGCATCGGCATTGGCCTGCATGAAGCCGGCACCCAGCACGACCTGACCAGGGTGCTGGGTGCCGCCGATGAAGCGCTCTACCGGGCCAAAGCCAACGGCCGTAACCGCGTAGAGGGACCCGCTATTTAAGACTTGGCGCGGGCAGCGTTGCGCAGAGTCTTGACTTGGTCGTGGTTACGCTGCACGCCTTGCAGCTGGCCGTCGACCAAAGTCAACGCATTGTGTGCGTTGGCAGTGTTGAGCTTGACCAGCTTTTCACGGGCTTCTTTGTAAGCCTTGAGCGCATGGTCCTCGCCCTCTTCGACGGTGTTCAGCACAGCTTCTTCGTCTTTGCCGGTGAACATCGATTTCAGGTTCAGCCAGCCACGGTGAAGGTCGCCGCTGAAGCTGGTGGAGGTTTCCGGATCGCCGCCCAGATGGCGCACTTCAGCTTGCAGTTCACGTGCGGCTTGGGCGCAGTCGAGTGCACGTTGCTCGAAGAATGCCTTCAGTTGAGGATTCTTGACATCATCGGCCGATTCCTTGAAACCCTTCTCGCCGTCTTTGCTGTACTCGATCAGGTTGTTCAGTACGTCGATCACGTCTTTGTTCGGGTTGCTCATGGCGTAACTCCTTGGCAGGTGATAGTCCCCCAAGAGGAGAGCAGCCTTCGTGCCAAGTCGAACGATAAAAATAAATCCTTTAATTTCAATAAGTTGAAATTAAAGGATAATTGCATGACTGCAGCGTTCTGCATGATCGCCGCTTAGGGGCTCGTGCAGATTGCAGGGTGGACCGAATGCTGTATGGTCGGCTTTCAACGCAAAGGACCGTAAGAAAGATGAAACACGAGCTCTTGCAACTGCTGGTCACTCGCTCCATGCCATTCGGCAAGTATCAAGGCCGACTCATCGCCGACCTGCCGGGTGACTACCTGGCCTGGTTCGCCCGCAAAGGCTTCCCGCCCGGAGAACTGGGCGGGCTGCTGGCCTTGATGCACGAGATCGACCACAACGGCCTGGGCGATCTGTTGACGCCGTTGCGCGCCAAACGGCGCGGTTGAATGTCGGTCAGTTGACCGACGCAGGCGCCACCACCAACTCCGCTTGTTCACGCTTCTTGAGCAGCGCATAGACCACGGCCGTCACCACACTGCCGGCCACGATCGCCAGCAGGTACAGCAGGGCATGGTTGATCGCGTTGGGAATCAGCAGCACGAACAACCCGCCGTGCGGCGCCATGAGCTTGCAGCCGAAGTACATCGACAGCGCACCGGTCAGCGCGCCGCCGGCGATGCTCGCCGGGATCACCCGCAACGGGTCTTTGGCCGCGAACGGGATCGCCCCTTCGGAAATGAAGCACAACCCCAGAACCAACGCCGCCTTGCCCGCCTCGCGCTCGCTCTGGGCGAACTTGCGACGCGCCAGGAAGGTCGCCAGGCCCAGGCCGATCGGCGGCACCATGCCCGCCGCCATGGTCGCGGCCATTGGCGCGTAGCTGGACGAGGCCAGCAGCCCGACCGAGAAGGCATAGGCCGCTTTGTTGATCGGCCCGCCCAAGTCCACGCACATCATGCCGCCCAGCAGCAGGCCGAGCAGGATGGCGTTGGTGGTGCCCATGCTGTCGAGAAAGCGCGTCAGCCCTTCGAGCATTGCCGCCACCGGATGACCGACCACGTAGATCATCACCAGGCCTGTGAACAGGCTGGCCAGCAACGGAATGATCAGGATCGGTTTGAGCGCTTCCAGGCTGCTGGGCAGGCGCGCCCAGCGACTGATCGCCTTGGCGCTGTAACCGGCCAGGAAGCCGGCGACGATACCGCCGATGAAGCCCGCGCCCAAGGTGCTGGCCAGCAGCCCACCGATCATGCCCGGCGCCAGGCCCGGACGGTCGGCGATGGACCAGGCAATGTAGCCGGCCAGCATCGGCACCATCAGCTTGAACGCCGCTTCGCCGCCGATCTGCATCAGCGCGGCAGGCAAGGTACCTGCCTCTTTGTAGGCTTCGATGCCGAAGACGAACGACAAGGCGATCAACAGACCACCGGCCACCACCATCGGCAGCATGAACGACACGCCCGTCAACAAGTGCTTGTACACCCCAGCCTTCTCGCCCTTGGCCGGCGCCTGGGCGCTGGCGGCGTCAGCCGTTTCGACACGCCCCTCGGCCAACGCCTTGTCCAGCGTGGCGCGTGCCTGCTTCAAGGCGATACCGGTGCCGCAGCGATAGATGCGCTTGCCGGCAAAGCGCGCGGTGGGCACTTCGATGTCGGCAGCCAACAGCACCACGTCGGCCTGGGCGATGGCCTCGGCCGACAGCGGATTGCGTGCACCGACCGAGCCCTGGGTCTCGACATTGAAGTCGTAGCCCAGGTCGCGCGCCGCTTGCTGCAGCGCTTCGGCAGCCATGAAGGTGTGCGCCACGCCAGTCGGGCAGGCGGTGACGGCGACGATACGCGGCGCGGCATGGACGTGCGCAGGCTCGGCAGCGACGCTGTGCTCCAGCACCTGGGCCTTGGCCGCCGCGTCGTCGAGGAAGTTTTCCCGGTCGGCCAAGGCCTGGGCCGGCGTGCTCTGGAACAGGCGCTTGCCGACGAAGCGGCTGAGGTCCACGGTCCCGGTGCTGACCACCAGCACCCAGTCAGCCTCGGCGATCTGCGCCGCACTCAGGCGTCGCTCGGGATGGTCGGCATCCCACACCTCGACGCTGGTGCTCCAGCCTCGACGCTGCGCTGCCGCCGCCAGCAGGCGCGCACTCAATACACTCGACACCTGGCCATTCGGGCAGGCGGTGACGATCGCGATGTTCATCGGCGAGCCTCTTGTTGTTGTTCGGTCAGTTGCACGGCGGCCTCCAACTGCGCGAGTTGCTCGCGATCAGTGATCCCGAAGCCAACCTGGGTCACCGCCTGGGCGGCGATGGCGGTGGCGCGGCTCAGGGTCTGGCCGGCGTCTTCGCCCAGTAGCAGCCCGTGCACCATACCGGCGACCAGCGAGTCGCCCGCGCCCACGGTACTGGCGACGCTGACCTTGGGCGGCTGGGCATGCAGGGTGCGCTCGGCGCTGAACCAGTTCACGCCCTGGGCACCCTGGGACACCACCACGTGGCCGACGCCGCTGGCGAGCAGACGCTGGGCCGCCGTCTGCTGGGCGGTGAAGTCTTCGACGCCACTGCCCGTCAGCTCAGCCAACTCGTCAGTGTTGGGCTTGATCAGCCAGGGGGCGGCCTGAAGACCAGCACGCAGGGCCTCGCCGCTGGTATCCAGCACCACTTTCAGCCCTTGCGACTTCAGTTGCTCCAGCAGGTGAGTGAACCACTGCGGGCTGATACCCCGCGGCAGACTGCCCGCCACCACCACCAGCGCATGTTCGCCCGCCAGCGCGGCCAGGCGTTCGAGCAGCTCGGCCTGGGCAGTTGCATCCACCTGCGGTCCTTGCCCATTGACGTCGGTGACTTGCCCGTGCGCTTCGACCAACTTGAGGTTGGTGCGGGTTTCACCGTCCACGCGTACGAACGCGTCGACAAAACCGCGCTGGGCAATCAGCGCCTCGAAAGGCTGCGGATTGTCGCGCCCGAGAAAGCCGCCGACGGTGATCTGGTGGCCGAGATCAGCCAGCACCTGGGCCACGTTCAGGCCCTTGCCAGCGGCGTGGCAACGCTGCTCCGTGGCGCGATTGACCGCACCGATGCGCAGGCGCTCGACGCTGACGGTGAGGTCCAGCGCCGGGTTGAGGGTCAGGGTGAGAATCTTGGCCATTCAATAACGCTCCACCAGCGCCCGTACTGCCTCGGCGCTGTCTTGTTGCAAGGCCTCGCGCGCCAGGGCGCAGGCCGTCGAGTAATCGGCCTGGCGGACCAGGGCCTTGACTTCGGCGATGCTACGCGGCGAAACGCTGAGCTCATCGACCGCCAGCCCCAGCAGCACCGACACCGCTTGCGGGTCGGCGGCCAGCTCGCCGCACACGCCCACCCACTTGCCTTCGGCATGGGCGGCGCGCACGGTCATGTCGATCAGTTGCAGCACGGCCGGGTGCAGGCCATCAGCCTGGGCCGACAGGCTCGAATGGCCACGGTCGATGGCCAGGGTGTACTGGGTCAGGTCGTTGGTGCCGATGCTGAAGAAATCCACTTCGCGAGCCAGTTGCGGGGCCAGCAGCGCCGCCGAGGGCACTTCGATCATGATGCCCACCTGCAGGTCGGCCACTGGGATGTCCTGGCGCAGGCGCTCGACCATGGCCTTGGCCGCTCGCCATTCGTGCATCTGCCCGACCATCGGGAACATGATGCGCAGCGGTCGGTCGTCGGCAGCCTGCAGCAGTGCGCGCAACTGGTCTTCCATGACCTGCGGACGCTGCAGGGTCAAGCGCACCCCGCGCACGCCTAGAAACGGATTGTCCTCGGCGGCGATGGGCCAGTACGGCAGCGGCTTGTCGCCCCCCACATCGAGGGTGCGCACCACCAGGGGACGCCCTTGCAGGCCATCGAGCACACGGCGGTACTCGGCTTCCTGGGTGGCCACGTCCGGCACCTGCGGATGGGCCATGAAGATCAGTTCGGTGCGCAGCAGACCGACGCCTTCGGCGCCCTGTTCGACCACTTTGTCGATACCGCTGCTGTCGCCGATGTTGGCGAACACTTCGAGGGCATGGCCGTCACGGGTCACTGCCGGCGCGTGACGCTGACTCCAGGCCGCCTGCAAGCGTTGTTCGCGCTGGTCGCGCTCGGCCAGCGCACGCTGCAACTCGTCGGCCGGCGGCGCCACGCTGACCTTGCCGCGCTGGCCATCGAGGAGCAATGCCGTGCCGGGCTCGAGCAACAGGATCGCTGCGCCCGCACCGACCACGGCAGGAATGCCCAGGGCGCGGGCGACAATGGCGCTGTGGGCGGTGGCGCCGCCATGGGCGGTGACGATACCGGCGACCCGCTGCGGGTCCAGGCGCGCCACGTCGGACGGCCCGACTTCGGCCATGACCAGCACGTAGGGCTGCTGCGGCTCAGCCTGCTCGGTCACGCCGCACAACTGGGCCAGCACCCGCCGGCCGACATCGCGCAGGTCGGCAGCGCGCTCGGCCAGCAAGGCATCGCGCAGGGCTTCCTGCTGGCTGGCGGCAGCCTCGATCACCGTCATCCAGGCCGCTGCGGCGCTCTCACCCTGGGTCAGGCGCTGATCCACTTCGTCGGTCAGGGCCGGATCGGCGAGCATTTCCTGGTGGGTGACGAAAATCTCCGCGATGGCCTTGTCGCTGCGCTGTACCAGCGCCTGCAACTCATCGTTAACCGCAGCCAAGGCAGCGCGCAGACGCGCGCGCTCCTGGGCGCAGGATTCGCCGCGCAGTGGGTAGTCGATCTCGCGTTCGACGCGCACGTGGGCCGGGCCACTGGCGATACCCGGCGCCGCACCGACACCCTGCACTTGAGTGCCCGGCAGCGGCGCCTGGAGGGTTTCGTGTACGGGCTGCGGGTCAAGCTCAGGCGTGCTCGGCAGCGGCTCGACGTCCTCGCCCAGGCCTTGCTCGATGGCCGCCAGCAGCACCGGCAGCGCGTCGGCGGCAATGCTCGGCTCGGCGATCAGCTCCAGTTCCTGTCCCCGGCGGGCGCCCAGGGACAACAGGCGGCTCAGGCTCTTGACCGAAACGCCAGCCTGACCGCTGTCGGTCACACGGATACGGATCTCGCCGTCGAACCCTTTGGCCAACTGCGCCAGTACCTTGGCGGGGCGCGCATGCAAACCGTGAGGGTTGGCCAGCATCACCCGGACACTGGGCCAATCGGCTGGCACCTCGCCGCCCAGCACCTGAAGCACATCGCGGCTGCTGGTGGCCTGGTAGAGGGTCTGACCCCGACCTTCGATGAGCACCTGGCACAGGCGCTCGAGCAACGCCTGGTGTGCAGCGCCCAGGCTGGCCAGGCAGAACAGGCCATTGAGCGGCTGGTCGCGGTGGCGCAAGGGCTGCTGCGGGGTCACGAAGGCCAGCCCTGGTTGCAGCACCTCGCGCTCGCTGTGCAACCACCACAAGCCCTCGCCCAGCGGCAGCGGCTCGGCCTGTTGCAGCAGCGCGGCAAAGCCACTGTCCACACACCCTGCGCGTTGCAGCAGGCGAGCGCCGCGCCAGGCCAGTTCGTCAAAGTCGTCGGCGGGCAGGTTCAGGCTGATCAGTTGGGCGTCCAGTTCCAGTTCGCGTGGTGCGCCCTGCAACAGCTTGAGCAGCGCGTCGGCGGAACTGGCGCGTCGCAGCGCCTCGGCCAGGTCGGTTTCACCCAGGGCACGGGTGAGCAGTTGCAGCAGGCGCAAGTGCTCGTCCGAGCGCGCGGCGATGCCGATGGCAAGGTAGACGATCTGACCGTCGCCCCAGTCGACGCCGTCGGGGAACTGCAAGAGACGTACACCGGTGGCGAACACCAGGTCGCGGGTCTGCGGCGTGCCATGGGGAATGGCGATGCCCTGACCGAGAAAGGTGGAACCTTGCGCCTCGCGGGCCTGCAACCCGTCGAGGTATCCCTCGGCGACCAGACCATCGGCGACCAACCGGTCCGCGAGCAGGCGCAGCGCCGACGCTTTGTCGACGGCCACCTGGCCCATGGCTATCTGCTCATTGGCGAGCTCGAGCATGACCCTCTCCTTTTGCAGTACCCGCAGTCGGGAACTGAGGTTATTGTTGTGGGATTCAACGTATTTTTCATCCTGGGGCTTTCAGGGCAGACCCCAATTAACGGATGCTGAAACGTTTAACCTGACGAGGCCGCCACGTTACTCGATAATCTGCGTGGGAAAAAGCCCCAGTTTGTCGGAACAATTGCGACAATGGTCGCCTGCACTTGGACACAATTGCGGGTAAGACTACCTCACCACGCGTCTCCGACTGCCTCGGTAATAACAAGGAAAATGCGGTGAAACTCAGCGATATCGCACGTCTGGCCGGTGTCTCCGTGACCACTGCCAGCTATGTCATCAACGGCAAGGCCGAACAGCAGCGCATCAGCAGTGCCACCGTCGAGCGGGTGCGCGCCGTCGTCGCAGCCCATGACTTCACACCCAATCCCCAGGCTGCCGGCCTGCGCAGCCGTCACACGCGGACCCTCGGCTTCATCTTGCCGGACCTGGAAAACCCCAGCTATGCGCGCATCGCCAAGCAACTGGAGCAAGGCGCGCGTGCCCGTGGCTATCAGTTGCTGATTGCCAGCAGCGACGACCAGCCCGAAAGCGAACGTCAGTTGCAGCAGTTGTTCCGCGCCCGCCGCTGCGACGCGCTGTTCGTCGCCAGTTGCCTGCCGGCCGAGGACGACAGCTACCGCGAGATGCAGGCCAAGGGCCTGCCGGTGATCGCCATCGACCGCTGCCTGGACCCCGAGCATTTCTGCTCGGTGATCAGCGACGACCACAATGCCAGCCGCCAGCTCACCGACAGCTTGCTGCTCACCGCGCCGCGCAGCATTGCGCTGATCGGCGCACGCCCGGAACTGTCGGTGAGTCAGGCCCGTGCGGCAGGCTTCGACGACGCCTTGCAGGGCTTCGTTGGCGAGGTGCGACGCCAAGAGGGCGAGGCGTTCAGCCGCGCCTGCGGTCAGCGACTGATGCAGGCGCTGTTGGACGAATTGGGCGGCCTGCCCGACGCCTTGATCACCACCTCGTACGTGCTGCTGCAGGGCGTGTTCGATGCCCTTCAGGCACGCGGCAGCGAAGCCCGGCAATTGCAGTTGGGCACCTTTGGCGACAACCAGTTGCTGGACTTCCTGCCGCTGCCGGTCAACGCCATGGCGCAGCAACACGGGCAGATCGCCGCCACTGCCCTGGAACTGGCGCTGGCCGCCATCGAGCAGAAGCGCTATGCGCCAGGGGTGCACGCGGTGGCGCGGACCTTCAAGCAGCGCATTGCGGTCTGAGCATGCGCCTGATCGACACCCACACCCACCTGGACTTTCCCGACTTCGACGCCGACCGCGAGCGCCTGCTGGCCACCGCGACGGCGCGGGGCATCGAGCGCATGGTGGTACTGGGGGTTGATCAGCAGAACTGGCAACGGGTGTGGAACCTGGCCTGCCATGACACGCGCCTGCCCGCGGCGCTGGGTCTGCATCCGGTGTACCTCGCCCAGCATCGCCCGGAACACCTGACGCAACTGCGCCAATGGCTGGAGCGCCTGCACGGCGATCCGCGCCTGTGCGCCGTCGGCGAATTCGGGCTGGACTATTACCTTCCAGCGCTGGACAAGGCGCGCCAGCAGTCGCTGTTCGAAGCGCAGTTGCAGATGGCCTGCGATTTCGACCTGCCCGCCTTGCTGCACGTGCGCCGCAGCCACGCCCAGGTGATCGCTACCCTCAAACGCTACAGACCGTCACGCGCGGGCATCGTCCATGCCTTCGCCGGCAGCGCCGAGGAGGCGCGTGAGTACATCAAGCTCGGCTTCAAGCTGGGCCTCGGCGGCGCCGCCACCTGGCCCCAGGCGCTGCGCTTGCGCAAGACACTGCCGCGTCTGCCGCTGGAGAGTCTGGTTCTGGAAACGGACGCGCCGGACATGGCACCGGTCATGCACCCAGGCGTGCGCAACAGCCCCGAGCACCTGCCGGACATCGCCCGCGCCCTGGCCGACATCATGGGCGTCGAGGCGCAGGTGCTGGCCGACGCTACCCGCCGCAACACCTGCGAGCTGTTCGGCTGGCCGCACGACGACTGACCGGCGTCGCCCCGGTGCTCACAGCAGCACCGTCCACAAGGCGAACCCGGCATACCACAACACCGCACTGCGCAGCAGCAGTTCCCACAGACTGTCCAGACGCGCCAGTGCGCTCTGCGCCTCTTCCTGCTCAGGAATATCGTCGGCCACCCTGCCTACGCGAGCGATCAGTTGCCCGGCACTGAGGTGCCAGTTGAGCAACTCGTGCAGCATCACCCGCATCACCGCTACGAAGTTGCCGACCAGCGCGAAACTCAGCGCCAGCACCCGCACTGGTAGCCAGTCCATGAGGTGACGCAATTGCACCGCACGCGCTTTGAGCGCGGGCTGATGAGCGTGGGCGGCGCTCAGGGCGAGCAACCGGTAGCCGAGCGCCGCGGCCGGCCCCAGCAGGACATACCAGAAGATCACCGCGAAGAAGCTCTGGTAGGCCTGCCACAGCAGGTTGCCCTGCACCCGGACCAGAAGGTCGCGCGGGTCGTCTGCGGCCAGGCCCAGGTCGCGCTCGGCCACATGCAGGGCGGCCTGTTCGTCGCCGCGACGCCAGGCATCGCGAAACGGTCCGAGGGCCGCCTTCGCATCGCCGCGGCCGAGGCTGTAGAGCAGGACCAGCAGGTGCACCGGCAGCGCCAGCAAGCCATAGGCCACTGGCTGCAGCACATACAGCAGCAATGCCAGCAGCAGCACGGGCGCCAGCACCAGCAGCACCAGACTCCAGTCGGCCGACACGCGTCCTCGGCGCTCCAGACGCGCCAGTTCGGCGAGGAAAAAGCCGTCTCGCTGCAGACGATGGCGCCATGCCGAGAACTGCTCGACCCAGAGGATCAGGACCAACACCAGAAAACTCATACCGCATCCTCGTTCAGCGCGGCGCGGTAACGCCGCCAGTCGAAAGCCGGGCCGGGGTCGGTCTTGCGCCCCGGCGCAATGTCGCTGTGACCCTGGATGCGCTCCAGATCGATCGCCGGCCATTGCTGGCGGATCTGGCGCGAGAGCTGGACCAGAGCGTCGTACTGGGCATCGGTGTAGGCCAGCGCATCGGTGCCCTCCAGCTCGATGCCGATGGAAAAGTCGTTGCAGCCTTCACGGCCGTCGAAACGTGACACCCCGGCATGCCAGGCGCGGTCGAGCAGCGACACGAACTGGGTCACGGCGCCGTCGCGTTCGACGAACAGGTGTGCCGATACGGTCAGGTGCGCGATGCTGTCGAAATAAGGATGCTCGGCCGGATCGAGGCGATTCTGGAAGAACTGTTGGACTTTGCCGGTGCCGAAACAGGCTGGCGGCAAGCTGATGTTGTGAATCACCAGCAGGGAGATCGCCTCGCCGAGGGGACGGGCGTTGAAATTGGGCGAGGGGCAGTGAGTGACACCGCTGAACCAGCCGCTGGCGCGGTCCAATTGCATGAGGCAGATCCTGAAAGACGCCGGGAACAAGGCATCAGTATGCCCCGGCCAGATGACGCGTGCATGTGAATGATAGCCCCGGCTCAACGCACTTCGGCTGAACGCAGCTCTTCCAGCACGGCCTCCAAGGCGCGCTCGAACAGCAAGCCGTCATCCAGCACCCGCGCCTCGCCTCGGCGCAGCGCCAGGGCCAGGCCAGCACTGCTCCATTCGCGCACTTTCATGCCGGTGCGATTGGCGAAGACCAGCCGATCGCTCCCTTCGACGCGTGCCACCAACTTGCAGCGCAGCGGCTCATCTTCGTCATGCAACTCGACCCAAGTGCCCAGGCGCAGGCGCCTGACCTGCTGCAACTGCAGGCTGTGCGCCGCCAGCGGCGGTACGCAACTGCCGGCCGGCTCCTCGGCGATGGCCAGGATGATCGGCTCACGTATCCGGACCTCGTCGATCTCGCCCTGCCATTGACCGGGCTCGGCGCAAGCGCGCAGGTGCAGACGCTCCAACTCCATGAAGAACGCCCGTTGTACGGCCGAGTCCAGCACCACCCCGGCCAGGCCATCGCGCAAGGCCTTGAGCAGGCCGGGCAACTGCTCGATCAAACGTTGGCGCGCCGGGGGCTGGGGCCGCACGGTGATGCTCTCGAGCAAGGCGTCCAGTGTCGCCAGACCGTGCTCCCAGGCTTGCGAGCCTTCGCCATGCTTGAGCCAGGCGAGCAACAACACCTGACTCCAGCACTCCATCAGCATGGTCTGCACCACGCGTGGCACCAGGCGCCCGCGCAAGCGGCGGTCGAGTTCCAACTGGACCTGTCGACGCGCCTGCAACGCACGCGCCCGCCCCTGTTCGGCATCACGGGTGCGCTGTTCCAGCAACTCGCTGCGCCGACGCTCTTCTGCGCTGAACTGCAGGAACTCCTCGAGCACATCGTTAACGACCTGCAGGTCGTCGTCGAAATCGCTGAGCAGGCGCTGGATGACACGTTCCATCCGCGCATGCAGCGCCTCGCCGGCGCCCTCCCAGTCGATGGCCATGGCGGCGATTTCGTTGAGCAACCGACGCGCGGGATGACTGGTGCGGCTGAACAGACTTTTGTCCAGCAAGGCCACCTTGAGCAGGGGAAGGTGCAGACGGACCAGCAGCGCCCGCAGGGCTTCGGGCAGGTTGTCGTCGCGACGGACATGATCGAACAACAGTCCGATGAGGTTGATCAAGTCTTCATCGTCCGTGGCCAGGCGCCGCCGGGTGCCACTGCGTACGCCAATGCGCAGCAGCAGTTGCTCCAGTTGCTGGCCGAGATCGAAATCATCGGCCTCGACCGGTTCCGGCAGGTAGTGCTGCAAGTGCGTGAGCAGGCGCAACAGGTCCGCAGTACCGATCGCCTGGGCCGCCGCCACGCTCTGTACGCGTGGGGCGAGGCGACCGCGACGGGGCGCCAGCAGGTCCTGCAGCGATGCAAAGAAGGCCTGTCCGGCGCTGTCGGCATCCAGGTCAGGCCCGCCAATCAAAGAGGTCGGACCGCAGCGTCCGACCAGCGCCCGATCCTCGACGCGCCGACGCGGCCCCGGCGCCAGATGCCCAAGCACGCCGGCGGCGGCCAGCAATTGGTTGGCTTGCGCGTACAGCACATCGACATCGCGTAGCACGTAACGCTCGAACAATTGCAGCAGGATCAGTTTGACCCGCTGGCCCACGCCCAGCTCGCGGCCCGCATCGAGAAAATAGCGGCACAGACAGGCAGGCCCGAGGGGATTGCCGTGCACCTGCACGGGCCGGTCGAGCAGCGCGGTGAAACGCTGGCTCAGTTGTTCCAGGGCGAACCCATCGCGCGCCAGCACGCGCTCGACCATCGCCCCGACTGCCAGGGTGCGCTCGCGCGAGGGTTTGCCGATGGCCAGGTCGAAGTTTCCCAGCGGGTCGATCTGACCGAGTTGCAGGAAGGTGTCGTGAAGGGTGTCGAGAAAGGCGCGCTCGATACTTTTACGCTTGAGCCGCAGATCGCGCATGGCTTCGAAATACAGGTGCTGCGGATCGCCACCGCCGGCCTTGTCGGCCATCTCGAAGAGGGTGTCGTCGGCGTTGTCGAACAACGCCTGGAGCCCCTGGCGCAAGTGCAACGCGGCTTTGTCACGCACTTGCAGGAGGACCATGGGAAGGCCAGGCAAGGGCGCTGGCCGCCTGCTGTCGAGGGTCACCCCGAAGGGGCCCACCCTGCCTTCATCGCGCATCCCGAACTCCTTGCTGGGTATTGATCGACAGTCGAATTCGATTCGTCAAAGCGATGACGTCAAATACAAGGCGTCATTATTGATGAAAAAGATGACAGCTGCCAACACGCCCTGCCGAGTACGCGACCCGGTGCACAGTTATCGACATCGGCTTGCACGGCTGTAAAGCGTGGTCCCCTGCCCTATAATCGGCGCCACCTTGCTTGTGGAGCCGACCATGCCGAACCTACGTCTCGCCGACCTCACCGCCGAAATCGAAGCCAACGTGCGCCGTGCACTGCTCGAAGACGTCGGCAGCGGCGACATCACCGCCCAGCTGATCCCTGCCGAGCGGTTGGCCAAGGCCACCGTCATCACCCGCGAGCGCTGCGTGATCGCCGGTACCGCCTGGGTCGACGCGGTGTTCCGCCAGCTCGATCCGCGCGTAGCCGTACACTGGCGCGTGGTCGACGGTGAGCAGGCTGAAGCCGACCAGGCGCTGTTTCACCTCGAAGGACCGGCGCGCTCGCTGCTCACTGGCGAGCGTTCGGCGTTGAATTTCCTGCAAATGCTCTCAGGCGTGGCGACCCGCGCACGCTTTCTGGCCAACCTGGTCGAAGGCACCCAGGTGCGGCTGCTCGATACCCGCAAGACCCTGCCCGGCCTACGCCTGGCACAGAAATACGCCGTGACCTGCGGCGGTTGCGACAACCACCGCATCGGCCTGTTCGACGCCTTCCTGATCAAGGAGAACCACATTGCAGCCTGTGGCGGCGTGGCCGAAGCCGTCGCAGCCGCACGGCGCATTGCGCCCGGCAAGCCGGTGGAAATCGAGGTGGAAAGCCTGGACGAACTGCATCAGGCGCTGGCAGCGGGCGCAGATATCGTGATGCTCGACGAGCTGAGCCTGGACGAGATGCGTGAAGCCGTTCGCCTGAACGCAGGCAAAGCCAAGCTGGAGGCCAGCGGCGGGGTCAACGAAAGTACACTGCGGGTGATCGCTGAAACCGGCGTGGACTACATCTCCATCGGCGCGATGACCAAGGATGTGAAGGCGGTGGATCTGTCGATGCGATTGAGCCTGTAACTGCGGCCCGTTCAGGTGGATCGCCGGGCTGCTGTCGTGGCCCAGCGATCGCAAGCGCGGCGCGTTGCGCGCCGCGCCTTCTATCAGAACGACGCGTTGGCCAGGCCGTCCAGATAACGCTCCACATCCAGCGCGGCCATGCAGCCGGCGCCCGCCGACGTGATGGCCTGACGGTACACATGGTCAGCCACGTCGCCCGCCGCGAACACACCGGCGACATTGGTGGCAGTGGCATTGCCTTCGCGACCGCCGCTGACCACCAGGTAACCATCCTTGAGCGTCAGTTGCCCTTCGAACAGCGACGTGTTCGGGGTATGACCGATGGCGATGAACACGCCATCGACCTTGATCTCGTCGCTGCTGCCATCGTTGTTCTTCAGGCGTGCGCCGGTCACGCCCATGTTGTCGCCGAGCACTTCGTCCAGGGTGGCGTTGAGCTTGAGTTCGATCTTGCCCTCGGCCACACGAGCGTGCAGCTTGTCGATCAGGATCTTCTCGGCGCGGAAGGTATCGCGGCGGTGCACCAGGGTTACTTTGCTGGCGATGTTGGCCAGGTACAGTGCCTCTTCCACCGCGGTGTTGCCCCCACCGACCACGGCGACCGGCTTGTTGCGATAGAAGAAACCGTCGCAGGTCGCGCAGGCCGACACGCCCTTGCCCATGAAGGTTTCTTCCGACGGCAGGCCCAGGTAGCGCGCGCTGGCGCCGGTGGCGACGATCAGCGCGTCGCACGTGTAGGTGCCGCTGTCACCGCGCAGGGTGAACGGCTTGTTGGCCAGGTCGACGGCATTGATGTGATCGAAAACGATCTCGGTCTCGAAGCGTTCCGCGTGCTCCTGCATGCGCTGCATCAGCGCAGGGCCAGTCAGGCCATGGGGGTCGCCCGGCCAGTTGTCCACTTCGGTGGTGGTGGTCAGCTGGCCGCCGGCCTGCATGCCGGTGATCAGCAGCGGCTTGAGGTTGGCACGGGCCGCGTACACCGCAGCACTGTAACCGGCAGGACCGGAACCGAGGATGATGACGCGGGAATGACGAACTTCGGACATGGCGTGCTCCTGTCGAGCCGGCCTGAACAGGCCGACACCGCTGTGCCGGCAAAGCCGGCTGGAAATGAAAAAGGACCTGCGCAGCACTTGGGGAAGGCTACTACGCGCAGGTCCGAAAACCTGGGGGCCACCTCCCACAGAGGGCTCGCGGCGTTTCGTGGCGTAAAGAAAGTGAACGCACTGTAGCGAGGTGGCAAAGAGTAAGGAAATATCCTTCGACAATCCACCTCATAGGCAGGCTCTATCCGCACGCGCCGTCGTTGCCGGTACTGTCGCTCAGCTTTGTTACAGAGGGTGTCGCGTCTTTCGCCGACGCCGCAAACTCGGTAAGGTCAGCGCGTTTTCCCTTACGTGGAGCCTTTCGATGCAAGCCCCCGTCCTGTCCGGCCCGCAGTACCTGCGCGAAGGCCTGAAGCTGGTCCTGAGCCCCAGCCTGCGCCTGTTCGTGCTGCTGCCGTTGGCGATCAACATCCTGCTGTTCGGCGGCCTGATCTACTTCGCCGGCCATCAGTTCAGCCTGTGGGTCGACACACTGATGCCGACCCTGCCCAGTTGGCTGAGCTTTCTCACCTACATTCTCTGGCCACTGTTCGTCGTGCTGGTGGTCCTGATGGTGTTCTTCACCTTCACCCTGCTGGCCAACATCATCGCAGCACCGTTCAACGGCTTCCTGGCCGAGAAGGTGGAAGTGGTGGTACGCGGCGAAGACCACTTTCCGGCGTTCAGTTGGGGCGAGCTAATGGCCATGGTGCCGCGCACGCTTGGCCGCGAGATGCGCAAGCTCGGCTACTTCCTGCCACGGGCCATCGGACTGTTCATCCTGTCGCTGATTCCAGTGGTGAACGTGGTCGCCGCGCCGCTGTGGCTGGTATTCGGTGTGTGGATGATGGCCATCCAGTACATCGACTACCCGGCCGACAACAACAAGATGAGCTGGCAGGACATGCTCGCCTGGCTGCGCCAGAAGCGCTGGCAGAGCCTGGGCTTTGGCGGCATCACCTACCTGGCGCTGTTGGTTCCGGGTGTGAACGTGCTGATGATGCCGGCGGCGGTGGCGGGGGCGACGGTGTTCTGGGTGCGCGAGCGCGGTCCGAAGGCGGTGACTGGCGCTTGAGGGCAAACAGCACCCGCCGGGGCAGAATGATATCAATGAGCCACTTATCCGTGTAAAGTTGCGCGCCGCGACGCAGGTTGCGCGCTAGAAACGTACTTACACTTAGGAAAAGTTGGATGTCCACAGTTAGAAATTTGACCGCTGCCGCGCTGATTGCCATGACCACCGGCTGTGCATCGGGCCTGAACTCGGCCCAGGAAGCGGAGCTGAACGGCTATCGCGCCCGCAACCTTGCGGTCGAAGAAAAGAAACCCGGTCTTGCTGCCGGTCTGGGCCTGCTGCCAGGCGGGGGTTCATTCTACGGCCGGGCCTATGGTTATGGCGTGGTCAACCTGCTGTTCTGGCCTCTGTCGATTTTGTGGGACCCGGTCAGTGGCTACGATGCGGCAGAAGCCATCAACTACCAAGCGACCAAAACCCGTGTCTCGGCATTGAAAAAACAAGAGATGGAGCGGTTGGATGCTCAACTCGAGTCCGACGCCATCGACTTGAAGCAGTACACGCTCGACAAACGCAAAGTCGAAGACAAGTACAACCTCTGAAGCCAGCTCTTACCCGGCCGCTCGGCTGGGTGCCCGGCGCGGGGTCCGCCCCCGCGCCAGGCGGTCAGTGGGTCAGTGGCTCAACTGATTGGAAAACTGCCCCACCGCGCTGACCACTTGCCGCGCCCCATCCTGAATCTCCACGATCACCTGGCCGGTCTCATCGGCCAGTGCCAGGCCTTGCTCGGCCTGACGCTTGCTGGTGTCGATGATGTCCACCGCCGCCTGGGCCAACTGCTCGTTCTGCTGCACCACGCGGGCGATTTCCTCGGTGGCGCTGCTGGTACGCGAGGCCAGTTGGCGGACCTCGTCGGCGACCACGGCAAAGCCCCTGCCCTGCTCGCCAGCGCGCGCTGCTTCGATTGCCGCGTTGAGCGCCAGGAGGTTGGTCTGCCCGGCGATGTCGCTGATGGTCTTGATGATCGAACCGATCACCTTCGACTGCTTGTCCAGCGCCTGAATGCCTTCGGCCGCCTCCTGCATGGAGCGCTCCAGGCCACGCATCACCTCGAAGGTCTGGGTCACCACCTCGGTCGCCTTGCGCGCGGCGGCATCGGTGTCCTGGGAGGTGCCGTAGGCCATGTCGGCGGCCCGCGCCACGGCCATCTCCTGATTCACCTGATCGGTGATCACGGTGGCGAACTTGACCACCTTGTACAGCACATCATGGGCATCGATGATCGGGTTGTAAGACGCCTCCAGCCAGACAACCCGCCCGTGGGCGTCGATGCGCTTGAAGCGCTCGACCACGAATTCACCGCGGCGCAGCTTGTCCCAGAATTGCTGGTAGGCCGCCGAATTGGCTTCCTCGGGTTCGCAGAACAGGCGGTGATGCTTGCCGCGGATCTGCTCGAGGCTGTAGCCCATCGCGTGCAGGAAACGGTCGTTGGCAGTGAGCACGATGCCGTCGAGATTGAACTCGATCACTGCCGTGGAGCGCATCAATGCCTTGATCAGGCTTTCGTGCTCACGCGACGTCTTGATGGTACGCGTCAGGTCGCTCGAATGCAGGCTGAAGCACTGGATACGCCCGTCGGTGCCCTTGACCGGTTGCAGGATCGAGCGCAGCCAAGCCTCCTCACCGTTGCCACGCAGCAGACGGAAGGCACCGTTCAGGTGCTCGCCACGGGTGATGGCGGTGTTCATGCGCTGATAGAAATCCAGCGACTTCACATGCTCGGGAACGATGTCCTCGATGTTGCGGCCGATCAGGCGATCACGGGTGTAGAGCATCTCCTTCTCGAAATTGCCGTTGGCCGACTCGATGCGCCCTTTGGGGTCGAGTTGCAGCACGAGCATTTCGCTGTCGAGGCTGTTCTTGATCTGCTCGATGGATTGCAGCTCCTCGCGCAGTTGCTGGATTTCTTGCTTCAGTTTGCTATTGAACATCACCGCTCTCCCCGAGCGCACGCGCCCGCCAATGGCATCTTCATCGGCGGAGACAAGACAGTCTTGAACCGCCGAAAAACAAATAATTGCGCAGCGGAAAAGTGCCGGAAAACAGGCGTCATAAGGCCATCATTTTTGTGTCACATGACGGCAATCAAGCAGGCGGAAAATTTTTCACATGAATACACCGCCGCTACGCGTCACCCTGGTCAGCGAGACCTTTCCACCCGAGATAAACGGCGTGGCCAACACCCTGGGCCGGCTCAGCGATGGCCTGCGTCTGCGCGGGCATCTGGTCGAGGTGGTGCGTCCGCGCCAGGCCGGCGAAATGGCCACCAACGCCGACGATAGCCTGCTGCTGTGCCGTGGCTGGCCGCTACCGGGCTACCCGGGACTGCAATGGGGCGAAGTGTCGATGCACAAATTGTGGCGGCGCTGGCGGCGGCAGCGTCCGGACGTTCTGTACATCGCCACCGAAGGCCCACTGGGCCTTAGCGCCCTGCGTGCGGCCCGACGCCTGGGCATCGCCGTGGTCAGCGGCTTCCACACCAATTTCCCGCAGTATTCCGGACAATACGGCCTGGGCCTGCTGGCCCGCCTGCTCACGCATTACCTGCGCTGGTTCCATCGGCGCACGGCCACCACCCTGGTGCCCAGCGCCAGCCAGCGCCTGGAGCTGGAACGGCGCGGCTTCGAGCGTCTGGCATTGATGGCTCGCGGCGTCGATGGACAATTGTTCAATCCGGCAAAGCGCGATCAAGCGCTGCGCGATCACTGGGGGTTGGCGGCGGACGATATCGCGGTGCTGCATGTCGGGCGGCTGGCGGCGGAAAAGAACCTGGCCCTGCTGCAACCCTGCCTGCGCGCCCTGCAACAGGCCCATCCACAGCGAAAGCTGCGCCTGATCGTGGTGGGCGACGGGCCGCAGCGTGCGCAGTTGCAACAGCAGATGCCCGAGGCGATCTTCTGCGGCGCGCAACGCGGCGAAGTGCTGGCTCAGCATTACGCCAGTGGCGACCTGTTCCTGTTTCCCAGCCTGACTGAAACCTTCGGCAACGTGGTGCTCGAAGCGCTGGCCTCGGGCCTGGCAGTGGTCGCCTACGACGAAGCCGCCGCGGCCCAGCATATTCGACACGGTCATAGCGGCGCGCTAGCCATGCCGGGCGATCAACCGGCGTTCATCGACGCCGCCTGCTGGCTGCTCGAGGACGACGAAACCCTGCGACGCGTGCGCCTCAATGCGCGCCAGCACGCCAGCCGCCAAGGGTGGCAGACGATCGTCGAGCAATTCGAAGGTCATCTGTATGCCGCCTGCGCGGCGAGCACCACCCACGATGCCCAGGCAATCAAGCCGCTGGCAATAAAGCCGGGCTCGACTGCCTCGAACAACTGAGCGTCAGCCTGGTCGGCGCGCGATCAGCCCAGCGCCTTCTCGATCGCCTGCAGCACGCTCGGCTCGTCCGGCGCGATGCGCGGGGCGAAACGCGCCAGCACACGGCCGTCCTTGCCGACCAGAAACTTCTCGAAATTCCAGGTGATGTCCCCCGGAAACTCGGCGCCCTCGCCCGCCAGTAGCCGGTACAGCGGGTGACGCTCGGGCCCATTGACCTCAAGCTTGGCACTGAGCGGGAAACTGACCACGTAGTTCAGGCTGCAGAACGCCTGGATCTCCTGCGCCGATCCTGGCTCCTGCCCGGCAAACTGGTTGCAGGGCAAGCCGAGCACAGCAAAGCCTCGATCCTTGAACTGCTGGTACAGCTTCTCCAGTGTCGCGTACTGGGGCGTCAGGCCGCACTTGGAGGCGACGTTCACCACCAGCACGACCTGCCCCTTGAACGGCGCCAGAGGCAAGTCCTCGCCGTCGAGCGACTTCAGCGTCAGGCCGTGAAATGCACTCATGTTGATTTCCCTCTCAGGTGACCGATGGTCGCTGGGGCGAATGGCGCCCACTAAAAAGGCGCTCGGCCAAGCCGTTCACCCTCCCTTGATGGGCGGGTCGGCTTGCCCGAGCGCCTGACGACTCTCAGAGCTTAGCTGAGAAATCAGTGCTGATGGCCACCTTCGCCATGCACGTGGCCATGGGCGAGTTCTTCCTCGCTGGCATCACGCACATTGACCACCTTGACCTTGAAGTTCAGGCGCTGGCCGGCCAGCGGGTGGTTGCCATCGACGGTGACGTCGTCGCCATCGAGGTCACGGATGGTGACGATCTGCATCTGGCCGTCCGGCGCCGAAGCGTGGAACTGCATGCCGACTTCCAGTTGGTCGACGCCTTCGAACATGCTGCGGTTCAGGGTGCTGACCAGCTCGGCCATGTACTCGCCGTAGGCCTCTTCCGGCTCGATGGCAACGGTGAGTTCATCACCGGCCTGCTTGCCTTCCAGCGCCTTTTCCAGGCCCGGAATGATGTTGGCGGCACCGTGCAGGTAGACCAGCGGCGCGCCACCGGCGGAGCTGTCGATGGTCTCCCCGGCGTCGTTGGTCAGGGTATAGTCGATGGAGACTGCCTTGTTGGCGGCGATCAGCATGGGGCAAGACCTTTTGCAAAAGTATGTAGAGCGCACAAGTGTAACGAAGGGTTCGCCCGAATGCGAACGCGCAGCCGAGGGGGAACGCCCCATCAGTCGGATCGTCGACTTCCTGCAAGACGAGAACGGCCATTGGGTGGTGGCACTGTCCTGCGGCCATACCCAGCACTTGCGCCATCAGCCGCCCTGGCAGAACCGAGCCTGGGTGCTCGCCCCAGAGCAGCGCGCCGCCCGTGTCGGCCAGGTCTTCACCTGCGGCTGGTGCGCGAGAGGGGCTGATGGCGCTACCCTTGACCGTTGATTCCTTGCACCGCTCATTCGAGACGCCACGCATGCAGACATTTTTCATCGCGCCGACCGACTTCGGGGTCGGCCTGACCTCCATCAGCCTGGGCCTGGTGCGCACGCTCGAGCGCGGCGGGCTCAAGGTCGGGTTCTTCAAGCCGATCGCCCAGCCGCATCCCGGTGACACCGGCCCGGAACGCTCCACCGAGCTGGTCGCCCGCACCCACGGCATCAAGCCACCGACGCCGCTGAGCCTGGCCCAGGTCGAGCGCATGCTCGGCGACGGCCAGCTCGACGAACTGCTCGAGCAGATCATCCGCCTGTACCAGCAGGCCTGCGTCGGCAACGACGTGGTGGTGGTCGAAGGCATGGTGCCGACTCGCCACGCCAGCTACGCGGCGCGGGTCAACCTGCACCTGGCCAAGAGCCTGGACGCTGAGGTGATCCTGGTATCGGCTCCGGAAAACGAAGTGCTCAGCGAGCTCTCGGGGCGGGTCGAATTGCAGGCGCAGATGTACGGCGGCCCGCGCGACCCGAAAGTGCTCGGGGTCATTCTCAACAAGGTGCGTACCGACGAGAGCATGAGCGACTTCGCCACTCGCCTGCGCGAGCATTCGCCGCTGCTGCGCGGCGACGACTTCCGCCTGCTCGGCTGCATTCCCTATCAACCCGAACTGAACGCGCCACGTACCCGTGACGTGGCCGAGCTGCTGGGTGCCCAGGTGCTCAATGCAGGCGACTACGAACAGCGGCGCATGAACAAGATCATCCTCTGCGCGCGCACGGTGGCCAATACCGTGCCGCTGCTGACGTCCGGCACCTTGGTGGTGACCCCAGGCGATCGCGACGACATCATCCTCGCGGTGAGCCTGGCGGCGATCAATGGCGTGCCGCTGGCCGGGCTGCTGCTGACCAGCGACAGCAAACCGGACGCGCGCATTCTCGGCCTGTGCCGCGGTGCGCTGCAGGCCGGCCTGCCGATTCTGTCGGTGAGCACCGGCTCCTACGACACCGCCAACCTGCTGAACTCGCTGAACCGGGAAATCCCGGTGGACGATCGCGACCGCGCCGAGTTCATCACCGACTTCGTCGCAAGCCGCCTGGACGCCGCCTGGCTGCACCAGCGCTGCGGCACGCCCCGTGAACTGCGGCTGTCGCCGGCGGTATTCCGCTATCAGTTGATCCAGCGCGCACAGCAGGCCAACAAGCGCATCGTCCTGCCCGAAGGCGCCGAACCGTTGCTGGTGCAGGCTGCTGCCATCTGCCAGGCCCGAGGCATCGCCCGCTGCGTCCTGCTGGCCAAGCCCGAAGACGTCGAGGCCGTAGCCCGCGCGCAAGGCATCAGCCTGCCGGCAGACTTGGAAATACTCGATCCCGAGTTGATTCGCGCGCGCTACGTGCAGCCGATGGTTGACCTGCGCAAAAGCAAGAACCTCAATGCGCCGATGGCCGAGCAACAACTGGAAGATCCGGTGGTGATCGGCACCATGATGCTCGCCCTGGACGAGGTCGATGGCCTGGTGTCGGGCCTGGTGCACTCCACGGCCAACACCATTCGCCCGGCCCTGCAACTGATCAAGACCGCGCCCGGCGCCAGCCTGGTGTCCTCGGTATTCTTCATGCTGTTTCCCGAGCAGGTGCTGGTGTACGGCGACTGCGTGATGAACCCGCACCCCAACGCCAGCGAGCTGGCCGAGATCGCCCGGCAGAGCGCCGAATCGGCGCAGGCCTTCGGCATCGCTCCACGGGTGGCGATGATCAGCTATTCGAGCGATTCGGCGAGCGATGAGGAAGTGGAGAAAGTGCGGGAGGCCACGCGCCTGGCCCAGGATACCGAACAGGGGCTGCTGATCGACGGCCCTCTGCAATACGACGCAGCAGCCAACCCGCAGGTCGCCCGCCAGCTCGCGCCCAACAGCGCGGTGGCCGGGCGCGCGACGGTGTTCGTTTTCCCCGACCTGAACACCGGCAACACCACCCACAAAGCCGTGCAGCGCAGCACGGACGGGGTCAGCCTGGGGCCCATGCTGCAGGGGTTGCGCAAGCCGGTGAACGATTTGCCGCGCGGCGCACAGGTGGATGACATCGTACACACCATCGCCTTGACCGCCATCCAGGCCAGTCAGGTGCGGTGATCAGACATCGGGGCCGCAGTGCGGCCCCTTCCTGGGATCAGGGATACTGCTGGACAGTGCCCTGCTGGCCGGCGCCCTGTTGGTCATACTGCTGACCCGGAATCGGCTTGAGGTTGACCTCGACGCGACGGTTCTGCGCACGGCCATTGGCGTCGGCGTTGCTGGCAATCGGCTGGTCCGGGCCCATGCCACGCACGCTCACGCGCGAAGCATCCACGCCTTGGGACGTCAGGTAGGTGCTGACCGCCTGGGCACGACGCTGGGACAGGTCCATGTTGTGCTGGCGACTGCCGGTGCTGTCGGTGAAGCCGACCACTTCGATGGTGTTCTGGTTGAACTGCTTGAACGAGTTGGCGAGGTTGTTCAGCGGGGTGTAGAAGCTGGGGGCGATGTTCGCCGAGTCGGTGGCGAAGGTGATGTTACCCGGCATGATCAGCTTGATCTGGTCGCCTTGGCGCTGCACCTCGACACCCGTATTGGCCATCTGCGCGCGCAGCTCGGCTTCCTGCTTGTCGGCATAGTAGCCATAGCCGGCCGCGGCGGCGCCCACGGCGGCAGCACCGATCAGCGCGCCCTTGCCACGGTGGTTGTGGTCGATGGCGGCACCGGCCAGCGCACCGGCCAAGGCGCCCAGACCACCATACTTGGCGGTCTTGCTCATCCCGGAACCGTCACCCTGGGCCTGCCCCTGGTTGTCGTAGGGGTTCTGCCCGGCACAGCCGGTCATCAGGGCAGCGGTAGTAGCGACGATAATCAGACGGCGCATGTTGAACATGGACAAGCTCCTGGTGAAGTTCGGAAAGTGCGGCGGATCGCAGGCAGGTTTCTGCTGGGATTGGATCACAGCGAAGCGCAAAGATTCCATGAAATGCCGTTCATAGAGCGGGCGCGACCGGATCTTCGGAACACGCCTACCTCCACTCAGGAAAGCACACTCACCGCAACAGACCACTCAGGGCAAGTACAAGCGGAACAGCCCACCACCCAATGCACCGCCATTGGCCAACTCGATTCGCCCACGC
This sequence comes from Pseudomonas sp. RAC1, assembly GCF_030658255.1. Classification (NCBI taxonomy): domain Bacteria; kingdom Pseudomonadati; phylum Pseudomonadota; class Gammaproteobacteria; order Pseudomonadales; family Pseudomonadaceae; genus Pseudomonas; species Pseudomonas sp. RAC1. The sequence goes on from NZ_JAUTXS020000018.1 coordinate 79,354, forward strand.
ACGCCGTCACGCTCATGCAGCGCGGCGATCCTGGCGGCGAAGTACAGGCCCAGTCCGGTACTGCCGCTGCGCCCATCGATGCCCTGGATGTAATCGTGCTGACGTTCGAGCATGTAGGGCGGGTATCCGGCGCCGTCGTCGTTGACGCTGATCACCAGTTGTTCGCCCTGCTGCTCGACGCCGATCAGCAAGGCATGCCCGGCATGGCGAATGGCGTTGGTCAGTACATTGCCCACCACCGAGGCGACCAGTTCGCGGTCGAAGAAACCCAATGGGCTTTCGCTGTCGATGCGCCAGGTGGCCAGCAGGTCGCGATGGCGAATGACCTCCTGCTGCTGCGCCAACTGCGCTTCGACGAAGTCCTCGAGCTCGTGATAGTCGGGACAGATGGGCAATTGGTTGATGCCCAATTTGTACAGCCCCAGCATCTGCACCAGCATGCCGTTCAGATGGCGGAACTCATGCTCGATCACCCCTTGTTCGCTCCCGCTGCGCGCCTCTTCGGGCAGGCGCGCCAGCCACTGGTCATGGGCCTGGATCAGCGCCGACAGCGAGTTCTTCATGTCATGGACGGTGGAGGCGATCACCGTGGAGAAGTCCAGCCCCTGCTCATCCTGGCTCATGCCCCGAACACCCGTACATGCAGTTTGCGGTAGCGATCGAAGCGGTTGTCGCTGGCCGGAATGCCGGCCACGCTGTTCAGGCAGTTGCGGCATTCCTGCATGATCGCCTCCGGCGGGCTTTCACCCCCCACGCGCAGCAGCGCCTGGGCGGTGTTGAGCGCGATACTGATGTTTTTCGGCTGCAGCGAGAGTGCCTTGCGGAACATCTCCAAGGCCTCGTTCAATTGACCGCCCTGGTAGCTGCGCACCCCTTGGCGGTTGAGATCGACGGCTTCGGTCACAGCGCCGAGCACGGTGGGATCGTCAGTGATCTTGGCCACGCTCTGCATCACCTTCGGATCGTCACCATAGGTTTCCACGCAGCCTTTGAGAATGGAGGTGCCGGCCGATGCCTGGCCCAGCGCATTGAGCTGGCTGGCCACGGTCAGCGCCGCATCGACCGAGAAGAATTGGTCCATCTTCTCCAGCCGCTGCATGGCCTGCTCGGTCAGCTTGGCGGCGGTCTCCGCATCGCCCGCCTGCTGCAGACTGGCGGCCTTCATCAGGCGCGCCCGCACCTGCAAGCCCTGGTCCTCGGTATTCTCTTTGGCCACTTCGCTGAGCACGCTGTTGATTTCCACGCGGGTGCGCGCATCCAGGCCATTACCGACGTTCTTGTTCATCAGCGCCTGGGCCAGGCCGAGGTTGCTCTCGGCATCCTTGTAGCGCGAGCTCTGCCCCTGACTGACCGCATGTCGGTAAGCCTTGGAGGCGCCTTCGAAGTCCTCGTTGTCCAGCGCCAGCTTGCCCAGCGCCGCCTGACGCCGAACAGCCAAGGGCGACAGGCGCACGGCTTCTTCAAGCATGTTCTGGGCACGCTTGGTCTCGCCCTTGGCCACCAGCACCTCGGCCATGCCGTCGTACAAGGCAGGCATGATCGGGAAGGCCTTCAGGGCCTGCTCGTACACACCCTGGGCCTGGTCCTGCTGACCGCGCTTGTGCAGCAGACTGCCCAGGGCGGCATAGGCCCAGGGCTGTGGGCGGCTGGCCAGGATACTGGTGAGGAACTTCTCCAATTCTTCGAAGCGGTTGAGCTCGCGCAGCGCGTCTGCCCGATAGCGCAGGCACAGCGGGGCGAAGCGCGGATCCTGCTTGCACAACTGCGCACAGGCGGCCAGCACTTCGGCCGGCCGTCCCCGGTCCAGGGCCTGGAGGATCGGCTTGAGCAGCGTCTTGCGCTGCGTCAGTTTCTCCAGGCGCTGGGCCAGCCCCACACGGTTGAACGGTTTGGTCAGGTAAGCATCGGGTTCGTGCTCCAGCGCACTGAGCACAATGGACTGACTGCTCTCGGCGGTGACCATGATGAACACGCACTCATGGCTGATGAGCTTGTCCAGCAGCAGGTCTTCGAGCACTTGCTGGCCATTCTTCTTGCCATCGCCCAGGTGGAAGTCCTGGAGGACGAAGTCGTAGCGCTTCTGCGCGCACATGCGCAGGGCCTGCTCGCCACTGTCGGCGGTGTCCACGTCGCGCACGCCAAGTTCGCGCAGCATCGAGCGCGTGGAGGTACGAAAGTCGGTGTAGTCGTCGACGATCAGAAAGCTTTTTTGCCCGTACTGCAGCATCGACACGACCTGTATTGGGGAATGGGAAATTGACTGCGGCGCTTTGCTGTATCGGCCGTGCGTCGGAAAAGATGAGGCGAGGATGACGGCAGCAGGATAGCTATTAGCCATCATCCTAACGGGCCGCGCGCACCTAGGCCAGCAAGCCCAACGATTTGGCCCTGGCCACCGCCTGGGTACGCCGCTCCACGCCCAACTTGCTGTTGATGTGACTGGCGTGGGTTTTGACCGTGTGTAAGGAAATGAACAGGCGCTCGCTGATCTGCTGGTTGGAACAGCCCTGGGCGATCAGTTCCAGAACCGCCAATTCGCGACCGCTGAGGGTCTCGCTGGCGACCGCACCCAGAACAGGCGCCTGCGGCAGGCGCGCCAACAGTCCTCGCTGAACGGGGCATGCCGGCAGTTTATCGAGCAGCTCGCGCAGCCAGGCCGGGTGCTCGTCGAGCAGCGCCTGAAAGGGATAGAGCGCACCGCCGCGGGCCGCCAGCAGGGCGTGACCGGCCACCTCGGACGCCTCCTGCCAACGCCCTTGCCCCAGTAACACGCTGATCAACTGGCACGCGGCACTGAGCACCAGCATCAAGCCGCCGGTGTCCTGACCCTGCCTCATCAGCGCCCGCAGGCGTTGCTCCGCCACATCGGTACGCCCAAGGGTGGCGTCGAGCAACGCCTGTTGCAGGTCGATGTGCAGCGCCAGCAAGGGGTGAAATTCCGGCGCTGCCGCCGCCTGTTCACCGCCGTAGGTCTGCCCCAGGCGTTGCAGCCAGGACTCGGCCAGGTCGGTGCGGCCCTGGGCCTGCCACAGCTCGCATTTGATCAGGGTGATCATCGCCAGATAGAAGATCGGTGGGACGTCCCAGATATGCATCAGCCGCTCGGCCTCAGCCAGTTCGGCAAAGGCCTCGGTGAATCGACCCTCCCGCCCCTCCAGCGAAGCGATCATGCAATGGCCGATCAACACGCTGATATCGCGACAGGCGCGCGCCTCGGCGATCCCGGCGCGCAAGCGCACACGGCCCTGCTCAGGCTGCAGCCGTGAAGCCTGCAGATAGCCTTCGTAGAGCACCAGTCGAGCACGCACCGCATACAGACGCTGGCTCGACAACCCCTGCAGTCGCTTCAAGCCGCTCTGCACCTCGTCCAACGCCCGCAGCACCTGGCCGCGGGCATGCAGCACACGGGCGCGGTCGTAGTGCGCCAGCGCTTCGAACAAGGGATTGCCGACGCGCTGAGCCAACTCCAACGCCTCACGGTTCCAGCTCCGCGCCCGCCAGAAGTCGCCATCGGCAATGGCCAGGTTGGACAACGTCGACAGGCACACCAGGCGCTGCCCATAGCGTTTGCACGGCAGGCTGTGCAGCGCTTCTTCACAGTACGCCAGCGTGCGCTGACGATCTCCGCGACCACGCGCGATGACACCGCTGAGCGCCAGCCACTGGGCGAGCATGGACCGTTGTGCAGTGGCTGACGGCGCCGGCAGAAAACGACTGAGATGGGCTGCCAGCTCCTCGGCGGCATCGAGCTGGCAAGCCAGACCCAGCGCCCAGCTGTACAGCACGATCAGCCGCGGCGTGCTGATCAGCAGGCTGTCGGGCAGGTCCATCTTCCAGCGCAGCAACATACCGACGTTCTGCTCGGCCAGCAGTTGCTCCTCGGAAAGGCTCTGCACCAGCTCGGCGGCGGCCTCCAGCGACCCCGCACGCAGCGCCTGCTCCACGGCTTCGTCGAGCAGCCCCTGGCGCTCGAACCAGCGACAGGCGCGCAGGTGCGAGGCGCTCGAAGGGTCGCTGACCTGCCGGCTGCGCAGCAGGTCGGAGAACAGGTGGTGGTAGCGAAACCAGCGTCCGTGCTCATCCAATGGCACCAGAAACACCTGGTGGGCCTGGAGGTAGCTGAGGATCTGGGCGCTGTCCTGGCGCTCGCGCAGGGCATCGCACAGGTCGCTGCAAAAGCGCTCCTGACACGCGGTGTCGTAGAGAAAGGCCTGAACCTGCGCAGGCAGAATCTCGATCACCTCCTCTAGCAGGTAGTCGCGAATCAGGCCCTGGGCGCCATGCAAGGCGTGGGGCAGCGCCTGTTCCTCGCCTGCCTCGCTGGCCGCCAGTTGCCAGAAGCGCAGGCCGGCGACCCAGCCATCGCTGCGCTGGATCAGGTTGTCCAAGGCTTGCCCGCGCAGACCGGTGGGCTGCCGCCCGATCACCGCCAGGGCTTCGTCAGGGGTCAGGCGCAGGTCCTGTTCGTTGAGTTCGACCAACTGCCGCGACAGGCGCAGCCGGGCCAGATGCCAATCCGGCCGCTGACGGCTGGTGACCAGCAGCGTCAAGCCCGACGGCAGATGATTGAGCAGAAATTGCAGGCAGCGGTCGAGCACCGGCCCTTGTGCCAGGTGATAGTCATCCAGCACCAGCAGCAACGGCATCTCGGCATCGAGGTGCAGGGCCAGTTCGTCAAGCAGGCCGTCCAGCCACGCTTCATAGGCAAACGGCTGATGGCGCTGGCGCATGCGCAGCAGACCCATGGCCTGACCGCCGACCGCCGGACAGCACTGCTGCAGGCCTTCGAGCAGGCGCTCGAGAAACCGACCAGGCTCGGCATCGCGCGCACTCAGACCCAGCCATAGACTGCGCCAGCGCTGCGGCAGGCGCTCGCAGAATTCGATCGCCAACGAGCTCTTGCCAAAACCTGCCGGCGCATTCACCAGCAGCAGACGCCCCTGCAACCCGGCCTGCAACCGCTGGCACAGACGGCCACGCAGCACATGCCCCTCCGGTAGCGGTGGGCGAAAGAAACGCCCATCCCGCAGACCCTGGGCCTCGCTGGCGACTCCATGCATGCGGGACAGATCTGTCATGGCCGACTCGTTCGAACAGGAAGGTAACGGCGCGGATGTGCTGCGAGACTAGCGACAATTCCCCCGCGTTTGAAGCAGATGAACGCGCTTGCTGGGAAAAAGACTACGACAAAAAGCAACAAGACTCACAGGCATCAGTGAGATCTATGGCGAGTCATAGAACAGCGGGTGCATTACCCAACGCAGTCAGCGAGCAGCCAACCAGACCAACGAAGCGAAACGCCCGCCTTGAGGGGTACGGCGATAGGAGAAGAAGCGGGGGTCGTTAACCGTGCAGAAACCACCGCCATATACGGCAGTGACGCCGCAGGCGGCCAAGCGAATGCGCGCCAGCGCGTAGATATCGGCCATCAGTTTGTCTGGGCGCTGGCCTGGCACGAAGGCACTGGCCGCGTGCGGATGGAGGTCGGTAAATGCATCGCGCACCTCCAGACCGACTTCGAAGGCGTGTGGACCGATTGCCGGCCCGAGCCACACCAGCACCTCCTCAGACGCCAGCCCCAGGCGCTCGAGGGTGGCTTCCAGCACGCCGCCAGCCAAGCCACGCCAGCCGGCGTGGGCGGCGGCGACACGGGTACCGGCACGGTCGCAGAACAGCACCGGCAGGCAGTCGGCAGTCATCACGCAACAGGCGATGCCCGGCTGATCGGTCCAACTGGCATCGGCCTGCGCCACGTGAGCGGGGTCGGCGTCGGCCACGTGCGTACCGTGCACTTGCTGGAGCCAGACGGGTTGGGTATCCAGCGTGTCGCGCAGACGCCGACGGTTTTCGGCAACCGCTGCCGGATCGTCACCGACGTGATCGCCCAGATTGAAGGTGGCATAGGGCGGCAGGCTGACGCCGCCATCGCGGGTGGTGACGCAAGCGCGAACCGAGGCCGGGGCCGGCCAGTCGGGGTTGATCAGCGATTGCGTCAGTTCACTCATCCGATGAAGCTCTCGCGGTCCTGATCCAGCAGCGACAGCAGCCACATGAAGTCATCCGGCAGTGGCGACTTCCACTCCATGCGCTCACCCGTGGCCGGATGGTCCAGCGCCAGGAAGCGCGCATGCAGGGCCTGGCGAGGGAAATGCTTGACCGCCTCGACCATCGCCACACTGGCCGCCGGCGGGATGCGGAAGCGACCGCCGTAAGTCTGGTCGCCCACCAACGGGAAACCGACATGGGCCATGTGCACGCGGATCTGGTGGGTACGCCCCGTTTCCAGCTTGACCCGCACATGGGTGTGCGAGCGGAAGCGCTTGAGCACGCGATAGTGGCTGACCGCCGGTTTGCCACCGTCGGTGACCGCCATGCGCTGGCGCATGCCGCCATGACGACCGATGGGGGCGTCGATCTTGCCGCCGGCGGTGACCACGCCGACCACGATGCATTCGTAGATGCGGCTCACCGAGCGCTTCTGCAACTGATCGACCAGGTTGATCTGCGCCTGCAGGGTCTTGGCCACCACCATCAGGCCGGTGGTGTCCTTGTCCAGACGATGAACGATGCCGGCGCGCGGCACGTTGACGATGTCCGGCACGTGGTGCAGCAAGGCGTTGAGCAAGGTGCCACTGGCATGCCCGGCGGCCGGATGAACCACCAGCCCGGCCGGTTTGTTGATCACCAGGATCTGATCGTCTTCATAGACGATGTCCAGCGCAATGTCCTCGGCCTCCCACTCGCCCTGGGCTTCCTGTTCAGCCTCGAGCGCCAGGACCGAGCCACTGTGGACGGTGTCGCGCGGGCGCAGTACCGCACCATCGACGGTCAAGCGACCTTCCTTGATCCACGAAGTCAGGCGCGAACGCGAGTACTCGTCGAACAATTGGGCGGCGACTTGGTCGAGGCGTTGCCCCCCCAGTTCGGACGGGACCTCTGCACTTAATTGAATGATCTCGGACATGCTCGAATCGATGGGCTTACAGCCTTTGGTTTCGGCTGCGTGCTTGTGGTTAAATACGGCTTCTTTTGCCCCGGGGTTCGCCGGGGGCGCTCATCATAACAGGACGGCACCGCCCAAGACAGCGGCCGTCAAAGGACGCAAGCCGCCATGCAAGTGAAACACCTGCTGCTGATCGCCATCCTCGGGCTCACCGCTGCCTGTTCCTCGAACAAGGAAGTCATTGACGAGAACCTCAGCGAAGCCGAGTTGTACCAGCAGGCGCAGGCCGACCTGGACAACCACAGCTTCACCAGCGCCGTGAACAAGCTCAAGGCCCTGGAATCGCGCTACCCGTTCGGCCGTTACGCCGACCAGGCCCAGCTCGAACTGATCTACGCCAACTACAAGAACACCGAGCCGGAAGCCGCCAAGTCGGCCGCCGAGCGCTTCATTCGCCTGCACCCCCAGCACCCGAACGTCGACTACGCCTACTACCTCAAGGGCCTGACCTCGTTCGACCAGGATCGTGGCCTGCTGGCGCGCTTCCTGCCGCTGGACATGACCAAGCGTGACCCGGGCGCAGCCCGCGACTCCTACAACGAGTTCGCCCAGCTCACCAGCCGTTTCCCCAACAGCCGCTACGCCCCGGACGCCAAGCAGCGCATGATCTACCTGCGCAACCTGCTGGCCTCCTACGAGATCCATGTCGCCGACTACTACCTGAGCCGCGAGGCCTACGTCGCTGCCGCCAACCGTGGCCGCTACGTGGTGGAAAACTTCCAGGAAACCCCTTCCGTGGGCGATGGTCTGGCCGTGATGACCGAGGCCTACCAGAAGATGCACCTGGACGAGTTGGCTGCCACCACCCTGGAAACCCTCAAGCTCAACTACCCGAATCACCCGAGCCTGGTCGATGGCCAGTTCGTGCCGCAGCAAAAAGACGATGACGACCGCTCCTGGCTGTCCAAGGCCACCCTGGGCTTGATCGAGACCGACACCCCGCTGCCACCGGGCGAAACCCGCGCCAACCAGGATGTGGTGCGTCAGTTCAAGGACGCCCGTTCGGAAATGCCAGCCGAACTGCTGCCCAAGGACGAGAACGGCGATCCGATCCTGCCAGCAGGTCCGAAGGATGCCGACGAAGATCGCTCCTGGTTCAGCTATCTGACCTTCGGTCTGTTCGACTGACCGCTCGCGTAACGACAGAAAGGGAGACCCGCAGGTCTCCCTTTTTTCATGGCCGCAGCCTAGACTGTGGCCTCTTCAATTCACGACAAGCTGGACACCATGGTTCGTCTACTCTTCTGGATCGCCCTGATCGCCGCCGCGTTCTGGCTGTGGCGCAAATTCAAGATCAGCCAGCAATCGCGCCCAGAGCAACGCCTCGAAGATCCCCTGACCATGGTGCGCTGCGCCCACTGCGGCGTGCACCTGCCTAACGACCGGGCGCTGCGCCTGGGCAGTGACTGGTACTGCAGCCAGGCGCATCTGGAGCAGGGGCCTGGTCGGCAAGGCTGACCTCGATCGTCATCGACCCCATTGCGCTGACGAAACGTTCAATCGACCCGTCCTGCTGGCGCATAGGGAGCAGGATCAATGAGCGGCCTGGCGCCGCTCATCAGGTCGACCAACAGCTTGCACGAGGCCGGGGCAAGCACCAGTCCATTGCGATAGTGGCCACAGTTCAGCCATAGCCCTGCATGCCCCGGCACCGGTCCTATATAGGGAACGCCTTCTGGCGACCCAGGCCGCAGTCCCGCCCAATGCGCCACCACTGGCGCCTGCGCCAACTGCGGCAACAACTCGATCGCCGATGCCCGCAGGCTGTTCAGCGCCACCTCGGTCGGGGTCTTGTCGTAGCCTTCGTGCTCCAGGGTGCTGCCCACCAGAATGTGCCCATCCCGACGCGGAATCGCATACCGCCCTTTGGCCAGCACCATACTCGGCAGAAAATCGGCGGCGCACTTGAACAGGATCATCTGCCCTTTAACCGGCTCCACTGGCAGCGCCAGACCCAGCGTGCGCAACAAGTCGCCGCTCCAGGCGCCAGCGCAGAGCACGACCTCGTCGGCACTGAGCACACCCTCCTGCGTGACCACACCGCTGATCCGCTCGTGCGTGCGCACAAAGCCGCTGATCTGGCAGTGTTCGCGCAAGCTCACATTCGGCAGCGCCAGCAATGCTGCTTTCAGCGACTTCACCAAGCGGGGATTACGCACATTGGCCACCCCAGGCATATACAGGGCTCGCTCGTAGCCAGGACCCAGCGCCGACACCGCCGCATAAGCGGCCGAAATGGCCACTTCACTCAGCGGCCGCTGCTCACGCGCGGCCCAGGCCAGGGCCTGATCCTGGTCCTCCAGGTCGAGCCAGTACAATCCAGTGGTGTGAACCTGCGGGTCGATACCCGTACGGGCGAACAGATGGTCGCCCAACTGCGGATAGAAATCCTGCGACCAGTGCGCCAGCGCAGTCACTGCCGGGCTGTAGCGCCACGGGTACAACGGCGAGACGATTCCCCCTCCTGCCCAGGACGACTCTCGCCCCACGGCCCCCTGATCGCACACCACCACCTGCTCGACGTTCGCCGCCAAGTTGTAGGCCGTCAGCAGGCCGATCACGCCACCACCGACAATTACTACGCGCTTGCTCATCTGTCGTTCCACTGCCTGAAGGAAAATGCCTCACCAGCACGCTGTCGCGTCCTGAGCACCGGGGTTGTCGCGCACGCCTGCCTGATCGAGAAGATAATCACCGCAACGATCATCGGCCATCAGTCCACCGGGCAGACGTACGGCCAGCAAACGATAGCGATCCGCCTCTCGCCAGGCGTGCAGGCGATAGAACCGGCTGCCTTCTGGCAGCGTCGTGTGCAATGGGTCGGTGTCGGCATACTGGCCGGTGCGCGCATGATGATACTCCAGGCGCTGGGCGGCATCATGCAACAGACCGACCACCTCACTGCGAGCTGCGCGCCGCAAGGAGTCGCTGTAGCTGGGATAGGCAACGCCCGCCAGGATGCCGAGCACCGCCAGCACAAGCAACAGCTCCATCAGGCTAAGGCCGCGCTGCATCGCTGCGCTCCCTGAACCGCTGGCGCCAGACGAGACGCCGTGGCGGGTGGGCCTCGACGCTGTCCTGCGCATAGATCGCCTCGATCACTTGACGCGCACGAACCTCGCGACTCACGGCGGTGACACGGTACAGCGTCACAGGCGTACCCTGCGGCACATGCACTGCGCGGGTCGTGACGCCAAGATGCTGAACGAGAAAGAAGCCATGCTCGCTGGTTTGCCAATCTCCTTGATCAGCGATCAGCTTGTGAGGATCCGCAGGCGGCGCACAGGCACTGCACGCTTGCACCGGTGTTTGTGCAAGCGCCCGGGCTCCGGCCAGCAGACTCGCCTCGGCCTGCTCCAGCGCAATGGCGGACGCCAGCACATTGCCCGCCAACGTGGACTGCAACAAGGCTTCTCGCAATGCCGAGGTTGCGAACAGTCCAAGCAACAGGCTCGACATCAGCGCCAGCAGCAGCACCATGCCTCGCTGACGACTCATGACGGGGGCAACCGATTGCGCAGGGCCACACTCAGGGCATAGGTGCGCTCCACCTGCCCCTCCAGGTCGCCCAGGATCAGCTGTAAATCGAGCCGTGTGCCCTGCGCGGCCTCAACGCGCGTCACCCGGAAATCACGCACGTTGTCGATCAGCGACGCATTGAATCCGCCGCTGGCAAGCATCAGGCTGCCGCCCTGGAGCCTATAGGTATGGCGGCGCAAGCCAATCGACAGCGGCGCACCCGGGAGCGAGTGACGCTTTCCATGCACTTGCGCCCATTCCAGGCAGTCGGTGTGCAAGGTCCAGTCGGGTGAGCCCGCCGTATCGGACAGCTCGGCCGTGACGAGACTGAGCCTGGCCAGGCGGCCATCGCTGAGGTGCTCGATGTGCAAGGGGTGGGCGAACGCCTGCCGCGCGCTGGCATCGTGGAACTCGACGGCCTCCGGGGACAGGCAGCCAAAGCTTGCAGTCATGCGAATGTCCAGAGCCAGCCGTTGCAGCACCAGCATGGCATCCTCCTGCAGGCGCGCCAGAGCGCCTTGCACACGCCACAACTGCTGGCCCGAGAACAGCACCTGGCCCGCTGCGGCCAGTACCATCAAACCCAACGCCAGTGCCAGCAGAGCCTCCATGAGCCCGAAGCCGCGCTGCCGGGCGCTCATGGCAAGACCCAACCCTGCAACTGGATGGTCTGAGGCTGGGCACCGCGCGCATCCTGCCAGCAGGTTTCCAGACGCAGCCACTGACCCGCTACCACCGCCTGCCCCCGACCGGAACTCCCCAACAGCGCCTCCAGGCGCGCTCGCCAGTCATGCAACGCGCGGGGCTGAAGCTGCCCGGCACTACGCGTCTGCTCGATGAGGCTCTGCCCCAAGTGCACCACCTGGGCATCACGCCGTGCGCCCTCCGCCGCGTGCAGCGCGCGCATCTGCAGCGACGCCGAGGTGAACAGCCCCACCCCCAGTACCAGTACCGCCACCACCACCTCCAGCAAGGTCATGCCCTGCTCCCTGAGCTTCATCATTCGCCTCCTGCGAAATTTCCCGCCTGACGTGATCGGTTCGGCCGACTGGACCTCCTGGCCCCAGACCTCGAAGCTACAGAGAAGCACTTCCAGGGAGGAATGCACGATGCGGCAACAGGGAGTAACACTGATGCAACTGCTGGGCGTCCTGGCCCTGCTCGGTGTTCTGACACAACTCGGCGCGCCGGCCTACGCCGACTGGCGCGAACGCGCCTATCAGGCTGCCGTCGCACGGGAGTTGGCACAGAGCCTGCGCAGCGCCCGCAGCCAGGCACTGCTGCACAGCCAGGCCATGGTTGTGCGACCTATCGAGCAAGAGTGGGGACAGGGGTGGCGCGCAGTGCTGGAAGCCAGCGGGCAGGTGGTGCGTGAACACCGATTGCAGCGTCAGTCGAGCATCGCCGCCAATCTGGCCGAAGTGAGGTTCGATGCCCTGGGGATACCGAGGCGCGACAACGGCGCTTTCGTCGGGGGAACGTTGCAGATCTGCACAGAGGCTCGAGGCCTCAGCCAGCACCGTGTGGTACTGGCGCCCAGCGGGCGTGTCAGTGTGCGCAGCGAGGCAATGCAGACACCCCGCTGCGCAGAGCCCTGATCAGATCAGAGAACGCACGCGCAGCTCTTTGGGCATGGAGAAGGTGATGTTCTCCTCGCGCCCATCGAGTTCCTCCGCGCCACTCGCGCCCCAGGCCCTGAGCTGATCGATCACGCCACGCACCAGCACTTCGGGCGCCGATGCACCAGCGGTGATGCCGATTCGCTGAACACCGTCGAACCAGCTGCGCTGCAGGTCCTCGGCGCCGTCGATCAGATAGGCTGGCGTGCTCATGCGCTCGGCCAGCTCACGCAGGCGATTGGAGTTGGAACTGTTCGGGCTGCCGACCACCAGCACCACATCGCACTCGTCGGCCAGTTGCTTGACGGCATCCTGGCGATTCTGGGTGGCATAGCAGATATCGTCCTTGCGCGGCCCGCCGATGTTCGGAAAGCGCGCTCGTAGGGCGTCGATGACGCGACTGGTGTCATCCATCGACAAGGTGGTCTGGGTGACGAACGCCAGATGTTCCGGGTCGCGCACCTGCAAGGTGGCGACATCCTTCTCGTCCTCGACCAGGTAGATCGCACCGCCATTGCTGGCATCGTACTGACCCATGGTGCCTTCGACTTCCGGGTGCCCGGCATGGCCGATGAGAATGCACTCACGACCATCACGGCTGTACTTGGCCACCTCGATGTGCACCTTGGTCACCAACGGACAAGTGGCATCGAATACCTTCAGTCCGCGCCCCGCCGCTTCTTGACGCACAGCCTGGGACACGCCATGGGCGCTGAAGATGACGATGACATCGTCTGGCACCTGGTCCAGTTCTTCGACGAACACCGCACCACGGTTACGCAGGTCTTCCACCACGAACTTGTTGTGCACCACTTCATGACGCACATAGATCGGCGGACCGAAGACTTCCAGCGCACGGTTGACGATCTCGATCGCCCGGTCAACGCCCGCGCAAAAGCCGCGCGGGTTGGCGAGTTTGATTTGCATGCTCGGCTCCAGACTCACAGGGCCTTCACGTCGAGGATCTTGACCTCGAAGCTCAAGGTCTTGCCAGCCAGCGGATGGTTGAAATCGATGGTCACCTGGTTATCGTCGAAGGCTTTGACCACGCCCGGAAGCTCGGTGTTGGCAGCATCGTTGAAAATCACCAGCAGACCGTCGGACAGTTCCATACCTTCGAATTGCGTACGCGGCATCACTTGGACGTTCTGTGGATTCGGCTGACCGAAGGCGTTTTCCGGGGCAATGCTCAAGGTGCGCTCGTCGCCAGCCTTGAAGCCGAACAGCGCATTCTCGAAGCCCGGCAACAGGTTGCCATCACCTACCTTGAACGTGGCCGGCGCCTTGTCGAACGTACTGTCGACAGTGTCGCCGTTTTCCAGATGCAACGCGAAGTGCAGGGTGACTTCGGTGTTCTGGCCGATACGGGTGTCAGTCATGCACGGCCTCCTCGGACTTCTTGCTCTTGAACATGTCCAGCGCCAACATCACCGCACCCACCGTAATTGCGCTGTCGGCCAGGTTGAAGGCGGGGAAATAGTGCGTATTGCGCCAGTGGACCAGGATGAAGTCGACCACATGGCCAAGCACTACCCGGTCCCACAGGTTGCCGATGGCGCCGCCCAGTACCAAGGCCAGCGCGACAGCCAGCCAGGTCTCGTTGCGCCCCAGGCGCTTGAGCCAGACCACCAGCACGGCGCTGACCACGACCGCGATGAGCGCGAACAGCCAGCGCTGCCAGCCCGAGCTATCGGCCAGGAAACTGAAGGCCGCGCCTGTGTTGTAGGCCAGCGTCCAGCTGAAGTAGTCGGGAATCACCACGATCTGCTGGTACATGGTCAGGGCGTTGTCGAAGTACAGCTTGGTGGCCTGGTCGAGGACCAAGACCAGCAAGCTCAGCCACAGCCAGGCCAGCCGGCCGAAGCGCCCTGCGGCAGGATTAGGCATAGCGGCGCACCTCGCCCTTGCCGCTGATGTTGTCGACGCAACGCCCGCAGATCTCCGGGTGCTCCGGATGGCTGCCGACATCGGCGCGGAAGTGCCAGCAACGACCGCACTTGGCGTGACCGGACTTGACCACCTTGAGCTTCAGGCCCTCCACCTCGGTTGCCACCGCCTCGGCCGGGGCCTGGGCGAATGGGGCCAAACTGGCGGCCGACGTGATGAGCACGAAGCGCAGTTCATCGCCCAGTTTGGCCAGGTCGGCGCTCAGGCCCTCTTCAGCGAACAGGCTCACTTCGGCCTGCAGGTTGCCGCCGATGACCTTGGCCGTGCGCTGGTTCTCCAGCTCTTTGTTGACCGCCGCCTTGACCGCCATGATGCGGTCCCAGTACGCGCGGTCCAACTCACTGTCCTGCGGCAGCTCGGTCAGGCCCTGATACCACTCGTTGAGCATCACCGATTCATTGCGCTCACCGGGCAGGTACTGCCAGATCTCATCGGCGGTGAAGGACAGGATCGGCGCAATCCAGCGCACCAAGGCCTCGCTGATGTGGTACAGCGCGGTCTGGCAGGAGCGGCGGGCGACGCTGTTGGCGCCAGTGGTGTACTGACGGTCCTTGATGATGTCGAGGTAGAAGCCGCCCAACTCCTGCACGCAGAAGTTGTGCACCTTGGAATAGACGTTCCAGAAGCGATACTCGCCGTAGTGCTCCTGCAGCTCGCGTTGCAGCAGCAACGTGCGGTCGACCGCCCAGCGGTCGAGCGCCAGCATGTCTTCGGCCAGCAGCAGATCGCGGGCCGGGTCGAAACCGGACAGGTTGGAAAGCAGGAAGCGTGCAGTGTTGCGGATGCGCCGGTAGGCATCGGCGCTGCGCTGCAGGATCTGCTCGGAAACGGCCATCTCGCCGGAGTAGTCGGTCGCGGCCACCCAAAGACGCAGGATATCGGCGCCCAGGGAGTTGTTGACCTTTTCAGGCTCGATGGTGTTGCCCAGCGACTTGGACATCTTGCGGCCGTTCTCGTCGACGGTGAAGCCGTGGGTCAGCAGCTCGCGGTAGGGGGCATGACCATCGATGGCGCAGCCGGTGAGCAACGAGGAATGGAACCAGCCGCGGTGCTGGTCGGAGCCTTCCAGATACAGGTCGGCGCGAGGCCCCGTGGCATGACCGATGTCATGCGAGCCGCGCAGCACGTGCCAATGAGTGGTGCCAGAGTCGAACCAGACGTCCAGGGTGTCGGCGATCTTCTCGTACTGCGCGGCCTCATCACCCAGCAGCTCGGCAGCGTCGAGCTTGAACCAGGCCTCGATACCCTGCTGCTCGACGCGTTTGGCTACCGCCTCCATCAATTCGACGGTGCGCGGGTGCAATTCACCGGTCTGTTTGTCGAGGAAGAACGGGATTGGCACGCCCCAGTTGCGTTGACGCGAGATGCACCAGTCCGGACGGGTGGCGATCATCGCATGCAGGCGCGCCTGGCCCCACGCCGGCACGAACTGGGTGTCCTCGATGGCCTTGAGCGCGCGCTCACGCAGGTTCTCACCGCTGGCAGGCTGCTTGTCCATGCCGACGAACCATTGCGCCGTGGCGCGATAGATCAGCGGGGACTTGTGGCGCCAGCAATGCATGTAGCTGTGGGAGATGGTTTCTGTGTGCAGCAGCGCGTCGACTTCCTGCAGCTTCTCGACGATGGCCGGATTGGCCTTCCAGATGAACTGGCCACCGAAGAATTCCAGTGAAGGCGCGTACACGCCGTTGCTTTGCACAGGCGTGAGAATTTCATCGTTTTGCATGCCGTAGCGCTTGCAGGTGATGAAGTCGTCCTCACCATAGGACGGCGCAGTATGGACGATACCAGTGCCTGCGCTGAGCTCGACGTAGTCGGCCAGATAGATCGGCGAGTTACGGTCGTAGAAGGGATGACGGAAGTTGATCAGTTCCAGGGCCGCACCTGGCGTACGCGCGATGATCTGACCCTCACGGCCGTAACGATCGAGACAGGCAGCCACCAGCTCCTCAGCCAGCACGAGCAGGCGGTCGCCCACATCCACCAAGGCGTAGCTGAAATCGGCATGGACACTCAACGCCTGGTTGGCAGGAATCGTCCAGGCAGTAGTGGTCCAGATCACGATGGAAGCAGGCTTGGGCAGCGTGTCCATGCCGAACGCTGCCGCCAGCTTGCCGGTGTCGGAAGGGCTGATGGGGAAAGCGACGTCCAGCGTCTGGGACTTCTTGTCCGCATACTCGACCTCGGCCTCAGCCAATGCCGAGCCGCAATCGAAGCACCAGTTCACTGGTTTGAGGCCCTTGAACACGAACCCTTGCTTGACCATCTCGGCCAGCGCACGGATTTCACCGGCTTCGTTGGCGAAGTCCATAGTCTTGTAGGGATTGTCCCAGTCGCCCAGCACACCCAGGCGAATGAATTCGGCCTTCTGCCCTTCGATCTGCTCGGCGGCGTAGGCGCGGCACAATTCGCGGGTCTGGTCGGGGCTCAGGTGCTTGCCGTGGGTAACCTCGATCTTGTGCTCGATCGGCAGGCCGTGGCAGTCCCAGCCCGGAACATACGGCGCGTCGAAGCCGGACAGGGTCTTCGAACGCACGATCATGTCTTTCAGGATCTTGTTCAGTGCATGACCGATGTGGATCTTGCCGTTGGCATAGGGCGGGCCGTCGTGCAGGACGAACTTCGGACGGTCCTTGCCAATCTCGCGCAACTTCCGGTACAGGCCAATGCTGTCCCAGCGCTGCAGGATCTGCGGTTCGCGCTGAGGCAGGCCGGCCTTCATGGGGAAGGCGGTGTCCGGGAGGTTAAGCGTGGCTTTGTAGTCGGTCATTTCAGGCTCTTGGTTAGCGGTTGAGCGTGCCAGTGGGCACGTGCGGCGGCGATGTCCGCGTCGATCGCCGACTTCAGCGCCTCCAGGGAGGCGAATCGCTGCTCCTCGCGCAGCTTGTGGTGGAATTCCACCGTCAGGCGCCGGCCATACAGGTCGCCGGCGTAATCCAGCAGATGAATCTCCAGGTGGGGACGGCCGTCACCGGCGACGGTGGGTCGAACCCCGATATTGGCGATGCCTGGCCAAACCTTGCCGTCGATCTCGGCGCTGGTCAGGTACACGCCGGACAACGGTATGCGGCGACGCTTGAGCTGGACGTTGGCGGTCGGCGTGCCCAGCTGGCGAGCCAGTTTCTGGCCGTGCAGGACGCGTCCGCTGATGGTGTAGGGACGGCCCAGCAGGTGCGCAGCCATGGCGAAGTCAGCATTGGCCAAGGCCGTGCGCACTTGCGTGCTGCTGACCCGCAGACCGTCCTGAACCACGGTTTGCGCGGCCTCGACGGTAAATCCATGGCGCTTGCCAGCCTCGACCAGAAAGGCGAAGTCGCCGGCGCGATCGCAGCCGAAGCGGAAATCGTCGCCCACTTCGAGATGACGCACACCGAGGCCGTCGACCAGGATCGTCTCGACGAACTGCTCGGCACTCAGCTCGCTCAAGCGCTGGTTGAAGGCCATGCACAGCACTCGGTCGATGCCCTCGGCGGCCAGCAACTCGACCTTGTCGCGCAGACGCGCCAGGCGGGCCGGCGCAGTATCCGGCGCGAAGTACTCGCGCGGCTGGGGCTCGAAGATCACCACGCACGTCGGCAGCCCGAGCGCTTGTCCGCGCTCGCGCAGGCGCGCCAGGATGGCCTGGTGGCCCCGGTGCACTCCGTCGAAGTTGCCAATGGTGGCGACACAGCCCCGGTACTCGGGGCGCAGGTTGTGAAGACCTCGAACCAGCTGCATAACGCGCTTCTTGCTCATAAAGTGGTCGATTATAACCACACCAGGGCGCTGGTGACAGGCAGCAACGACTTGGTGGGCCATGGAGTTGGAAAAATCGACGCCAGGGCGACGGAGGGTCTCAGTGCAGCGCCTTGCGGGCAAAATGCCGTGGCCGGAAGCCGCACAGCAGCAGGCAGCCGAAGTAAGTCACCACGCCAGCAAAGATCAAAGCCCCCAGGCGCAGAAAGCGCGCGAGCATGTTGCCCTGCTCCCAGGCCGGCATGACGTGCATGCCCAGCAACAGTACCGCCGACATCAGCGTCACCGCCAGCACCAGTTTGGCGAGGAACAGCATCCAGCCAGGCTGTGGCTGGAACAACTGATGGCTGCGCAGCTTCCAGAACAGCAGTCCGGCATTCAGGCACGCGCCCAGACTGATGGCCAGGGCCAGGCCCGCATGCTGCAGCGGGCCGACCAGCGCCAGGTTGAACAACTGGGTGCAGACCAGCGTGAAGACCGCGATCCTGACCGGGGTACGAATGTTCTGCTGGGCATAGAAGCCTGGAGCCAGTACCTTGACCAGAATGATCGCCAGCAGTCCCACGGAGTAGGCGATCAGTGCTCTCTGGGTCATCGCGGCATCGGTCGCGGTGAACTTGCCATACTGGAACAGCGCTACCGTCAGGGGTTCGGCGAGGATCGCCAGGGCCAGGGTGCAGGGCAATACCAGCAGGAAGCACAGGCGCAGGCCCCAATCGAGAATTCGCGAATACTCTTCACGATCCCGATTGGCGTAGGTCTTGGCCAGCGTAGGCAGCAGAATGGTTCCCAGCGCTACACCCAGCACCCCCGAGGGTAACTCCATGAGACGGTCGGCGTAGTACATCCAGGACACCGACCCGGCGACCAGGAACGAGGCGAAGATGGTGTTGATGATCAACGAGATCTGGCTCACCGACACCCCGAGGATTGCCGGCAGCATCTGCTTGAGCACGCGCCATACACCTGTATCGCGCAAATTCAGGCGCGGCAGTACGAGCATGCCGATTTTCTTCAACGCGGGCAGTTGGTAAAGCAACTGCGCAAGGCCGCCGGCCAGCACACCCCAGGCCAACGCCATGATCGGCGGGTCGAAGTAAGGCGTGAGGAACACGGCGAAGCCGATCATCGCCACGTTCAACAGCGTGGGCGTGAACGCCGGTACCGTGAAGCGGTTCCAGGTGTTGAGAATCGCCCCTACCAGCGACGACAGCGAGATCAGCAATATATAAGGAAAGGTCACTCGCAGAAGCGCAGTGGTGAGCGCGTACTTCTCGGTGCTGTCGACGAAACCTGGCGCGGTGACCCACACCACCCAGGGCGCAGCCAGTATCCCCAGTGCCGTGACCAACGCCAGCACCAATGTCAGCAGGCCGCTGACATAAGCGATGAAAGTTCGCGTCGCCTCCTCGCCTTGTTGGGATTTGTACTCGGCCAGAATAGGCACGAATGCTTGGGAAAACGCGCCTTCGGCAAAAATACGTCGCAGCAGATTGGGCAGTTTGAAGGCGATGAAGAAGGCGTCGGTGGCCACGCCAGCGCCGAAAATGCGCGCCAGTATGGTGTCGCGCACAAAGCCGAGCACCCGGGAAATCATGGTGATCGAACTGACGGCAGCCAGGGATTTGAGCAGGTTCATCGAAAAGTTTTACGCCTGAGACTTGAGAGCGCTGCCAGATGGCGCTGGAGTATGCGATAATCCCGCTTCTCTGCAGGGGTGCAATAAACTTCCGAGTTTACAGGTCGTTGCGCAGAAAGGAATCTCTCCTTCCGCGCTCGCATGCCACTCGGCAGATCCTTGCAACTGGCCTTGACATCCGTCCGAGTCATCGGCATGATTCGCGGCCTTATTTGTTTGCTATTTACCCAAAAGTCTTTCGAGGAGCTCGACGGTGGCCAACACACCTTCCGCCAAGAAACGTGCAAAACAGGCTGAGAAGCGTCGCAGCCACAACGCCAGCCTGCGTTCCATGGTCCGTACCTACATCAAGAACGTAGTCAAGGCCATCGACGCTAAAGACGCCGAAAAAGCGCAAGCTGCCTACACTCTGGCTGTGCCTGTCATCGACCGTATGGCCGACAAAGGCATCATCCACAAGAACAAGGCTGCTCGCCACAAAGGCCGTCTGAATGGCCACATCAAGGCGCTGAAAGAAGCTGCAGCTGCCTAAGCGACGCGCTTGAACAAAAAAAACCGACCTTAGGGTCGGTTTTTTGTTGCCTGAAATTTGAGCATGCCTTGTAGTCAACGTGCGTTCACAAGAACGGGCTGCGCTTGGCAGCCCGGCAGTTGTTCTATTTGCCCAGCGGAATCTTGGGCGCCCACACTAACCAGGCGTCGTCTGGCTTGTCGAACAGCGGGAAAGTCTGCTGCGCACGTGCAGGATTGCCCATCTGCTCCCCGTCTGGCGTCGCGAAGGCGATACCACCGTCAATGAGAGTTTCCAACGATTCGGTACGCACTGTGGCGCCCTTGAACAGGCCCCAGTCGAAACCAAAGCCGCTGCTGTTCCAGAAACGACTACCGCCGCGCACCAAGGCCGCATAACGAGGCTCGATGAGTATGTGGATCAACACACGATCGGCACTCTGGCCCAGCTCATAGCCGGTGACCTTGCCTACTTGCACCTCTCGATAAGTGACCGGTACGCCAGGCTTGATGGAGCCGCGCCTCGGTGCGCTGAGTGTCAGCGGCAGGCCAAGTTCAGGACCTTTCACTTCAGGGGCCTCGCTCAAGGCGATGAAATCGCGCTGCGGCCCTCGATTGTTCGAGGCAGGCTGCACCTCCAGGTACTGCCCACTGACCAAGGTATCCAGGTTCTCGGTGCGAACGAGCCCGAGCGCCGGCTTCACCACCCAGAATTGAGTCCCTACACGAGCGATACGGTCTGCCGACTCGGTAATCCGCGCACGCAGCAGCACAGCCTGCAGGTCGGCAGTGAGGTCGACGCTTTCGAGGCTGCCGACTTCAAGACCACGGAAGCGGATCGGCGTACCGGGCTTCAGACCATCGGCGCGATCCACGCGAATGGTAATCAGGCTGCCAGCTCGATTGGCGGCCTCCTCGTTCTCCAGCAGACGGAAGCGCGGAATATGGCGTTTCAAAGGCACGTTTGGCTGCGGCGTATCGAATGCGATACCCCCAGCCATCAGCGTTTGCAGCGACTCACTCTTGATCTTGATACCCGATAGACCGCCGGTGAGCGTGATGCCGCTGGCATTCCAGAAACGTGTAGAACCATTGACCAGATTGGCGTACTCCTTCTCGATATGAACGCCAATCAGAATACGCTTGCTGTTGCGAGCGAACTGATAGCTCTGCACGCTGCCGACCCGGACCTGGCGGTAGGTCACCGGACTGCCCACTTCCAGCGAACCTAGCGTATCGGCGAACAGCACCAAGTGCAGCCCGGGCGCCTTGAGATCGAGTGGCGGCGCCTTGGGGCGGGCTTCAAACTCGCGCTGCGGACGCGCCCCTTTCTCGCCCGGCCGAATGGCGATGTAGTTACCTTTGACCAGCGCCTCGATACCGGTGATACCGGCCAGGGAAATGGACGGTTTGACCACCCAGAACTGCGTACCCTCGACCAGGTAGTCCTCGGCCAGCGGATCGAGCGTCAGTTCTGCCATTGCACCGGTGAGGTCGTCGTCGATCTTCAGGGTCTTCATCGAGCCGACCTGAATCCCCTTGTACATCACAGGCGTACGGCCAGCCTGCAAACCGTCATAGTCGGTCAGGTGCACCTTGACCCGGATACCGGCTTGGGCAGCATCGAAATCCTCGTACAGCCGGAACGGGAGATTCGGGTCGGTGGGCGGGCTGTCCTTGCGATGCTCAGGCGTGGCGAAGGCGATACCGCCGGCGATGATGCTCGACAGCGACTCACTGCGCACCTTCACGCCGGACAGGTTGGCGTCGATGCTGATACCGCTGGCATTCCAGAAGCGCGTGTGTTTGCGCACCAGGTTCGCGTATTCAGGTTCGATGAACAGCTTGATCTCGACCGTATCGTGATCATCGGACAGTTTGTAGCTCTTCACCTTGCCGACTTGAATCTGTTTGTAGAACACCGGACTGTCACGGTTCAGCGACCCCAGACGGTCAGCCTTGAGGGTCAGGTGCAAGCCTGGCTCCTTATCGGACAGCGGCGGCGCCTCGGCCAAGGCCTTGAACCGCTTGGTAGGCTCACCCTGCCCCGGATCGACTGCAATGTAGTTGCCGGAGACCAGCGTTTCGAGTCCCGATATGCCAGCAAGGCTCACGCTCGGTTTGACCAGCCAAAAGCGCGTGCCTGTGGTCAGGTGTACTTCGGCTGCCTTATTCATCTCGATGGTCGCGATCACGCCTTTATTGCTGCCTTCGGCATCCAGCACCAATGACTTGACCTTACCGACCGACATCCCTTTGAAGATGACCTCAGTCTTGTTGGCGACGATCCCCTCACCCGTTTCGAAGCGCACCTGGATCTCCACACCCGCCTCACGATAAGCCTGCCAGGCAAGCCAACCGCCGATAAGTAGCGCAATCAAGGGAAGGATCCAGATGGCCGACCAATTGGAAGCTGGGCGGGTTTTTGCCGTTGGCAGATCACTCATGGTCGTCATCCGACTCCGTGTTGTCCCAGATCAGTCGGGGATCGAAGGTTAAGGCAGCAAGCATCGTCAAAATCACTACGGCAGCGAAAGCAACGGCGCCGAGATTGGGTTCGACACTGGCAATACGGCCGAATTTCACCACGGCCACCAAGATGGCGATGACGAAGATATCCAGCATCGACCAGCGACCGATGAACTCAATGAACCGGTACATCAGAATCCGCTGCCGTGCGGAAAGAGGCTGGTGACGCTGAACCGAGTACAGCAACAGCCCTATACCGATCAGCTTGAAGGTAGGCACCAGAATACTGGCGGTGAAGACCACGGCGGCAATCGGCAACATGCCATGCTTCATCAATGTAATGACTCCGGACATGATGGTGTCCGGACTGCCCTGGCCCAGTGTGCTGACGGTCATGATCGGCAGCAGATTGGCCGGAATGTAGAGAATCATCGCCGTGATGAGCAAAGCCCAGGTGTAGACGATGCTATTAGGGCGCCGGGCATGCACTACAGCGCCACAACGGCTACAAGCCTGCGAGTCGTGGCCATGACGCTGACGGTTTAACGCATGACATTCGTTGCACACCAGAATACCGGCATCAATCGCCCGCATGGGTGTCCTCCCCCGACAGCGCGACCCAGATCTGATGTGGGGACATCACCACCTCGAGCCACACTTGGACCAGTAACAGGCTGATAAAGCAAAACAGCCCCAGGCCCAGCGTCAATTGCGCAAGATCGACCAGTTTGACGATCGCCACCAGTACACCCATGAAATAGACCTCAAGCATGCCCCACTCACGCAGGTGGTGATAAATGCGATAGACCAGCAGGCCATGACTGCGACCGATATTCAGGCGAATACTCAACAGTACCAGCAACTGACATAGCAGCTTGAGCAGCGGAATAGCCATGCTGCAGAGGAACACCACCACGGCGACTCCTCGCATATCGGAATGATACAGACCTAGCACGCCGCTCCAGACGGTGTCGTCGGAGGTCTGGCCGAACAGGTGAAGCTGCATGATAGGTAGGAAGTTGGCCGGAACGTAGAGCAACAGGGCGGTCAGGACCAATGCCAGACTTCGATTGACCACATTGTGTCGATGCGCGTAGAGCTCATAGCCGCAACGCGGGCATAGGGCTTTCTCATCGTTTTTCAAAACGGGCCTGCGTAATAGCAGGTCGCACTCATGACAAGCCACGAGGTCATCCAGCGGCAGATCGGCCAGCGCTTCAGGGTCGGCGACGTTAGGCATAGGGAGGTCTGGTAGGAAAGTCGGCTCTATTCTAGTGTTCCGACCGAAAATGTGGGAGATGGTGCGTTACAGGCGCAGTTAGCATTGATTGCAGAGGAAAGGCGCGTCTGAGCTCGTCGTGAGACCCGTCCTCGATCCTATCCTGTCAGAAATTATCAGCCACTAGAAAAGACAAAACCCCTACCTGCTCGCGCAGATAGGGGTTTTGCGAAATGAATCTTGACGATGACCTACTCTCACATGGGGAAACCCCACACTACCATCGGCGATGCATCGTTTCACTGCTGAGTTCGGGATGGGATCAGGT